>MNEU01000046.1 GCA_001917855.1 Armatimonadetes bacterium 13_1_40CM_64_14 | reverse complement strand
AGTTGAGCACCGTGACCGCGTAGTCGAGCGGTGACCGCGGATGGGTGGCGGAATAAATCCCGGCCGGAATGGCCATGAGCCAGGTGAAGACGAACGACAACAGCGCGAGCAGGACGGTGGGCACGAGGTAGTCGCTGATCAGGTCGAGGTTCGGCAGTTGATACTCCAACGAGAGGCCGAGGTCGCCCCTCAGGAGATTCTGCATCCACCGGAGGTACTGGATGTAGAAGGGCTGATCGAGCCCGAACTGCCGCCGGAGGGCGTCGACCTGCGCTTGATCCACACTGGACCCCGAGGCCGCCAGCATGGAGAGGTAACTCGTGAGAAAATCGCCCGGGGGGGCTTGGACTAAGGCGAAGACGGCAATCGAGAAGACAAGCAGCAGCACCGGCAAGAGTACCAGGCGGTGGAGAACGACGCGCAGCATGGGATCTGACTCTGGTTGGCGCTGCAAGCGACCCCGAGGTCGCCCGCGGGGCCGCCTGCAGCGCGTGGCATTGCTCTATTTGAAGTAAAACTGCTCGGTCCGCGCGTTCCCCGGCGTCCGCAGCGGCCAGTCTTTAGCCAGCGTCTGCGGGACGTTGTGCAGGCGCGTGCTGACCACAGCCACCCCCTGATCCAGCGGCGTCAGACCCACGGTCCCGATCTCAAACAGGTTGTCCACCCAGATCTTGAAGATCTCCTGGGCGATTCTCACCTGCTGTTCAGGCTTGGCCGTCTTGCCCCGGTCTATTAGCTCCACCAGGCGCTGGGCTTCCGCCGGCGGTTCGACGCCGTCCTTCCCGCCGGAGTCATACCAGAGCTTCCACAAGGGGCCCGTGGTGATCGTGCCGTAGAGCAGCGACCGCGGGTCGTACTTGGGCACGCCGGTGAACGGAAACCCCGCGGTGTCTTGGTTCCAGATCTCTGCTTGTAGGTCGTTGGACTGCCGCAACTGGAAGTGGAGCGCCCGCTCGCGAACCTGGACGAGGGTGCGGATGCCCACCCGCTCCCAGTTCTTCGCGATCAGCTGCGCGATGTCGGGCCACGGTCCAAAGACGGGGACGACGGAGAGTTCGATCGTAACGCGCCGGCTGGTTCCAGGGAAGAGACGGAAGCCGTCGCCATCCTTGCGGTCTAACCCAATGCGATCCAGCAGCCGATTGGCTTCATCGGGCCGGTACTCGGTGAACTTCTTCGCGTAGAGGTCTCCCGGATAGTAGGGATGCCACGGCGCCGCCACGGGCTGGCGCGCCTCGCCGAGGCCGAGGAAGGCCGATTCCTTGATCTCACCCCGATTGATAGCGTAGGACATCGCGATGCGAAAGTCCCGAGTCTGGAACAATCGACCAAGATCGGGATCTTTGGCATAGGTCTGGTTGAACGTGACGTCCGCGTCCGCGCCGCCAAAGCCGGGCCACAGGATCACACGGTACTTGCCGTCCTTCTCGTGTTCTTTAAGCACGGGGTAGTTGAGCAGGTTGATGTGCCGCTCTTGCTGGTCGAGCTGACCGGAGATCGCCGCGAGGTTGAGGGCCTGGACGTCGGCAAAGTACTTGAACTGAACTCGATCGATGTAGGGCAGCTGGTTGCCGGCCTTGTCCACCCCGACGTAGTACGGGTTTCGGCGCAGGATGAACACCTGGTCGGTCACGCGGGAGACGGGCACCCACGCCGCCATGGAGGGTCGGGCGGGGTTGTCCGGAGGGTGCGCTCGAGAAATGAAGAGTTCGACCCAAGTCTTGAACTTGGCATCGGCGACCATCTGATCCAGCTGCGCCTTGTCCGCGTACTTGGCGTGGAACTGCTTCAAGTACGCCGCTGGCAGGAACACCGCGAATTGCTTATCCCCGCTGTCCTTGTTCGCGAGCTCCATCAGAAAGGTCGTGGTCGGCTCTTTGTACACCCACCGAACCGTGATGTCATCCACTCTCTCGACTGTTACCGGGGATCCGTCGCGGTTCTTCATCCACGTCGGGAGAGCGGGAATGAGGTCTTTGTTCAGCAGGACGTCGGTGTACCAGAACATGATGTCGTCGGCGGTGAAGGGGCTGCCATCCGACCACTTGGCCCCCTTCCGCAATTTAACGGTCCACGTCGCGTAGTCCGCCGACGGCTCCACACTGGAGGCGAGCTTGGGCTCGACTCTCGTGCCGTCAGGTGAGTAGCGGACGAGCGCATCGTAGACAATCCGGTGATAGTTATTAAAATCTCCGGGCCCGAGGAACCCGCGGCGCCACACGCCGCCGTACTGCCCAATGCTCTCGACGGTGTCGACGACCAGGGGGTTCTCAGGCAGGCGCTCGGCCACGGGCGGCAGCTTTCCGGCCTTGACCAGATCGGCGAGTTCGGCGGCTTCGTGATACGCGCCTTGCGCCAGAGCGCGCGACGGCTTGGAAGGATAGAGGCCGACTGCCAAGGTCAGCAGGACAATCGAAAGAACGCTGAGACGATACCATTTCTCCTTCATCGGACTACCTCCACTCTAGTGGCCTAGGTCCTGGGCGTTGCGGTGTCCCAGGGTTCCGTCAGAAGAATCCAGTCTGCGATCACCTGCGAGACCCGGCTTCACGTGTCCGCGTCTCAGCGCCGATGGGGACTTCACCGTCCGTGTTCTAGCTGACGGATCCAGGCATGAGCCGGGTCGTCGCTCCATGCTCCACTTGCGACCCGCGGGCCGGCAATCGCCCAGACATAGTGGAGCTCATAGCCCGCTGCCGCCACCACCGGGTGATAGCCCCGTGGCAACAGCACGACATCTCCGCCCTTGACGCGGTAGATCTGCTCCGGTGATTCGGGATCGTCCGGCGCTGAGTAGATCAACTGCAGGCCGAAACCCGAGTCCGGCCGCACCGTGTAGTAGTACACCTCCTCCATCGGCAGTTCACCCGCATCTGTCAGGCGATCGTGTTTGTGCGGAGGATAGCTCGACCAATTCCCCGGCGGACTAACCGTTTCGCCGACGAGCAGGTGTTCAGAGACGCGCTGGTCGACGACGGAGCGCACCCTGCGCGTCCAATTGTTCGCGCCGAGCACGCGTTCGGATACGTGAGTCGGACTGATGAGCTGGACGGGCTTGTGAGCAGTGGCTGGGGCGGTCGCCACGGCAGCCAGCATGGACTCGCGCACACGCACGTCCAGCGCCACTCCTGGAGGGATGTAGACGGCCCAAGGTGGGTCATCAAAAACCGATCCTCGAGGCCCCACGTCCCCGCCCTGTTCCCCGCAGTGCACGGTCGCCGAACCCTCCAGGAGGAGCAAAACCGCCTCCCGGTTGGGGAACGCGAGCGTGATCGTATGACTCGTGGGGGTGAGCCGGAGCACTCCGAACTCAAGAAACGAAAGTGGATGCCCGTCGGCGCGAACGGCCGCTGCGAACCCCGCCTTAGGTATCGGATGGATGCGCAGCGACATACTACACCTTTCCTACACCACTTCCCGCCGCTCCTCCTGACAAATCGAAGTTGGTAAGAGGGGTTCAGTGACAAACAGCGGAAATCTCTCTTCCTCCGGTATTCGCGCGAACTCAGTGAACGTGGCGATCTCCGCCACAGGGGTAAGAACATCATGACGACGATCATCGACCACGAAGCAGAGCAGGTGAGGCGCGCGAATGCGACTGAACGGCAACCTGTCGTCTTCGTCCACGGTCTCTGGCTGCTGCCGAGCAGTTGGGACCGCTGGGCGATGGTCTTTGAAGAGGCGGGCTACACGGCGCTCACGCCCGGTTGGCCCGATGACCCGGAGACCGTCAACGAGGCGAAGATGAAGCCCGAGGCGTTCGCACACAAAACCATTGGGCAGGTCGTAGACCATTTCGACGAGATCATCCAGGGGCTGGAGAGGAAGCCGGCGCTCATCGGCCACTCGTTTGGTGGCTTGCTCGCGCAGATCCTCGCCGGACGGGGGCGGGCCGCCGCGACAGTGGCAATCGACCCGGCTCCTTTTCGCGGCGTGCTACCGCTTCCGCTCTCATCACTGAAGTCCGCGTGGCCGGTCATCGGGAACCCGGCGAACCGCAACCGCGCGATCCCGCTCACGTTTGATCAGTTCCGCTTCGCCTTCGCCAATGCCGTCAGCGAGGAGGAGGCGAAACAGCTCTACGCGACCTTCGCGGTGCCGGCGTCGGGTGTGCCGCTCTTCCAGGCCGCGGCCGCCAACCTCAACCCGTGGACTGAGGCCAAGGTCGACACCGAGAACCCAGCACGCGGGCCGCTGCTGATCATCTCGGGCGAGATGGACAACACGGTGCCGTGGGCGATCGCAGATGCGTCCTTCAAGCTCCAGCAGCGTAATAAAGCTGTGACCGAGATCGTCAAAATCCCCAACCGTGGGCACGCGCTGACGATCGACAGCGGCTGGCGAGAGGTCGCCAACACGGCGCTCGCCTTCGTGAAGCGTTTCGTCTAGTCTCTTCGCCCAACCCGAGCAATCGTCTTTAGACGAGCGTGTGCCCTCCGCAACTCGGAGGGCACACGCGCTAGTGTCACCCAGGATCCGTGCGCTCGAACGTAATCAGGAATGCGCGGCACACTGAGAAAAGGCCCGAGGAGAGTCGATTTCAGCTCTCCCCGTGGCCGCCTCTCACACCTTCATCGTCAGGGGCGAACTATTCGAAATGGAAGTCGATGCCCCGCGCCTGGCTTGCGGCGCGCAGAGTATCGCAGAAACCTGACGACCCCCCCGACGGTGCGGTATTCGACGGGTTGCCCCTATGGAGCTCGATGTTGCCGCCACTTATCGGAATCCCCTCGGTCGCATACAAAACTTCGAACGTTGTCGGATTGTGCAATATGATCCCGAACTTGTCCTGTTTAGCCGCCTCTGGCTCCGTGTCGTTCATCCTGACGCGATAGGCGACCGAAGTACCTTTGTTGGTGCTTGCATACCCGCAGACCTCCCGGGTGCCTGTGTCCTGATGCGACGTCGAAGAAGGACAGGTGCCGGTCGCCGTCCAGGTTATTCCGTTGGTCGAGATACACACGTAATCCACGACCTGCGTGTTGTGCACGTGCAGGCCACACCCGTGGTCGAGGTAGTTTCCGTTGCCCCAAAACTGCTGATTCTTCACGCCGCCATGCCACCCGAAGTTCGCTCTGCTACCCGGGATGCCGCACCCCGTAAAGAACGTAACCCCCACGTCGAAAGCCGTGTGACCGCTTTGAATGATGTACCACCCGCCACCCGTGATGAAATCGTTGGTCGCAATCCACGCGCCAGCGGGGGCGACGGGAACCAACACCAGCCCTCCAATCAGGAGGGAGATTGCAAGTTTCCCTATGATGTTCTTCATGATCGTCTCCTCCGCCGTTACGGCCGAACCGCTGTCGCAGATCCAGCCACGACGTTCACGAGTCCGTCAAGCGTGGTGACATGCAGTGCGTTGACGGTAATCCCGTTCGCTGCCGTGGTCACTTCGTTCAGGACTACCTGGATGGTACCGATCACGAGTGTCTGGTTTTGTTCTCCGGTGGCAACGATCGGCACGCCGCTGACCACCAAGCCATCTATCTCGGACCAGCCAACCAGCCCGCCGTACGAATCCGCAGTGGCCGTTGCCATTGTGAAATCGGCCGAAATCGTACCGACTGCGGTCGTAAGCACCAGGTCGCCGAGGGACGCTGCGGACGATACCAAATCGCCCTCACCGATCGCTGTGGCCTCCAACGTCGCTGCTGTCCCGATGGGGATGCTGCCGGTGTCCAGCGACGCGTCGATAGCGTCCCAGCTATTCGCGAGGGGTCCTGTAGATGCGACTAGGGCCGTGGCGCCCGTGCCGGTCGCGATGCTGGTGCCTCCCACTGTCAAACCGCCGATACTCGGCACTTGCCCAGCCACAGGTCCAGGGACCGCCAGGAACACGGTCAGCCCAATGACTAGTGCGGCAACGCCGAACCGCTGATATCTCGTTGTGCTCATGACTTTCCTCCTCTCGTGAGAATTGACGTGAATTTGCTGGCCTCAGTTTATGGGCGAGTCATGAGTCGATCAATCGCGAAAATCCCGGAATCCCGCGCAAAAGAATCACTATCGAAGGGCGGTCGATGGGCGGTCAGGGTCAGGTTGTTTCTCGTCGCGTTTCAGGGAAATTCCCGATGCTCAGGCCCACTCGCGCGTCCAAGGAACGCTCAAGGACTACGGGGATTCACTCAGGGGACGAGAATGGACTCGCCTTTGTGCACGGAGTCGGCCTCACCTACGAACCGGGCTCGCTGGAAGAGAGGCCGCAGCGCTTATGCTTGATCACACGGGTAGGCTGCCGGCCCTGAAAACACAGGAAGTACCGTGTCGAGAAAGCCGAGACGGCTCGTGGCCCAGGACGATGACCCGGGGCGGATCGAGGAGGTGAGTGACCCGGCCGATCGGACCGCGACATCTTCGAGAAAGCTGGCCTGCTCCGTGGCCCGGACGCGCTGACGATCGACAGCGGCTGGCGAGAGGTCGCCACGGCGCTCGCACTCGTTTAGCGTTTCGTCTAACCTCGCCACCCAGCCGAGCGATCGTCCTCAGGGGAGCGCGTGGCACTCCGTGACGCGGAGGTCTTGCTTATGTGCCTCCCCCCAGGATCGGCGCGCGGGACACTGCCCGCAGATGCTCGAGCGCCTGTCTGGCCGCAGCGTGCGGGTTGGGATGGGGCAAGATCTCAGCCGACAGGTATCCGCGATAGTCTAGTTGCCGCAACACGGACAGGATCCGGGAGAAATCTAGATGTCCCCACCCAGGGGCGAAGCGGTTGCTGTCGGCGACGTGTACGTGCCGGAGGTGCGGGCCAGCACGGCGGAGGCTTTCTTCAATCGACGCCTCCTCGATATTCATGTGGAAGGTATCCGCGAGCACGCCCACTAGCGGCGAGCCCGTCCGGCGGATCACCTCCAGCACCGCCTCCACTGTGGGGAGGTAATCCGTCTCGTAGCGGTTGATCGGCTCGAACAGGATCGGGACGTGCAGCTGCTCCGCGATGGGCTGCAACGCACGCATTGACTCTAGCAGCCGCCGATCGGTGGCGGCCCGGTCGCCACTGATCCGCCCGCGTAACAAGCCTACAATCACCGCCGCCCCCACCTGTGCCGCCAGATGAATCGCTGCGGCCACGCGGGCGTTGGCACGGGCACGGATGTCTTCACTAGGGTGGGCGAGGCTCAACCCATCCGCCAGGTAGGCCTGACCGGTGCCGATCGCCGGCACGGTGAGCCCGGCTTCCCGCACCACGGATGCGACGACTGCTGCGTCGAGGCGCGACGCATCGCGGACGGCCAGCTCCACACCGTCGTAGCCCAGGGCAGCGGCGGTCCGCACCGCGTCTTGCCACGTCCCCCGCATCGCCACCGCATCGAAGCTGGTCTCTTCCGTCGAGATGACGAGGCTCAGGTGCATGGCATCCGCGGGAGGGACTGGCGGTACTCCCGCCCTGCCGGTCGTGCTCAGGGTGGCCATCCCAGACTGTAAATGCTCTTCCCGCCCTTGGCCGGTCCCTTGAGGATGGCCTCAAACTCTTCCTTATCGCGTTCTGTGACCAGGTCCGCTGGCGGCAACTTGCCGGGGGGAAACGTCTTGAGGATGTCAGTCACCAAACGCTCGATGTAATCCAACAGAGCCTCCACCCCCGGCAGAGCCTTCTCCGCCTTCGCCAGAGAGGGCTTTCCGACCACGCCCTCGATATAGGCCTTCACCTCGATCGGACCCGCACCGACATGCCCGTACCAGTTGATCGGCCGGCGCAGGAGATTCCCGGCCTTGTCGACATGGCCTTCAGGGAGGAAACCAAACGGCTTGTTGTCCACCGCCCACTCTTGCTTCATCAGCTCCGGAAACAACGCCAAGCACCACGAGGTCTCCACTTCGTCGGCGTGGATGAACGGGGTCTCGTAGGGACCACCTTCCGCCTTCAACTTGAAGTACTCGGGCACCGCGTGGTACCAGTTCAAATTAACGATCAGTGCCGGGAGGCGGTAGCGCTTGCCGAACTGGTGGATCGCGGTGGGAATCACATACTCTTGCCCGTGGCCGTTAAGCAAGATCTGCTTACGAAACCCCATGTTCCAAAACCCCGCGATCATCGCGCGGAGGAAACCCGTGAAGATCTCCTCGGGAATGATCACGGTCCCGGGCATCCCCAGGTGATGGTAGGGGTGGGATCCCCACCACAGCGGTTCTGACACCGTGCACCCGGTTCGTTCGGCGACGGCCTCGGCCATGCGCGTCACCAAGAAGATATCCTCGCCGATCGGCGCGTTGGGCCCGTGTGCTTCGGTCGCGCCTAACGGGACGATCAGCACATCGTTGGTCTTCAGCCGTTCGTCGATGTCGCGCATCGTCATCGTCTGCAAGTAGATGCCGGTGCGTTTGTCCATGTGACCGCCGGTAGGCGGCAGATTCCACTTAGCCATCGCGGACCTCCTTGATCCTCACTTCACGACGTGGATTCTGACTGCAGCAGATGAATTCCATCCCGCGGAATTTCCAAGAAGATGTCTCCGGATAGCAGGACGGTCTCTCCCGGGGCCGGCACGTCCACGAGCCAAGTCGTTCCACCCGCCTGCACCCAGTAGCGGGCGAGCGTGCCCAAAAAGCTACTCGCGGTAATGCGCCCCAGCAGGATGTTGGGGCCGCCGATGCGCTC
Source organism: Armatimonadetes bacterium 13_1_40CM_64_14 (assembly GCA_001917855.1). GTDB lineage: Bacteria > Sysuimicrobiota > Sysuimicrobiia > Sysuimicrobiales > Kaftiobacteriaceae > 13-1-40CM-64-14. The sequence continues at coordinate 625 of MNEU01000046.1, read as the reverse complement.
TCGATGTAAGTGAAGGGCCTCAGGCCGCAACACCACGACGCGTTGGCGGGGAGCGCCGTTTGGCCCAGACACCGTCTCATCCGAAGTCTGCATCGTGATCCCCGCCGCCCGCACGGTCTGGGGTCCGATGACCTCCGCGTCAATGAAATTCGCCAGCCCCACGAAATCGGCCACGAAGCGGTTGGCTGGGCGATGATAGATCTCCAGCGGGGTGCCCACCTGTTGGATCCGGCCACTCGCAATGACCGCGATGCGATCTGAAATAGCGAGCGCCTCTTCCTGATCGTGGGTCACGTAGAGGACTGTCTTGCCCAGTTGTCGCTGAAGTCCTCGCAGCTCCGTCCGCACCCGCACCCGCAGCTTGGCGTCGAGGCTCGACAGCGGCTCGTCCAGCAACAGCACCTCCGGCTCGACGACCAGCGCGCGGGCCAGGGCGACCCGCTGCTGCTGGCCGCCGGAGAGCCGCGAAGGAAACGCGTCGTCCACACCGGTGAGGCCGACCAATGCCAGAGCGTCGGCGACGCGCCGGCGGATCTGGGGAGCAGCGACGCGGCGCATGCGCAGCCCGTAGGCCACGTTCTCCACCACTGTCATGTGCGGGAACAACGCGTACTCCTGAAACACC
>MNEU01000089.1 GCA_001917855.1 Armatimonadetes bacterium 13_1_40CM_64_14 | reverse complement strand
GCATCGAGTTCCGCTCCGACGCGGAGGGCCAGCGCGTGTGGGTCGACGGGCGCGATGTGACAGACGCTCTCCGATCGCCAGAGGTGAGTGATGGGGCGTCGATTGTGAGCGTCTACCCGGGAGTGCGGGAGGCCATGGTCGCCATTCAACGCGCCTTGGGCGCCCAGGGCGGCGTTGTCATGGAGGGCCGCGATATTGGGACCGTGGTGTTTCCTGACGCGGAGGTGAAAATCTTCTTGGACGCTTCGCTGGAGGAGCGCGCGCGGCGGCGGCACCGCGAGCTACAAGCCAGAGGCCTCAACGTCGATCTTGACGCGGTCCGCCGGGCGGAGGAAGAGCGGGACCGGCGGGATCGCACCCGCATGCACTCCCCCCTGCAGCGAGCACCGGGTGCCGTGATCATCGATACCACCCAGATGCCGCCAGACGACGTCATCGAGCGCATTGTGCAACTCGCGCTGAGGGCGAAAAATGCGTGAGAGAGTGGTACTGCCCCAGACCAGTTCGGTGCGCCGCCACCTCGGCGCCATCGTCGGGAACCTATGGTATCTATTCTGGAAGACCGCCGTGTGGGCCATTGGCAAGATCGCCTTCCAGCTGCGCATCGAGGGCCGCGAGCATGAGCCGGCGCAGGGGCCGTTCATCGTGGCCGCCAACCACGCCAGCGCCCTCGATCCGCCTCTCGTGGGGGCCTCGCTCCACCACCGGGCCTCCTACATGGGCAAAAGCGAACTCTTCGCTGTCCCGATCTTGGGGCCCCTGCTGCGTTCCATTGGCGTCTTCCCTGTCCGCCGCGGGGAGGCCGATCACCGGGCCATCCGGACGTCGCTGGATGTCTTGGCATCGGGCGGCGTCCTGGTGATGTTCCCGGAGGGCACACGCAGTCTCGACGGACGGCTGCAGAAACCCGAACCCGGCGCGGCCATGATCGCCTTGCGCACGGGCGTGGCGGTCTTACCCGCGGCCGTGATTGGGAGTTATCGAATCCTACCGAGGGGGACCCGCTGGCCGCGGTTTCAACGGATCACGATCCGCATGGGACCGCCGCTCACCGTGCCCCGCAGCAACGGGCGGCTCGATCGCCAGGCGCTTGAGGAGTGGGGAAGTCAAATTATCGAGGCCATCGAGCGCCTGCTTCCTCCCGAGCAACACCGCCCTCCCGTTCCGTGATCTCGCGGTAACCGTCGTGGGGGCGGGCAGGGGGACCTCACGCTGCGGGACGATGACTTCGATCGCCTGGGGCACAATCCGAAATACCGCGGGCACCGTGCCCAGGCTCTCGCCGTCGGCGTGGATCGCGAGAGGCGTCGCGCTGTCGACGCGGACCTCGTGCGCCAAGGTGTGGAACACTTTCGGGTGTTCGAGGTGCCGGCCGGAGAACACTCGTGGCAGCACCGCGAGCGTCTCGAATTTGGTCAGGTCGGTCGCGTACACGACCGCGAGGAGCCCGTCGTCGATTTTGGCATGCGGGGCCATGTACATGCCCCCGCCGTAGCAGTTCGTATTCGCCGCGGCGAGCAAGAACATTTTTAGGCTCTGCTCGCGTCCATCGATCGTGATCGTCGTGTCGGCGGAGTGGTACACGAGCAGTTGCTGGAGAATTCCTGCCACATACACCGTGGTACCCCGGATCCAGCGGGGCCAGTGGTTCACCCGTTGGGCCACCTCGGCGTCGAACCCCACCCCGGAAATGGTGGCGTAGTAGCGATCGTTCACTTGACCCACATCGACCCGACGGCGTACGCCCCGCGCCAACACCCGGGCGGCCACGGTCGCCTTGAGGGGGATGCCCAAGCAACGGGCGAAGTCGTTCGCCGTCCCCTCGGGAATCACGGCCAGCGCCGGAGGGGGGGTCGTGAGGCTGTGCATCAGCCCGTTGACAGCCCAGTGCGTCGTGCCGTCCCCACCCACGGAGATGACCGTGGTGTACCCGTCGGCACCGGCACGTTGGACCCGCGCCATCCCGTCCTCGCCGGACTGTGTGATGACCTCGTCGCAGGGGAGACCGGACCGGTATAACTCCGCTTTGATCTGCGGCCACGCGCGTCGGCCGCGGCCTCGCGCCGCGAGCGGGTTGATCAACGCGATCGCACGGACGGAGGACGCCATGGTCTAGACCCACTACGCCGACATCTCCCGGCAATCCTGTCGCGTCGGTGCATCCGTCCGCGCGCGCGGCTGGTGCACGGGCAACGCCCATAGTATGCTAGGGAGCGATGGAGATCGTCGTCGCGAAACACATGGGATTCTGCGGAGGGGTGAAGCGTGCCGTCGAGATGGCGCGCGGTACCGCCGAGGCGGCCGACGGACGCGTCTTCACCTGGGGCCCGCTCATCCACAACCCCCAGGTTGTCCAGCGGCTAGAGCGCGCCGGCGTTCATGTCGCCGACACGCTGGACGATCTCCACGGCGACGCGTTTGTCGTGTCAGCATACGGAGTTGAGCACGCCGTCCTGGACGCCGCGAAGGCGCGCGGGATGCGCGTCGTCGATGCCACCTGCCCGGTCGTGATCCGGGCCCACTCTCTCGCGTTCAAGCTTGTGGAGGAAGGCTACCAACTCGTCGTCGTCGGCGACCACGGTCACCCCGAGATGGTAACTCTGAAAGAAGTCCTACAGGACAAAGTGACCATCGTCCACGATCGGGCAGAAGCGGCGCAGGTCAAACTGCGGGGACGCGTGGCGGTGATGTCTCAGACGACGCAGTCGCAGGAGAATTTCCGCCAGATCGTCGGCGACCTCAGCCTCCGAACGAAGGAACTCAAGGTCGTCAACACGCTCTGCCCCGCGATTACCGTCCGCCAGGAAGAGGCAGAGAAGATGGTCGAGGCCGTGGACGCGCTCGTCGTGGTCGGCGGGCATCACAGCGCGAACACAACGCGCCTGTGGGAAATCGGCCGCGCGCACACGGTGCCGACCTACCACATCGAAGTAGCGGACGAGCTCAAAGCGGAATGGTTCGCGGGGGTGCGGCAGGTGGGCGTGATGTCGGGAGCCAGCACGCCAGACTGGATCATCGCGGAGGTCATCCAGCGCCTAGACGCCTTCGGCGCCGCAGACCCGGTCCAGGTCGACAGCTGAGGGGCGGAGACGACCTCCACACGACACCCGTAAGCAGTGCGGGGTAGGCGATGGCGGCCGCCGCCGCCATTTTTTATGCGATGAGCAAACCAGTTGTTGCGATCGTCGGTCGCCCCAATGTGGGGAAGTCGGCCCTCTTTAACCGCCTCGTCGGTCATAGGAAAGCCATCGTGGAAAGCACGCCGGGAGTCACCCGCGACCGGTTATACGGACCTACGGTCTGGCGCGGGCGCGAGTTTTCGGTCATCGACACCGGCGGCATGACCTGGCCCGCAAAAGCCCCTCTCCAGGAGCAGGTGCTCCAGCAAGCCGAGCGAGCTGTCCAGGACGCCGATGTGGTCTTGTTCCTGGTGGAGGCCCGTAGCGGGCTGCTGCCCGAGGATCGCGAGGTAGGTGAGCGGCTCCGGGCACCCCGCCGGCCTGTCCTTCTTGTGGTCAACAAAGTCGACGAACCCGGCGCCTCCACGCCCCCCGAGTTCTACGAGTTGGGGTGGGGGGATCCCGTTGTCATTTCCGCCCTCCATGGTCTTGGTATCAACGACCTCCTTGATCAGGTCGTGGCGCTGTTGCCGGAGAGCGACCCCGAGGCACCCGGTGCGCCTGCAATCCAAGTCGCCATCGTCGGACGCCCCAATGTCGGGAAGTCGTCACTCGTCAACGCCATGCTGGGTGACGAGCGCGTCATCGTGGATGAGGCACCTGGAACAACGCGGGATGCGATCGACACCCCGTTCACGCGGGGCGAGCAGCATTTTGTCCTCGTGGACACGGCCGGCCTGAGGCGCAAGGCGCGGATCGACCAGCCCCTGGAGCGCTACGGAGCGATGCGGTCGCTCCAGGCGGTTGACCGCGCGGACGTCGTCGTCCTCGTCTTGGATGCGTCTGCTCCGCCGGTGGAACAAGATCAAGAAATCGCCCGGTACACGCAGGAGCAGGGGAGGGCCCTCGTGCTCGCGGTCAACAAATGGGATGTGGTGAGCGCGACCCCTCAACCACGCGCCCAGCTGCTCACCCCCATCCGTGCCGCCATGCGGTTTGTCGACTACGCGACCATCGTGTACACGTCGGTGACTCGCGGGTGGGGCATCCAGATCCTGATGGACCGCGTCGTCGAGGCCTCTGCAGCCCATGACCGGCGGATTGCAACCGGCCCTCTCAACCGGGCCATCGAGCTCGCGGAGACGGCCCACCAACCGTCCGCCAACCGGGCAGGCCGCCAGCTAAAGATCTTCTACGCAACCCAACCGGCCACCAAGCCCCCCATGATTGTCGTATTTGTCAACGATCCGGAGCTGGTCACAGTGAACTACCGGCGGTATCTGGAGGGGCGCCTGCGCGAAACGTTCGATTTCCATGGGACACCTATCCGGTTGACGTTCCGGCCGCGAGAACGGAGTGCCGCCCGGCGATGAGAGAATTCCTGGTGGCTCTCCTTGGCGGCTACGTGTTGGGCTCGCTACCGACCGGACTCATCGTAGTCCGATTGGTAGCTGGAACAGATATCCGCACAGCGGGCAGCGGAAATATCGGCACGGTCAACGTGTATCGCGTCGCAGGGCTAGGGCCGTCGGTCCTCGTCCTGGCCGTCGATGTCCTCAAAGGCGCCGTCCCGGTGCTGCTGGCCCGGGCCTGGGGCTACACGGAGGCGGTGCAGGTGGTTGCGGGATTGGCCACGATCGTTGGCCACAACTGGTCGCTGTTCCTTCGATTTAGAGGTGGCAAGGGCATCGCGACGTCGTTCGGGGCGCTGCTAGCGATTTCACCCGTCGTCGGCATCATCGCCGCCATCGTCTGGGGCGTGGTCGTGGGGATAACCCGGTACGCCTCCTTGGGCTCGCTCCTGGCTGTCGCGACCGTCCCGCTGACCATGGGGTGGCGCAGGGAACCGACGCCTCATCTCGTATTTGGACTCGTGACCCTGATCTTTGCCGTATACCGCCATCGGGCGAATATCGCGCGGTTGTTCGCTGGGACAGAACTCAAGGTCACCGACCGGCCCCGGGGACAATGACTGTGCGGTGCAGCCTGTGGGCATAGGTAGGGTGTGATAACGATGATCGCTCAGGAGTTCCGCGTCCAGCTGTTTATGGTCGCCATTGTCCTCCTTCTGGTGGTCGTGTTTGCGCTCCGGCGTGTGCTCCAGCGCCGGATGGCCGACCGCGCGATCCGGGATGCTCCGACGGGGACGTATACGGCTGACTTTATCCAAGAGGTCTACCAGGCTGAACTCCGACGCGCGGAGCGCACGGGCGTGCCGTTTACCGTCGCACTCGTCGCCTTGCGCGGTGAAGGCGCAATCCGCAAACCCTTGCCCTCAGATGCGCCGGCGGCCGCTGCGCAGTGGTTACGCAGCAACCTCCGTAGCAGCGACTACATCGGCAGGATGGACGAGGCCCGCTTCGCCCTTGTGCTCCCGGAGACGTGGGAGGAGGACGCGCGACTCGTGATGTCGCGTATCGATGGATCCTTCCACTACCAACCCCGGGGGAACGGCAAGGAGCAAGGGCTAACCTGTAGCGTCGGGATCGCCACCTGGACGCCGGAAACGCCAGATGCGTGGAGCGGGGCCACAAAGGAACTCGAGACGGCGCTGCATACCCCCCGCGAGCAGACGACTACCGAACTATCCCGCATCGCGAACAACTAGTCCACCGTAGGCCAAAGGGGCGCGGGCCGGGCTAAATTGCTCCCGCCAGCGTCGTGTTGTTTCTAGCGCATCTAGCCTGGCGACTTTCAACCGCTTCATCACCGGCGCGATTCCCCTGCAGGCGAGCCTAAGGGGACCTCTCTCGATGGAACCAACTCTCGCGCAATAAAGGCACTTCGTTCCTTGGACGCCCACAGGCGGTATGCTATGGTATCCCTAGGCGAGACGGGTTGAGCAGTCTGAGTCGAGTTACAGGAAAAGAACCCCAATTTATTTATCTCCGCGTGGAATCGGGCCGTAGCGCAGGTGGTAGCGCGCTTCCTTGGGGTGGAAGAGGTCGCCGGTTCAAGTCCGGCCGGCCCGACCAGAGAATCACTCGATGAACAGAGGAGCCCCGCGGCACACACCGCGGGGCTCCTTGCTGACATTTCCCTGTAATTACCGCGGCATGCTCGGTATCTCTAAGGAAAACTCTGCGCCCCGCTTCTCGACTTCCTCCGGCGTGAGGTCCTCCTTGTGGGTGGCTATGGCCCTTGGGACCGTAGGGATCGCGGAGCTGGCCATACCGATCCCCCCAGAACATGTCGGCCAGAGGCAACCGCTCCGACACCACGCCTTCGCTCCGAAAGGAGTAAGGGGGCGGACAGGTCCGCAGTTTTCTATGACAGGAAAGCCCGCTGGATGAACCAGATTATTCCGATTGCAGCAGCGGCGGCGGACACCCCACGCCGCAGGGTGGAGTCCCAAGTCAACGCGGCAAAGGCCTGCAAGCCCAGGGAGGCGGCGGTCACGACCGCAATCTGACCGAGTTCGACCCCGAAGTTGAAGCTCACCAGTGATAGCGCCAAGTTTGCCCGCGAGATAGCCATCTCCCTCAAAATCGTGGCAAATCCGAGTCCGTGAATCAGCCCAAAGCTGAAGGTGACGAGCCACCGCGAGCGGGTCGCATGGGCCCCGCGCCACAAGTTTTCTGCCGCAACGTAGGCGATACTCAGGGCGATCCCACTTTCCACCAGTCTGGGGGGCAGTGTAACGATGTCCAGCGCGGCTAGCGACAACGTTACGGAGTGCGCGACCGTGAAGGCCGTCACGATTTTGAGCAGACTCCGCAGCCCCCCAGCCAGCATCAGCAGGCTGATCAGGAAGAGGATGTGATCGTACCCGGTAAGGATGTGCCGGATCCCAAGTGCCATGAAGCTGATGCTTTGCTGCCACAGAGACGACGCGCCGGGGGCGAGGGTGAGATTGTGGCGCTCGGGGGTGAAGACGAAGTTCCGGACCTGGCCCCCGTAGACAATTGTCGCCAGGCAGCTCGCGGTGGACACACCGGGGACGAACAACTCGTACTGAATGGCCAGCGTCTGGACGGGCTTGGACCAGCGGTAGACCAACAGTAACGTGCTGTGAGTCCCAGGGCCGGGCGCCACGTCACCGGTGGGTGCCGGTTCCACGGCCAACGCGCCCCGCTCATCGCCATCGGCCAGCCTGATGTGCTGGCCCAGGAATGTCTCCAATTCTGACCCATGTTTTCGGACTTCCCGCGCCGATAACTGGCCATCGCGGTCATCATCGGCAAAGGCGGCCAGGCTGGTGGGAAAGGTCAAGACCATGCGCGCCTGCGCGCCATCGACCCTGATCTCAGCGACCGCCTGGTCCGCCCAGTGGGCCTCGGCCTGCGGCGCCCAGGCCGCCAGTCGCAGCGCGGCCATCCCCAGGATGCCGAAGGTGACCACACGGTGTCTCATAAACGGCAGATCCACTCAGTATCCAAGGCCTGAGGTGAGGCGGGCCTTCTCGTCAAACGTCGGATCGGTCTCCTGAGCGCGCTGGATGAACTGCCGGGCCTGCGCTGGATCTCCCAGGGCCAGTTCGATCGCGGCGGCGCGGTAAAAGAACCTGGCGTCTCGAAAACCCCATTGCAGCGCACGCTTCATCACCTGTCGGGCGTCGCTCCACCGTCCCACCCTCGTCAGCGCCCAGGCGTACACATCCAGGGTGTCCGCATCCTGCCTCATCCGGATCTCTTGTTCCATCAAGCGCAGGGCTTCGGCGACGTCCTGCGGCCGGCCGCGTTCGAGCATCAGGCGCGCCAGTTCACGGCGGTGTCCGAATTTCCCTGATGTGACGTCCTGACGGAGGCGACCTTCAGCCTGCAGCCAAAATTTCTCGGCGCTTACGGAATCGCCCTCGAGTTCCTTCAGACGGGCGAGCCCGCGGAGGAGAACGTGGTCGTAAACGTTGGGGGAGGCCTTGGTAATCGTCACGATCTGCGTGAGGTGCTCCTCAGCCAGCCTGTATTGGCTTCGCCGGATTTCGAGTTCGGCCAAATTCGAAAGCGCCAGAGCGTACTGGGGGAGAATCTGCAGGGCCTCGTCGTACAATAGCTGCGCCTGATCCAGGTGGCCGCGGCGGTAGTAGAGGCGGCCGAACAGCGTCCTCGCCCACGCTGAGGTGGCTACTTCGTCGGCTTCTTCGACGGCCAGGGCTCGCTGAAAATCGGTCACGGCATCGTCGTCCCGGCCCTGCGCCATGTCCGCGAGGGCGCGGAGCGTATAGTCGCCCAGACTCGGTGATCCGGCGACGAGCGTCGTCGCGGCGCGGGCAGCCTCGTCCACATGGCCCATGGCGAGGTTCGAGGTAACGATGATCGAGAGCGAATCGTCGTTCCCGGCCAGGCGGGCGAGGCGGATGGCTTCATCAAAGTCGTGCCGCGCCTCAGCCACTTTGGCCAGGACTATGAGGGCTCCGCCGTTCCGGAACGGAAGGCTCGCTACGGATCGCTGGGCCGTCTGCTCGGCGAGCAGGTACCAGTTCAGATCCCCCGTCACTCGAGCCATCCTCAGGTAGGCGCCAGCGAGCGCCGTCAAATTGAGGCCACTGTTCGGGTCATAGGTTAGGCGATCCTGGTAGAATTCGATCTCACGCTGCAGCGCCTGCTTCACCGCGCCGCGCGGAGTGCGCTGGAAGCGATAATGGTAGGCCGATGAAGGCGTGGCAGCAGTATGTGCCCAGAGCAGGACACCCACGACGAGGATCGCTCCTCCTCCCGTCGCCGCAAGTGGGTCGAGCCACTTCCAGCGTCGGCGCCATGACGTCGGTCTGCTGATTAGCGGTTCCTGCGCGCGTTGCATCCTTCTCGCTCCTCTGGGTGGTGCTCCGGCGGTGGAAAATGCCGGAGCACCACCTGTACATCGGCTGCGTTAGTTCGGCGGGGCGAGATACGGGAACGTGGGGAGCAGCGGCTTGTGGCCCCTGCCGTCGAGGTTGGGACCGTCGTAGGAGACGCCATCGCTTGTGACTGCACCATTGGTCAGCACAAACAGGGTGGCGTCGATCACATCGTCCTTGAGCAGGCGCCCGCGCGTGAGCGTGCCCGGGCCATTGAGCCCGGCGAATCCGGTCGCATAGCCGCTGGGCTGAGTCGTGTCGATGCGCATGACGTCAGGGAGAAACGCCGCCACGAGCTGACCGATCCGAGTCGAATTGTTGCCGAGCGCCGCGAGGGTGCCAATCACCTCGGTGAAGACCGGTCCGAGGATCCCTGCACAGGGTTGCTGGCCAGCCAGCGCGCTGGCCTCGCAGTCCGGTCCCACCTGGTTCATTCTGTTCAGAAAGTCGTTGGTAATGACCAGCCCCTCGTTGATCGCGGGCCGGGCCAGCCGATCGACCTGCATGAACTCGTTGTCGTCATCCCCATCCCCCGTCCGCACCGAGATGGTCTCCCAGATATCAAACGTGGTCGCGGGCGTCGCTCCTTGCAGGAAGGCGATCGGGACACGTACGACGATCCCGTTGACATTATATCCGGAGGTGAAATCCAGCCCCGGATTCCGGAACCCGACACTCGGCCCTAATCCCGCGAGTCCAGCGCGGACCCGGAAGAACTGCTCGACGTCGAAGAAGAACGGATCCTCTCGGAGACCCGCATACACGTCCAGCGAAGATCCACCCAGCGTGACCGCGTTGATCGTCGGCGTGTCGGCCGCGGTGACCGGCAGTGGCGTGGTGACCGCGCCTGTGGCGACCATTCTCACTCCGTCTCGGATTGCGGTCACCTTCATGGACTGCTTGTTGGCGACCGGTTCGCCGAACTCGAACCGGAGGATGATATCGGGCCGGGACAGTCCATCTGCCGTCGGCGCCGCACTATTACTGACCGCACGCTCGATGCGGAACTCATAGCGTGCTCGTGCGCTGAAGTAATACTGCTGGCGGGCCACCGACCGCGGATTCGTGTTCATGACCAAGATCAAACTAGAATTCTGTGCACTATTTCCGGTCTGATCGCCCTCGCGGAACGCATAGAGATCGGTCAAATTCACGTTGCGTCCCTTGCTGTCGGTTTCCCCGTCATCGTGGTCCGAGGCCACGAGCAGTCCGGGGACAACCAGGATCGCGGCGATAGCGACCACCGCCAGCCCCACTAGCCAGAATCTATGCCGTGCCATACGCCACCTCCGTCATGGTCTGGAATGACGCCTCCCGCGCCCCCGGGGAGATTCGCGGTTAGCGGTCTTCCTCCGACCGTTCGCACGACGCGTTCAGGTGGATTGGACCATCCGCGGGGGCGCGCGGTGCGAAGAAGTGGACGAAGGACCCGCGGCGGATGATCACAGGAACCACCCTGTGTTCCGTGGAACGGCCCATGCGGTTCTGTGCGGTGGGGGTGGGACGTGGACCGCGGCGTGACGGAAGCAGATCAGGAGGCCACGCTACTGGCGCGAATCGCGCGGCGAGATGCCACCGCATTTGAGACGCTGTACGATCGATACAGTCGGCCCGTCTACTCGCTGGCTCTACGCATGCTCGGCAACCCACAGGCTGCCCAGGAAGTCGCGCAGGAGATCTTCCTCCACATCTGGCGCGGCGCGGGCGAATTCATTCCCGCCCGTGGCAGCGCCCGTTCCTGGGTATTGTCCGTGGCCCATCACCGAACCGTCGACGCGCTGCGCCGTCAGCGAGTTCGTACCGTCGAGCCGCTTGCGGAAGGTGACTCCGGCGCAGGTAGCGGCGCCGACGTTGTGGAGCAGGCCCTGCGCGGGGTCGAGGGCGCCACGGTACGCCGCGCTCTGATGACCCTCTCGCCGGAACAGCGTGAAGCTATCGTGCTAGCCTACTACGGCGGATACACTCAGCAAGAGGTCGCCACCAAGCTGAGGATTCCTCTTGGAACGGTCAAGACGAGAATCCGTGATGGGATGCAGCGCTTGCGAGTTCAGATGGTCCAGGGGGAGGAGGAGGAGCGCCAGTGACGCACGAGCAGGCAACAGAACTGTTGGCTGCGTTCGCGCTCCACGCGCTGGACCGGGATGCGGCGCGGGCCGTGTCGGCGCACGTCCGATCCTGCGCAGAGTGCCAGCGAGAGTTGGCGTCGCTGCAAGGGGTGACCGGGCAACTCGGCAGCGCGTTGAGACAGGTCTCCCCTCCTCCGGGGCTGCGCGAGGCAGTACTTGCGGGAATACGGGTGCGTCAGGACGTGATTCAGCTCCGGCGAGGGTGGGCAGTGGGTCTGGCCGCGGCGGCGGCGTTACTGCTCCTGATCCTGGCGGGTCTCGGCGTCTCGCTGAGCCGACAAGTCACGGTGCTCTCCACGCGGCTAGCAGCGCAAGAGCAAGTCCTGGCCCTGCTGTCCGCTCCATCGACACGATCGGTGTCCCTGAGTGGCTCTGTGACGGCCGCCGTGCGCTTCGTCTATGACCCGGATCGAGGTCGAGGTGCGCTGGTAGTGTCCGACCTGCGTGATCCGGGCCGGGAGTTTGTGTACCAGCTTTGGTTGATCGCGGGGACACAGCCTGAAAGCGCGGGCGTCTTTCGCCCTGCGCCGGGTCAACCAGTTGTCTTACCGCTTGAGGCGGACTTTTCGCGCTATCAAGCCGTGGCGATCTCAGTTGAGCGCGCACCCGGCGGCGCGCCCCAGCCGACCACAACGCCCATTCTGATCGGGAATCTCTAATGCCGTTCCAACGTAACAGTCATGATTTACACTGACGTGCTCTAAAGCGCAGCCCCCTTGATCTATAATGCTCACGCCGGCACCTCCCCTAGTGCCCCGGCGTTGCGTTCACACCATCCTCATGGTTGGGGCGGAATTGTGGGCGCGGAAATCGTCCAAACCACTCGTGCATAGAATCGTTCAGGCCCCGTGCTACTTGGGGGTGGAAGAGGGCGCCGGTTCAAGTCCGGCGGCCCGACCAGCAAGCCTCGCAATAGGTTGCATTTTCAGACCCTTTTCTGTGCTGTGGGACTATCTTTTTGGCAGCTACGTAGCCAAACAGTCCGGGGGTGCCACCGTCGTTGGCGATGTACTTTCGAGAAGCGTCTGTAGTGATTGTTAGTACAGTTGACCCTGCCAAATCCTGAGGACTCCCAG
>MNEU01000003.1 GCA_001917855.1 Armatimonadetes bacterium 13_1_40CM_64_14 | reverse complement strand
GCGGTACCTTCGGTACGCGCCGCGCAGCTGCATCTGTCGCCGGCGGAAGCAGACGATGCTTTCGCCGCACTCCGTCTAGACTCACGCAGTCCCGTCTGCCAACCGCATCCTTCTGAACCTGTTCGCCGGGATAAGGTTTCTCGGCCCATAACAGAGTGTGTGCCAGGCTCGGTGGATGACATCTCCGCCGGATGTCGTGCCGGAGTTCGCGCGCGAGAGGATCAACTACCCACCCTATGGAGGGACCATGTCCAAGACTTCGATCTCGCTCAATGGTGTCGATGTGACAACGGTGATCACCCTGGCGGCCCAGGTGGATACCAATCCGGACCTCGCCAAGGACCTCTCCGCCTACTCGCGTCGGGCCCGCGTGCGGTGGATCTCCGGCCTGCATAGCCAGGCGTATACGCGGGATGTCCCGCCTCACGCCTACGATGAGCCGGAGTGGCTCGGCGGCACGAACCGCGCCATGGCCGCGAGTGAAGCTCTCCTGGGGGCCGTCGGGGGGTGCATCGCGGTTGGCTTTGCCGTGAACGCCGCGTTGCGTGAGGTCCCGGTCCACGAGCTCGAGATCGAGGTGGAGGGGACGATCGATCTTCCGTCGTTTTTTGGAGTCCGCGAGGGCAACTCGGGCTACAAGCAGATCCACGTCACCATCTACACCCGTTGCGACGCGGATCCGGCGCTCCTTGATGAGATCGCCTATCGGGCGGTTCAGCTTTCCCCGGTCGCCAATACGGTGCGGCATCCCGTCGACGTTCAGTACACCGTGCGTCCCATCGCATGAGGAGACCTCCCATGGATCCCCAAGACCGTAAGACCGAGAGCGAAGCTGCGGCGACCGGATCTGCGACCGCCGATCGGCCCGTAGCCCAGTTAGAGCCTGACGGCAGCCTCCTGCTCACAGGACTGCCGCTCGCGCCCGTCCCGGAACGCGTCGACCCCGCGGGTATCGTGTTCCGGGGGGCCCCCCGGACCCAGCCCGGACCCCCCATGCCCTACTCCATCACACAACGGAAGATGGTCTGGGCGGACAACTTGCACGAGCTCATCGAACGCGCGAAGCGCCGCCAGTGGAATGCGAGCACCGACATTCCGTGGGCAGCCGGTCGGAACGTGGCTCCAGACCTAGAGGATGCTCTGGCGGGGGTCCTCACGTGGATGTTGCAACAGGAATACGCCGCCTGGTATTTGCCCGCCAAGTTCGTGGGACAGATTCACCCCGCCTACACCGAGGCAGGGATATTCCTATCGACCCAGGTCGTCGATGAAGCCCGCCACGTGGAAGCGTTTCTGAAGCGCCTCTACCTCAACGGCGTAGGGCTGCGCGAGGTGTCGCCAGGCACCGAGAGCTCCATCAAAGGATTGCTTATGCAGGAGGACTTCGCGCGCGCCAGCTTCTTGCTCCACGTCCTGGGAGAGGGCACATTCACGGACCTCTTTCACCTGCTGATCGAGATTTCTCCCGATGACGCGACGCGACAGATCATGGTTCGGTCATTGGAAGACGAGGCGCGCCACGTGGCCTACGGCGTTGGCCGTTTGCAGACGCAGCTCTCAGGCGAAAAAGACCCCGACCTTCTCGGGCAGCAGTTCGTTGAGGCGCTGGAAGGGCGGCTGTCGTTCACCTACGAGGTCTCAGGACTCCCCCCACAGGTGCAGGAGGCGCTGGCGATTCTGGCCGGCGGGGGCCGCAGTCCGGCCGCGCAGGGACGTGGGGTGCCCCGGATTCGCCAATTCATCGCGGAACTGAACGAGAACCGCAAGCGGCGCTTGCTGCAGGCAGGCTTCAGCGAGCAGGTCGCCGAGCACATTTCGCAGTTGCACATTCGCAGTAGCGGAGGGCTCATGTGACCGTTCGAGAGATCCCTTCTGTCGTCGCCTCAGACGAGCGGGCGCAGATCCGGTGGATCCTGGAAGAATGCAAGACTATCGCCGTGGTCGGACTCTCGAGCAGTCCGTACAAGGACAGCTACATAGTGGCACATCACCTGCACCGGCAGGGATACGATCTGGTGCCGATCAACCCCAAAGCGGACACGATCCTAGGACGGCCCGTTTTCCCCTCGCTGTCCGCCCTTCCCGCTGCGGATGCCGTGCGCGTCCAGCTTGTGCTCATCTTCCGTCCCGGCGACGAGGTACCACAGATTGTGGACGCCGCGCTGACACACCTGCCAAACCTCCAGGCGATCTGGATGCAAAAGGGCATCGTGAACGAACCCGCCGCAGCCCGAGCCCGGGATGCGGGGCTGGTCGTGGTTTCGGATCGGTGCATCCGCACCCAGCACCTGTTCACAAAATTTGGCCAACAGCGATGAGAGCAATCCGCGCCTGAGGAGGGCGACGAGATGCATGTAACGTCTCCGAACAGAAGCCTTCGTAGCGTCATGAGCGCTCTCGCGATGGCGAGCGTGTTGCTCGCAGCAGCGAGGGTGGGAACATCTATCGGGGCAGTCTCCAAGCTGGACGTCCTGCGGCTTGATTATGCTTACTACAACCCGGTGAGTCTGGTCTTGAGGCGCATGCACTGGGTGGAGCAGGACCTGGCACGCGACGGCACCCGCGTCGAGTGGCTGCTGAGCTTGGGGAGCAATAAAGCCAATGAGTACACTGCCAGCGGGGCGGTGCAGTTCGGGTCCACCGCCGGTAGCGCGGCTTTGCTCGCACGCGCCAACGGGGTCCCGCTGAAAACGGTGTGGATCTACTCTCAGCCCGAGTGGACGGCCGTCGTCGTGCCGACCGTGTCGGCGGTGCGCGACGTGCGCGACCTGCGGGGGAAAAAGGTCGCGGCCACGCGCGGCACCGATCCGTGGTTCTTCCTCCTGCAGGCCCTGCGCGCGGCAGGGCTCACGCAACGCGACATCTCCCTCATCCACCTCCAACACCCCGATGGAGAGGCTGCGCTGCTCGCCGGCCAGGTGGATGCCTGGGCCGGGCTGGACCCCTACATGGCCCACGCCGAACTGATGGCCGGATCGCGTCTACTGCTCAGGCAGCGGGATTGGAACACGTACGGCACGCTCAACGTACTGGACTCCCTCCTCCGGGATCACGAGGACGTGGTCGTGCGGGTCTTGGCATTATACGAACGCGGCCGCCAGTGGGCCATCGCCCATCCCGACGACCTCGTGCGGATCCTCAGCGAGGAAGCCAAAGTCTCCCCCGAGGTCGCCCGCAAAGTCCTGACGGAACGGACCGCGTTTCCCGACCCGCGTCCGGGGGCGCGACAGCAGCAGGTGCTGACGCGCCTGGTGCCTCTGATCCGCGCGGAAAGCCTCGTCCCACCAGACGTGGACCTCGCCAAGGCAATTGAGGACCTGGTCGCGCCCGAGCCAGCGGGCCGAACACTGGGTGCATCCGGAAGTTCGCGGTGATGGGGCTCCACCCAAGCTCACAGGGGTGTGCCGAGACGCGGACGCGGAGTCTGTGGCCGTCGCGGTTGCTTCTACAACTGGCGCTCCCGCTGGGACTGCTGGCGCTTTGGTGGTTCGCCCTGCAACGCCAATGGGTCCGCCCGTACCAACTGCCGGCCCCGGCGACCGTGCTCGCCACCCTTCAGGAGATGCTCCAGCGGGGCGAACTCCAGATGCACGTGATCGCCACAATCGGCCGGACGCTGACCAGCTACCTGCTCGGCGCGGTCCCAGCAGTGATGCTGGGGGTGGCTTCGGGGCTCTCGCCCGCGATACGGGCAGGCGTCGATCCGACGATCCAAGGGATCCGCGCCGTCCCCTCGCTCGCTTGGGTACCGCTGTTTCTCCTGTGGTTTGGCATCGGAGAGCAAGCGCGCCTTCTGCTCATTGCCTTGGGGGCATTTCTTCCGGTTTACTTGAACACGGTCGCGGGAGTCGAGAGCGTCGATCGCCGTCTGGTCGAAGTGGGTCGCGCCTACGGCCTGCCGTCCAGCGCGATCACCTTCCGCATCGTGCTCCCAGGATCTCTCCCCGGCATTCTCACAGGCTTGCGTTCCGGGTTGGGCATGGCGTGGATGTTTGTGGTCGCCGCCGAGCTCATCGCCGCGAGCAACGGGCTTGGGTTCTTGCTCATCGACGGGCAATCCACGATGCGGCCGGACCGAGTTCTGGCAGCGATCATCACCTTCGCCTTCCTCGGGCGGGCGTCTGACGCAGGCCTCGCTGCGATCGAGCGCTATATGCTCCGGTGGCGGGATACGTTAGGCACGCCGGACAGCAGCCAGCGCAAACAATCGCTTTCGTCCACGCTCAAAGCGGATCGAGTGTCCGTGCCATGAATGGTGCCTCCGTTGCGGTATGCAATCTAGGGATCGCACTGACCAGCCGCCCGATTCTCTCCAAGGTCTCCTTTGAGGTGTCGCCAGGAGAGATACTGGCGGTCATTGGTCCCAGCGGGATTGGAAAGAGCACACTTCTGCGCGCTCTCGCCGGGCTCGTTTCTGCTCGGGAGGGCGATGTCAGCGTGCGCAACGGTGCGGAGCGCGGCCGGATCGCGGTGGTCTTCCAAGAACCGCGGCTGCTGCCCTGGCTCCGGGTCGCCGACAACGTGGCGTTCGTCTTGCAGGGGCCTCGGCAACAGCGCAAAGGACGCGCCTCCGCGGCCCTGGCATCGGTTCGTCTCCAGGACTCCGAGGGCGCATGGCCACGCCAACTGTCGGGCGGAATGGCCCAGCGCGCCGCCCTGGCGCGGGCCCTCGCGACAGCACCGCACCTGCTGCTGCTGGATGAACCGTTTGCCTCTGTTGACGCGCTGACCCGAATGGAGCTTCAAGAATACGTAGCGGCACTGTGGCGAGAACATGAGTTTACTGTGGTGTTGGTGACCCACGACATCGACGAAGCGCTTTACCTCGCTGACCGGATCCTTGTACTCGGTGGAGATCCGGCGTCTGTCCACGCCGAACTCGAAGTCCCAATTCCCCGTCCACGTTCCCGCACAAATCCTCAGATGCTGGCCTTGCGCGAACCCCTGCTGCGCACACTCGCCGAGACGCTCTCCCCTCCTACCCCCTAGCGCAACCGCCTGGGAGCCCTAGCCCAATTTCGACGTCGGCTTGACGGAATCGCTCCGTGGGGGGTGCCAGTTTCACCCGCCGCCTACCCCTTGCAAGGAGGCGAATACTCACGCCAGCCGCGTGGCTCGAGACTCGGACGAAATCCCGGGATGGTGAAAACAACTGGTATTTGCTCTGCGCTGCGGAGACGGCCAAAGCCATCAACTTCGAGACCGAACTCATGCACGTGAACAAGCGGCGTGCCACCAAATGACCGATCGGAGTAGAAAGTGCCCAAATCCCCTCGCGTGGTCTCACCGCTCGGAACCCTCTTATCGGACCTCTACCGCGGCTAGTTCTGGGAATCCGGAGGCAAAGAGTGGGCGATTCCCGGCGCGGAAGCACTGCCGGGACTGACTTGGGTGCGGTGGGCGACGTCTTCTAGTGCGCTCCGAGCGGCTCGACGGAGAACGTCACGAGGACTGGAAGACCGTTCGGCAGCTTGCGCGGGTCCATTTTCAGTTCGTACTGCACGGGGTGGACCCCCTTAAGACCCTGGAGGACTGGCGTGGCCGCGCCCAGCTGCTGCCAGGTCATCTGCCCCACGATCCGCCAACTCACATCGTCGGCCACTCCCGAAACGTGGGCCACGAGGACCCAGGGGGTATTGCTCTTGACGACCAACCGGTCCAGCTGCCTTGGGACGGTGGCCGAAACCGTGAGCGACGTCGCACCCTCGAGCCGCTGGATGGGAGGAACAGTAATGGTGACGACAGAGCTTTGTGCCGCTGCCGGCTGCGCGCTCAGCGCCACCGCCACCCCCACGACCAACACGGTCCATACAAACCGCGCCCTGCTGAACATGAAAACGTCCTCCCCTTCGGTAACCCGGCTAACTGGAGCCCTCGCGGGTCAGTCCCGTGGCTTTGCGTCCCCGCCTCGCGGCGGGTTTGCCTTTATCGGTAGATGAGGACCTGGCCTCATCCTGCTGCCCTACTTCGGTAGTCTCGCCTTTTCTCTCCTTCTATTCTTCTTCCGCTGTCGCGGATAACGAAATCGCCCATCCCCGACCCGGAGATGGGCGTGCCATGATGCACTGAACAAACGTCCCCACCTTCGGCAACCCGGCTAACTGGAGCCCTTGCGGGTCAGTCCCGTGGCTTTGCGTCCCCGCCTCGCGGCGGGTTTGCCGTTCTCGCTATGAGGCTTACACCCTTATCTGTTGAGCAATTTTGATGCCCCGACTCCTACGACCTGACGAAATCTTGCCAAGTGAGCCGGGTTCCTGAACGGCCCTCCACTATTATTCTATATCGGCAAGATTGGAGCGATCCAGACCTCCGCCAGGTCCTTTCCCTCCCGTTCTCGTTGGCACGGCCTTTGCTAAAGAACTTGGCGAGGTCGAGACACAATGTTCAATCGTGGTGCACGCAAGCTCCGGGACAGCCGGGGCTTCACGCTGATCGAACTGCTGATCGTTGTCGCGATCATAGCGATTCTAGCCGCGATCCTGATCCCGAACTTCCTGCGGGCTCGAGCGCAGGCCCAGGTAGCGGCCACCAAGGGTAACCTGAAGAACGTCGCCACGGCGCTGGAGAGCTACTTTACCGACTTCGCACAGTATCCGCAGAGCGCGGGCAACGTGATTGGCAACTACGCGCGTGCGCTGCCTAGCGACCCTTGTACGGGCGTTGTGTTTGGCATGGGAGGCGGCTACCTCTACAACCCCGTCGGGAATCCAGCGACCGATTACAGCCTGCGAACAAACTGGACAAGCGGGGGGACCGGGGGGCCGTGTTTCGGTGCGAATGGCGGCTTTAACCTCCAATACACGCCCGGCGGTGGGTTGAGCCCGACGCCGTAACTCAAGGCCCTACTGACCCAGGGCATGCTCCAAGAGTCATCCCCACCCACCAACCCCGTCACCATTCAGACCATCCCCTTGGACGAATCCCTCGGCAGATAACGCTGTGGCATGGTACCTGCCCCACAAGCGCCTTCCCCAAAAGTTCTACGAATGTGGCACGCATATCGCTATGAGGTTCTCATAGGACTTTCGGTGCAGGTGCGCTCGTAGTTGCGTCTCTGGCATCGAAGTTGCTAATTCATGGAGTTACGGCCCCAAAGGGGCCCACGTCATGGCGGCTCAGCCGCCATGCGGATTACGACCAAAGGAGACACTCAGATGCTTCAGCACAGCAAGCTCGTACGGGGGGCGCTCCTCGCCGCCATGATTCTGACGGTCGGAGCTGGCGTCGGATATGGCGCGCCAAGCGGCTCGCAGACCGTGTCCGTGGCCGTTAACTCGGCCGTTTCGATCACCGTCCCCGCGACGGCGGCTATTGCCGGGACCGATCCGGGCACCTGTGGGACGACATCCTCGACTATTACCGTGAGGGCGAACAGGGCGTGGAACCTCCAGATCCGCTCGGATCCTGTCAACAACCCGGCGGGACAGGCCATGAACGGCACCACACCCATGGTCAACGTCTTCCAGTACAACGGCGGGGGCGTTGCGTCGTATACCAACATCACATCGACATACGCCAGTCTCTACGGCGTGAACCAGGCGCGAACGACCGGCGTCGGCACGAGCGTGGCGATGAACTACCAGCAGTGCGTGGACTGGATGGATAACCCGGGGACGTACACGATTACCGTCGATTACCTTGGGATCTGATCCGCTCCTCCCCCCTGGGCGTGAGATGGCCGATCTGCGCACTGCGCGGATCGAAAGCAGCACTGTAAAGCGAACACAGTCAGTGCACGGAATACGGGGCAAGGCCGCGGTGCTCACCGCGGCCTTGCTTCTGCTTGCGGGGATGCCGCTGAGCGGGCAACCGTTGGAATTCGGCCTCACACCCCCCGAGCTCGAACTGATCCCCTCCCCCGGAGGCACCGCCAGCGGAGTACTAGTGGTGTTCAACAGGTCGCCCCGCCGCGTGCGGTTCCGCGTTACCGTGGAAGACATTTACATCCGCCCGAGTGGCACGGTCGACGTTCTCAAACCACCTAGTACGAGTTGGTCGGTGGCGGCAATGAGCCGCATCCAACCGGCCGAGTTCGACCTCGATCCCGATCATCAGATTCCGGTGCGGGTCAGCGTGACCGTGCCTGCAGATGCACGGGGGGGACGCTACGGGGCGCTTATCGTCTCGCCCTCTCCGGTGCTGCAGATGACCGGCGTCCGGGGCACGATCGCAGTCATCACGCCGAAACTTGCCGCCAAACTGCTTGTGCCGATTCGCGGGACGGAGGTTGTGCAAGGGGATCTCATCAACATGCTCGCCGCAGCGCGACCCGGCGGCAAGGGAGCCGATATCAAAATTGTCTTTAAGAACACAGGAAACGTGCACGTGCGCGCACGGGGAACGCTCGTGCTCCTCGATGCCGCGGGGCGGGCGCTTGGCAAGGTGGAGTTAGACGAATCCATCGTCCTCCCGGGCGACGCGCGGGAGTTCGCCGTCCCCTGGACTAAACCCCTCGACCCCGGCACGTACACGGCACGGGCGACGATTGACTTCGGCGGCAGCGTATTGCTGGCCGGGGAAACCACACTGATCCGCAAACCCTAGGACGCGATGGTGCGCACCAGTGACTGGGAGACGATCGTGCAGCGTGGCGATGGTGTGTGTCCTGGTCGTGCTGGCCTCCGCGATCCCAGCGCCAGCGGCGGCCCCCGTCCGTGTCCTCGTTGACGACACTCCGCTTGCGCTCAGCCCGCCACCTACGCTCGTTGGAGGAACCGTCTACCTACCGCTCCGGCCTCTAGCTCGACACTTTGCGGTCGGAATCGCCGTCACTAGTCACGGCGCCGTTAGTGTCACACGGGCCGACGGTCACGTCTTGACGCTCCGTCCAGACCGGATGGAGGTCTGGTCTGGGGAGCTGGCATGGGCGCTTCTAGACGCACCCGTCCGATTGATCAACGGATCCACCTTCGTCCCGGCCTCTGCCGTCGACGTGCTTTTCTCGACCCTGACGCAGTGGGATCCGGAAGCACAGGCACTCGTCATCACCACTCGCACATCTTTTCACTCTGAAATAGCCCCCCGACCGGCACCGCTGCCGACAGTAGCTTCGACGGGGGCCCAACCACCCGCGTTCAAACCCGAGTTCGTCGCCGACACCCAGAAACCGGTCGTGGCATCCGGCTACGTGACCGTCGGAGTGGGGATCGGCGGACCATCGGGGACGACGGCGACAGCGCAGGCGCAATTCTCAACGAACGGGGGTCCCGAGCGCGTAGGCGGAATGGTGACTGTCGCAGCGGCGAACGGAACGGTGCAGGCGAGCGGGACGGTAACGGTGCGCGATCCACAGACGATTCTCACGGTCGGGGCCCTCACGTTAGACGACTCTCCTCTCACGCTCTATCAGCAGGGGATAACCGGCGTGCTGGATCAGAACATGGCTGGCCCCGAGCAATCGACGTACTACGGGGGAACGCTGGCTCCACTCGGCGGTAGTTCTGTGTATGGCGTGAGCCTTCAACTGCCTCCGTCGGGCCTGTGGACATTTGATAGCGGGGTCCTCTATGCGCCGATGACCGGTGGGATGATTGTGAAGACCCGCGCCAATTATGCTCTCGGCGGGGCCCTATCCGCCTTCGGGGAAGTGGGGGTTGGGACGGCGAGTGGGACCACGGGACTCGGATGGCGGACCGGAGTCACGGACAGCTCGGAAAATCTGACCGCGTCGCTGAGTTACATCTCGGTCGCCCCGAGCTATCCAGCTGTTGGCAACGCATCAGTTTTTGCGGGCTACAACGGTCCTCTATTGGAGCTGGGCTACCGACCCACTCCACCGTGGTCGTTTCTGGCAAGCGCTGCGGCATTGACGGCTCCTGGACTGGCTGGTCGTGCGACGTACAGCTTGCTTGCGAATTACCAGACCTCAACCGAGGTTGGGGTGTCCCTCGAACTCCGAAACACAGAGGATACGTCTGCAGCTGTGCACACGCTGGCCACAACCGCCACAGCCGGCGTGTCCTGGATCGCCGGACGCTGGGGTGTTTCAGCGAGCATCAGCCAGCTGAACAGCACGGATTTACTGGCCGGCGCGACCACCACGACCGGGACCTGGGCGATGCGCGCCGGGTACACCTTGGACACGGGCCGTCCGGTGTGGGCGGAACTGGCGCAATCAACTGGCGCGACGGCATATTGGAGCACTGCGCTCGGCTGGACTTTTCCCACCGCAGACACGTTCGACTTGGCGACGGTTATACGGTACAAGGTCTCTACTCTCCCGGTGGAGTCTACAGAGAGCGCTTTTGAGATTGGGATGGTACAACAGCTATCGGGTGGCGCTCAGTTGCTTGCGGGCGTGGGATTCAAGTACACCATGCCCGGAGGGGTGACGACGCCGTATCTGACTTTCCAATACGGGTATCCCTTCGCGATGTACGGACCCCCGCAGATCGGGCGAATCAGCGCGGTGGTCTTCACAGATCTAAACGGCACCGGCGTCCAAGCGCCCGACACGCCTGGCGTCGCTGGCGTGACGGTCCGCATTGGCGGGCTGAGCGCGGCCCAGACCGACCCCGCTGGTCGGGTGGTAGTCGACGGGGTGCACGAAGGGCAGTACGTCGTGTCGATCGACGAAACCACTGTGCCGACGGGGTTCGTAGCGGTGCGGCCGAAGACCGAGGTGGTGGTCGCCACCGGTGGTATCAGCGAGATCGCCTTCCCGCTCGTACCCGCCGCCTCGGTCCGCGGCGTTGTTTTCATCGACGACAATGGCGATGGTCAATTCACGGAAGGGAAGCAGGGAGTCGAGGGCGTGGTCGTCACGCTGCAACCCCGCGGCGAGTTGCGGACCTCCGACAGTCAGGGCGCGTTCGAGTTCGCCCAGCTCCTTCCAGGCGAGTATACGCTGGTGGTGGATCCAGCGGCCCTCCCTGAGGACGTCACAGTTAGCCCCAGCGCGGTTTTGGTGGTGACCTTGCAGCCAGGCGGCACAGCTATCGTCCAGATTCCCCTCGTGTCCGCCAAGCCCGTGATCAAGAAGACGTTCCCTTAGGAAGTCCCGGCCTAGGGAATGGCCACGGCTCACACCCCTGCTGCGCACACTCACCGAAGCGCTCTGGCATCCGACACCCGAGAAGTAACCCCGCGCTGAGCCAAGAGGGGAAGTCGAGGCGCTCCTTCTTTAGAAACACCCATCTCGCGACCCTTCTTAACGACTCCGATCGCTAGATCGTATGTGAGTGACGCGCGCCCACTTGACCGGCACGGAGGCTACCCTCATCCTCGCAACTTCATGCGACGCGTCTGGGATCCGATCTTTCCTCGGGCGGGGATTCAGCGGTTCAAATTCCACCACGAGGGTGGGCCTGCGCCACTTCTTCGGGAGCTTGCTCCTGCAACTCACGCATGGAAACCTCAAATACGTGCAGAATCAACTGCGGCATGCGGATCTGCCGACAACCGCTAACACATACGCCAGCAGCTCCGGGAAACGCAAAAAGGGCACCCACTCGACCAGACGTCGTTTGGAAGAAGTTCCGAGAGGCCTACCGGACACGGACTGGCGCCCCGTACCAAACGCCGGACCGCGTCACGCGAGAAACGGTCACGTCGTCCAATGCCATTCCCTGAGGCAGAGGTTTCTGACGGGCGCTACGCTGTGAGGCCTTGGGGTGACCGACGGGATTTGAACCCGCGACATCCGGAGCCACAGTTTCGCCTTCGTTTCTGCGCTGAGTTGTCATGAGCGGTGAAATCCCGCGTCCAGTACGAACGTTTCTCGCCGTCCCGCTTCATTCATGCTAGTCTGAGTTGGGCCGCGTTTTGCCGGGTTTTGCGGAGTTTTGGACATATCGGCACACAATCGGCACACTGAAACACCCGCCGTTCGACGGGTCACGATCAGGATTCCACAGATGAACTTCTGCGAGGCATCTACTCTGGCGCTGCGCCTGGCGACCTGCAGCAGACG
The DNA here is from genome assembly GCA_001917855.1 of Armatimonadetes bacterium 13_1_40CM_64_14. GTDB lineage: Bacteria > Sysuimicrobiota > Sysuimicrobiia > Sysuimicrobiales > Kaftiobacteriaceae > 13-1-40CM-64-14. The sequence continues at coordinate 344 of MNEU01000003.1, read as the reverse complement.
TATCTCAGGAAACGGCGCGGACGAGAAGGTGGCGTGCGTCTCGGGCCGGATTCAACGGGTTTGGGCACCGTGTGCCTTGCTCTACGCGCCGCCTACTTCGCCCGAAGTTGGGTAAGCGCTGCGAACCAGTTCTCCATGTGATACGTCTTCCGGATCTTGCCGCTCTCGATCGTCTGAATGTCGATGGCCATGATCCTGAAGCTCTTGCCGCTGTGGGGAATCAAGCCGCCGAACAGAGCTCCTGCGGGCGTGCCACTCACCTCGCCACGCACAATCACGCGGTTTCCTGCAACTAGCACTTCCTTGATCTCGAACTTCATGTTCGGAATCGAGGTAGCGAAGCT
>MNEU01000006.1 GCA_001917855.1 Armatimonadetes bacterium 13_1_40CM_64_14 | reverse complement strand
GCAATGATCTGCGCTCGCGGGTACCGCTGCTGCAGCCGGCGGGTCGCTGCCCCGGTGCCCGCACCGACATCGACGATAACCTCAGCCTGCGGCAACTCAGGGAGGATCTGGAGCAATGGTGTGAAGTATCCGGCATTTGTCGTTACATACCGGTCATATTGGCCTGCCAGACGCCGATATCGGGGACCGGTCCATTCGCGGGCCAGCCTCCGGATCCCCGGCGACGCAGCGGCCAAGACGTAGCCGAGGTCAGTTAACGCAGCGGGGACATCGTGCAGCAGGTGGTGAATCTTGCTTAGAGAAGAGGTAACAGTCATGGCGTCTCCGGCCGGCCACCCATCCGGTCCGGTCTTCTAGCCCTTGTCTACTGCGATGAAAGTCTCCTGCATCATTCCAGCGCACAACGAGTCCGCGACGGTTGCTAACGTCGTGCGGGCTGCCCGCGCGTGCCCGCAGATCACTGAGGTCATTGTGGTATCCGATGGCAGCACCGATGAAACTCCGCAAGTCGCGTCAGCGGCCGGAGCGGACCAGGTGTTGGTGCTGCGGCGGAACATGGGCAAAGGCGCGGCGTTGATGGCCGGTGCGCAAGTGTCCCGCGGCGATGTGATCCTCCTCGTAGACGCTGACCTCTGCGGCGTGACACCCAAGAATCTCGCGCAGTTGCTCGCGCCGGTCCTGGCTGGACAGGCCGAGATGGCGGTCGCCCTGTTCAAAGACGACATCTGGCACGGCGTCTTGCGCCCTTTGTCGGGCCAGCGAGCGGTGCGCCGCAACTTGTTGTTAGCTGAGCCGCACCTGGCGCGCACGGGCTTCGGGTTTGAGATCGCGTTGGACCGACTGGCCAAAGCGCGCGGGATCCGCCCTGCCCACGTGTCGTGGGCGGGCGTATCGCACCGTCTGAAGTCGAGCAAGTATGGCATGATGCGGGGGATGCGGGTGAGTCTGCGCGCGTCGTCGGATTTAGTGCGCCAGGTGCGCGTGCGGCGCCGCCGTCACACGATCCATCCACGCCGCGACGCGCTCAGTCCGCGGAGGCGCACTCGTATGGAAGCGCTGCTCCTTGCCGTCATCGTGTTCGGACTCATCCTGAGGCCCCTCTTTTTCGCCCACCCCTCGCACGCGGCGGCCTTTAACCTCCCGTCCCTAGCTCCCCCGGAACCAGGCGATCGCGTGCTTGTCGTCGTCGCCCACCCCGATGACGAGGTCATTGGGGCAGGAGGGTTCATCGCCTCCGCGCGGTCCCGGGGTGCCTCGGTGAGCGTTCTCATTGTCACGAACGGGGACAGCAACAAGGTGTCGGCTGTCTTGATGGAGGCTCGCCTTCCTCCACGCCCGAGTGCCTTCCTTCGCGAAGGCCGGCTGCGCCAGCAAGAAGGGCTGGAGGCGCTCCGCCGACTCGGGGTGGCATCCCCCGATGTCTACTTCCTGGGGTTTCCGGACCGCAAGCTTGCCGCGGTGATGGGGAGTCCACAGGAACCCGTCACGTCGCCGTACACACGTCTGCGGGCGGCTGAGTATCCCGGGGTGGTCACCCCCAGCGCGCCGTATACGCGTACCACCCTCGTGGACCTGGCGCGTACAGTGGTCGACCGCGTTCGGCCCACGCTCATCATCACGCACAGTGCCCTGGATCGGCACCCTGACCATCTCGCCGTCGCGCAGCTGGTGGATCTCGTACGCGGATCGACGCCTGCGTACTCCTTTGTCATTCACGCGGCAGGATTCCCGCGACCGCTGCGATCATCCCCGCACGACCCGTTGCTCCCTCCGCCCACCGTCACCCTGCCCGCGCAGTGGACATGGATGCGCTTCGAACTTTCCCCTGAAGAGGAGCAGGCGAAGCGGAACGCCATCGGCGCACACCGCAGCCAGTTGGCCACGCCCTACCTGCGCTTGCTGCTCGCGAGCTTCGTACGCACCAACGAGGTCTTCGCCGTCCCCACCTCTGAATTCGCCTCCCCGACACACTAACCCAGACGGCCGTGAGCCGTCTGTGGTCGGGGGGCACCGCCTTACGGAACCATTAGCCCTTCCCGTAAATACGCTCTCCGGCTGCATAGACGGCGCGGACATGTAAGGCCTGATCCAAAACGACAAGATCTGCCACCGCACCCTCCTCAATCCGTCCGAGATCGCCCCGTCCTAACAGTTGCGCCGGAGTTGTGGAGGCCATCTGCACGGCCTCGCGGAGCGGAATTCCCAGCGAGGTCACGTTGCGCACCGCGCGGTCCATCGACAAAATGCTCCCCGCCAGTGTGCCGTCGGCGAGCCGTGGCGCATCCGACACCCGGACCGTGCGGGTGCCCAGCCGTGTCACCTTCCCACGCGCCCCGGCCGCGGCAATAGCATCGGTAACCAGCGCCACCCGCTCCCACCCCTTGAGGCGTACGGCGAGGTGGACTATCGCCGGATGGGTGTGGACGAAATCGGCGATGAGGCTGACGGTCACCTGGGGATGTTGTAGGGCGGCGACGACAATCCCCGGATCACGGTGGTGTACTGGGCGCATCGCGTTAAACAGGTGCGTCACATGTGTAACCCCTTCGCTGAACGCCGCGTGAGCTTGGTCGTAGGTGGCGCCCGTGTGGCCAGCGGCCACGATGCATCCGCGCTTGTGGAGGAGGCGAATCACCTCGCGGGCGCCGGGAAGCTCGGGGGCAAGGGTAACCATCCGCACCGCTCCACGCGCGGCGTCGAGCAGCGACGCAGCATGTGTGGGATCGAGCGCGCGGAGGTAGCGCGCGGGGTGTGCGCCTTTGAACTGGGGATTGAGGAACGGCCCTTCGAGGTGAAGACCTACGATGCGCGGAGCCGGCAGACGGGTTGTGAGTCGAGTCCACCTGATCAGTGCTTCGCGCAACACCGACGGGGGCGAAGTAATCAGCGTCGGCATGAACGCAGTGACTCCGGTATGCGCGAGGTACCGCCCCACCCGAAGCAAATCCGCGTCGGTCTCGGAGGTCAAGAAATCCACGCCGTGCGCCCCGTTGATCTGCAGGTCGATGAACCCGGGGACCAGGATGCCATCGGGCGCACTGACATCGACACCCGCACTCGTCCCGGTGCGTATGCTGGCGATTCGGCCGTCGACCACCTCGACAGTTCCCGGCACCAGATCCGACGATGGGGTGACCACTCGCCCGGCGGTGATGAGATGCGGACGAATCGCGTCCATCTAGAGAAAATGAGCGCGCCCGCAGTCGCGAGAACGGACCACAGAACTTCGGGGAGTCACAATCCTGTGCGGTAGCCGAGACAGGGGGACGTCACCAGCGCCACCGATCCCGCAGCTTGGCTGTGAACCGCCGTCGAGTTGGGACAGGGCGTCTACGGTCTTCGGGCTGCCCCGGCGTTTGCGGCGCGGGCCACCCAGAAGATCGACCACGCCACGACAACCAAGGCGGCGACGACGAGCTTCGTGATATTGATGATAGGTTCGACGCGCATGCGGCCGTTGCTGAGGTCAATCAGCGCGATGGGCTCCAGACGCATCCCCCCACCGCCGCCCCCGCCGCCAGGTGGCGGGACGGTCGGCTTACGTGCCCCGCGACCCCGGGCTCCGGACCGCGTGGGCCCTTGCCCGCCACCCATCCCAAATAGATACTGCACCGATGCTACGGGAATGATCCGGCGGCCGTCGACTTCGATTACATCTCCAAAGACGGCCTGCCAGTTGCCCTTTCCTTGCATGTCGGCGAACCGTTTCTGGAGTTCGTCAAGGAACATCGCGTCCACCTCCCCAAAGGTAGTCGGAATGCGGCACCCCCACCTTGCAGGTTCACGCAAGGTGTCTGCACCATGGGCACGTTACGCACGATCCTCAACTCCTATGGGCGAACCTCGTCGCTAAGCGACCACGGGCAACTTGCAAAACCGCCCCCGCGCGCAACAGAACGATGCTCACGGGGCAGCTTCCAGGAGACGCAGCCGCGCATCAATGACGGCAGCGCCCTGCCCAGCAGGCAGCACCATCAAGGGGTTGATGTCGAGTTCGGCAATCTCGGGAATCTCCACGGCGAGTTGGGACAGACGCTGGATGCACTCGACCACGGCATTTAGATCGGAGGCGGGCTTGCCGCGCACCCCCCGGAGGATCTGGACGGCTTTGATCGACTCGACCATCCGGTGCGCCCCCAGTTCGCGGATCGGCGGCAGACGGAACGTGACGTCCTTCAGGACTTCGACGTAGATTCCCCCGAGCCCAAACATGAGGATTGGCCCGAACTGCGGGTCCCGGTTCAACCCCACAATCGTTTCCACGCCGGGCACCATCTTCTGGACGATGACGCCCTCGATCGCGGCACCCGGCTGCCGGCGAGAGGTTTCGGCCATCATCTCCTCGTATGCCGTGCGGACTTCGCTCGGGGCCGCCAGCTGAAGACGGATTCCTCCGACGTCCACCTTGTGCACGATCGCCGGGGACAGAACCTTCATCGCGACGGGAAAACCAATGGCCGACGCCCGGATGACGGCATCTTCGGCGGAGGAGGCCTCCGCCCATGGCGCGAGCGGAAACCCGTACGCCGCCAACAGCTGGAACGCCAGGGTCTCGCGTACAAAGACTCCCCGTGGGGCCGGCCCGAGCAGCGAGACAATCTGCGCGCGGTCGACGGGAAACGTGCGGACGTCCGTGCGCGGCCGCCGCACCCACTCTGCATAGTTCACCATCGCCCGAAACGCGCGCACGGCGTCTTCTGGAAAACCGTAGTGCGGAATGCGAGCCTCCTCGAGGATCCGCACCCCGCCGGAGACGTCAACGAGCCCCATGAACGACGCCAGCACGGGCTTGCGTCCGGCATGGGATTCCGCAGCTACCACCCGGGCGATCTGCTCGATATCGGTCACCGCTTGCGGGGTCAGCAGCACAATCGCTCCATCACACGCGGGGTCGCGAAGCACAGCCCGGAGGGCGACCTGGTAGCGGTCGTGCTGGGCGTCGCCGATCACATCGACAGGATTCTCCACCGCCGCTTCCGCCGGCAGTGCCAAGCGCATGGCCTGCTTCGTGCCCTCGGCGAACGAGGCCAACTCGAGCCCCTGGCGTCCGCTCGCGTCCGCGGCCATGATCCCCGGGCCGCCTGCGTTCGTGACGATCGCGAGACGCCGGCCCGACGGCAGGGGTTGATTCGCAAAAGCCGCCGCGTAGTGAAACAACTCCTCCACCGACTCCACCCGCAGCACCCCACTCTGCAAGAAGATTGCATCGTACACCTCATCGCTCCCCGCGAGCGCCCCCGTGTGGGAGGAGACGGCGCGGGCGCCAGCCGGGGTGCGTCCGGACTTCACGGCCAAGATCGGCTTGGGCTGGGGGATCTCGCCGGTAATCTCCCGGCACAAGTTGATGAAGCGGCGGCCGTCCGTCAGGTCTTCGAGATACAGCAGGATGACATCGGTGTGCGGATCGTCCCGCAGCGCGGCCAGCAGCTCCAGCTCATCCACGTCTGTTTTGTTACCCAGACTGACCAGCTTGCTGAACCCGATGCCCCGAGCCCGTGCGTAGTCCAGAACCGCGGTCGTAAGCGCCCCGCTCTGCGAGAGGAAGGCAATGTTCCCTGCAGATGGCATCGCCCGGGCAAAGGTGGCGTTCAAGCGCACCTGGGGATCGGTGTTCAGCACGCCGAGACAGTTGGGTCCAACCAGCGCGAAGCCGTGGGTGCGGATGGCGGCCTTGACGTCGTCCTCTCGGCGCCGCCCCTCCGGCCCCGCCTCGCGGAATCCGGCGGAAATCACGACCACACCACGCACCCCCTTCCGGCCGCACTCGTCGAGCACCGCGCGCACACCCGGGGCAGGCACGATGACAATCGCCAAATCTACGGGATCGGGGATCTCCAGCACCGAGGGATACGTCCGGACGGCGCGGATGGCCCGGGCCTTCGGATTCACGGGATAGACGACACCCTGGAAATCTTCCAGGATGTTTCGGAAGATCGCGTGGCCGACTTTGCTGGGGTCGCGCGATGCGCCGATCACCGCGACGCAGCGCGGGGCGAAGATGGCAGACAGGTCGCGGGCGGAGGAGGCAGGCGGACGGTCCATCCGGACACTCACCTCGGCAGGCGAGATACGATCGCGACGTGTGCTTGTCGCACACTAGTCTACAGGAAACGACGTGGCAGAATTCGGATACAGTGGGGCTCTCTCAATCCCGCCCGTCGTCACCCGCGCGGGACGGCCCGGTGCGTGGACGCACTTTCGCTCGCAGCGTCGCTCACGACGATCTCATGCGTAATCCGCGCGGTCTTGCTAAGCATCGCGGACACCGAGCAGTATTTGTCCAAGGATAAGGTCACGGCTTTCGAGACGTGGTCACGTGCCAGCCCCCGTCCCCAGGCAGCGTACCGGAGATGAATTGTGGTGAAGACCCTCGGGGGCTCTGCGGCGCGCTCGGCCGCTACCGAAATGGTGAGACCGTCTAACGGGGCTCGCATCTTCCCGAGGATTCCGACCACGTCCATGCCCGAACAGGCCGCCAGGGCCATCAGCGTCGTCTCCATTGGCGACGGTCCGACGTCGCTGCCTCCGTTCTCGGGTTTTGTATCCATGAGGACCGCCGTTGTCTCATCTGCCACACCGACCATCAGCATCGGCGTCTTCCACGTGACCGTGACCTCCATGGTCATCCTCCCCGTGCTTCCGCCCGTCGCGGCGTCAGGATCGCAAAAGCCGTCTGCGACTCATCTTACGCTCCCTGCCTGCGAACGCGACCCTACTGGAACGGGAGCGACACTCTCTGCTGGCGGGCAAACTCCCGGAGCTCTTCCCGCGCCGGCATAGAAGGTTGCGCACCCATGCGAGTGACCTTCAAGGCGCCCACCACGGTGGCGAACTGCACGGCCGCCTGCACAGAGGCCTGCTCGGCTAACGCGACGGCCATGCCGGCGGCGAAGGCATCTCCGGCTGCCGTCGTGTCTACGGGGGTCACCCGGATGGCGGGGACGGCCTCGCGCCGCGCCCCTGTGGCTAGGTAGGCGCCTCGTGCCCCGAGTTTAATCACCACGGCTTGGCATCCGCGCGCGAGCAAAGCCTCCGCGGCGCGGCGCGCATCTGCCTCCGTGGCGATTGCGATTCCGGTCAGGGCGCGCGCCTCAACTTCGTTGGGGTGGATGATTGAAAGCAACTGGTACAGGTCATCCGGGAGGGGCTGGCCCGGGGCCGGAGCAGGATCCAAAATCACCATGCAACCAGCCGCATGCGCGATCTGTGCGGCGTAGCGGACGACGTCGAGGGGCACTTCCAGTTGCAGCAGCAAGACCGCACTTTGCGCAATCGCGTTGTGCGCGGCGTCGATATCCTCACGCGTCACGGCTGCGTTGGCCCCGGAGGCAACGACGATCGTGTTTTGTCCCGCACCGTCGACGGTGATGAGCGCCACGCCGGTCGCCGCACCTGCATTCGTGCGCACCCCCGAGGCATCGATGCGTTCGTGTACCAGGCCGTCGCGTAGAAGTCGGCCAAAGGCATCGTCGCCCACGCGGCCCACCATGGCAACTGTCGCCCCCAAGCGCGCCGCGCCCACGGCCTGATTGGCCCCTTTGCCGCCCGCAAACGTGGCAAAGGTGCCCCCCAGCACCGTCTCCCCGGCAGAGGGGAGATGAGGGGCTCGGATGACCAGGTCCATGTTGAGGCTGCCGACAACGGCGACGCGTGCCACGCAATCCCCGCAAAGACAAAGCGTCCCCGCACAGGCACACCGCCCGCGCGGGGACGCCGTCGGTCCGGCTCTACTTCAACGTGTCTTTCGTAACCAATTTCAAGGGAACGGGTGTGAACTTCGCGACCGGCTGCTTTCGGATCAGCTTCAATGCCGCTTCCACCGCCAGCCGACCCATCTCCTTGGGCTGCTGAGCGATTGTCGCGGCCATGGCGCCGCCCTTCACCGCCGCCAAGGCATCCGCGGTGGCGTCAAACCCGACCACGAAGATCTCCTTCTGCCGCTTGGCCGCCTCGATCGCCTTGATCGCGCCGAGAGCCATCTCGTCGTTTTGGGCAAACACAGCATCGATCTTCTTCTGCGCTTGCAGGATGTTCTCCATCACCGTCAATCCCTTGGCGCGGTCGAAGTCGGCAGTTTGTACGGCGACCAGCTTGATGCCGGGGTACTTCTTCAGCCCATCGCGGAAGCCCTTACCGCGATCGCGGGCGGCGGAGGTGCCTGCGATGCCCTCCAGCATCACCACGTTCCCCTTCCCATTCAAGCGCTTGCCGACGTACCCGGCAGCCATGACCCCGCCGGCGACGTTATCCGACGCGATGTGCGCGGCGACCTGACCGCCGTTCGCGCCGCGGTCGACGGTGATGACCGGGATCTTGGCGGCATTGACCTTCTTGATGACCGGGACGATCGCATTACTGTCGGTGGGATTAATCGCAATGACGGCGACCTTTTTTTGGATGAGATCCTCAATCTGGCTGGCCTCCCGGGCAGCGTCGTTCTGCGCATCTAAGACCGTGAGTGGCACCTTGGCCTTGGCCGCCTGGGCCTGCGCCCCGTCGCGTAAGTCGACAAAGAAGGGGTTGTTCAGTGTGGAGATCGAGAGCCCCACGGTGGATGGGGCCGCGGCGTACAACGGGAGAGCCGCGACGACGAGCAACACGGCTCCGGCAAGCACACCTCTACGCATACGCTTTTCCTCCTCTGAGATGTCCTTCGACCTATCTATCGCAATTCAGCGTGCTGTGCGTTCCATGCGCGGGACAATCCAGTCTGACCCCGGTGGCGCGGTGCATTGGTCCCTTCGCCTTCCTGGGGGGTCCTCCTGCGCTACGGGGCGCCCGCCTAACGCAGACGGCGATCCAGGAGCACCGCCAACAAAATGACCGCGCCCTTGACCACCTGCTGGTAGAACGCGCTCACATTGAGCAAGTTCAAGCCATTGTTGATGACGCCGATAATAAATGCGCCCAGCAACGTCCCGCCGATGCTGCCCTCCCCGCCGGCCAGGGTCGTTCCCCCCAGGACCACCGCGGCGATGGCATCCAGCTCATAACCCGATCCGGCTGTGGGCTGAGCCGAATTGAGACGCGCCGTGAGGATGATCGCGCTCACCGCCGCCAGCAGCCCGCTGATCCCGTAGACGAGGGTCTTGTACACGGTGACGTTGACCCCGGACAACCGCGCTGCTTCCTCATTGCCCCCGATAGCGTAGACATACCGCCCGAGCACGGTCTGCGTGAGGATGAGATGACCCGCGAGGAACACGACCCCCATAATCACCACGGGAACCGGAATCCAGCCCAGGTCACCCTCGCCCAGCCAGACAAACGCGTCGGGTAACCCGGTGATCGGACGACCATCGGTGTACACCAGCGTGGCCCCGCGGGCCATCGTCAACATGGCCAGCGTGGCAATAAATGGTTGCACTTTGCCCCGCGTAATGATGACCCCATTCAACAAACCCAGCAGCGCCCCCAAGGCCAGACCGGCACCTATGCCGACGAGCAACGGCAGGCTGGATACCAGCACCCCGGCCATGATGGCCCCCGAGTAGGCCAAGACGGATCCCACGCTGAGGTCGATACCGGCCGTGAGAATGACGAACGTCATCCCCGCAGCCAAGATCGCGTTAATCGAGACCTGACGCGCGATGTTAAAAAGGTTGGAGGCGGTGGCAAACGGCGGCGACAACACCGCCAGAATCGCCATCAACAAGACGAAGGCAATCGCAATCCCAAAGCGCCGGAGCACGTTTCGGATAGGAGTCAGGGAGAGATGCCCCAGGGCGGCGTGGACAACGGCGCGGTCAAACCGCACTGGGCGGTCTCCCCGACGCAGATGCCAGAATCGCTTCCTGTGTGGCGCGCTCCCGGGGGAACTCCGCCGTGATGCGGCCGTCGTGCATCACCAAAATGCGGTCGCTCATTCCCAAGATCTCGGGCATCTCAGAGGAGATCATGACGATGCCGACGCCGCGGCGAGCGAGGTCCACCATCAGCCGATACATCTCGACCTTTGCCCCTACGTCGATTCCGCGCGTGGGCTCGGCGAGCAGCAAGACGCGCGCATGGGTCTGTAGCCATTTGGCCACGACCGCCTTCTGCTGCGTCCCGCCACTGAGGTTGCGCGCCAGCTGTTCAGGCGACGTCACGGCCATGTGCAGATCCCGGATCGCCTGAGCAACCAAGGCCTGCTCCCGCCGTCGCCGTATGAACACGGCGGGCGCGAGCGTCCGGATTACCGGCAAGGTGATGTTGGCCCGCACACTCATCTGCAAGATCAAGCCCAGGCGCTTGCGGTCTTCGGTGACCAGCCCAATCCCCAGGGCGATGGCCGCGGAGGGCGATGGAATCGCCACCCTCCGCCCGTCCAGATAGATTTCGCCGCGGTCAATGGGATCTGCCCCGAACACGGCATGGGCCACTTCCGTCTTCCCTGAGCCGATCAGTCCGGCGATCCCCAGAATCTCTCCATGATGGACGACGAAGCTCACGTCCTCAAACACACCCGCCCGGGTCAACCCCCGCACTTCCAGGACGGCCTCTCCGGGCGCGACCGTCTCCTTGGGGAACTTTTCGGTCAGCCGGCGGCCCACCATCAGCCGAATGAGTTCATCGAGGGTCATGTCGGCGACGGCCGTCGTGCTCACGTATTGTCCATCGCGCAGCACCGTGACGCGATCCGCGATGCTAAACACCTCTTCGAGGCGGTGCGTGATGTAGATAATGGCCACCCCACGCGTCCGGAGGTCGCGGATGAACCCGAACAGGCGCTGTGTTTCTTCGATCGTCAATGCCGCGGTGGGCTCATCCATGATCACCAGTTCAGCCTCGCTAGACAGCGCCTTGGCGATCTCCACCAGTTGCTGCTCGGCGACGCTGAGCGTCCCGAGGCGACGCCGGGGATCGATGGACAGACCCAAATCGGCCAACAAGCGTGTGGCGCGCAAGCGCATCTGCGTCCAGTCTACCCACACCAGGGCGCGGCGCGGCTCCCGGCCCAAGAAGATGTTCTCGGCGACCGACAGCCCCGGCACTTGATTCAGTTCCTGGTGGATGATACTGATCCCGTGTGCGCGGGCCTCGAGCGGCGACCGGATCTCTAGGGGGCGACCGTGCCAGAGGATCTCGCCGCGATCCCGCTGGTGCACGCCCCCCAGAATCCGCATGAGCGTGGACTTGCCTGCTCCGTTCTCGCCGACGAGCGCGTGGACTTCGCCAACGCGCACCTGGAGGGCGACGTCGTGCAGCGCCTGGACACCGGGAAACGACTTGTCGATGCCCTGCATTTGGAGGAGGGGCGCGTCAGCTGGGGGAGTCTGTGTCGTCATTACGCCGAGTGATTCGATGGCGGGGTGGCCCATTCCAACTTTTATCGAATTGTCCACAAACCTCGAACAAACCATCTCGATTGACGCTAGTGGGATTCTCGCTTAGGCTCAGGGTGCCTCAGTCACTCGGGGAAGTAGTAAGGCCGGGCAGTAGTGAGCATCCAAGGTCGGGTGGTAACCGCTTCGCGAGTGGCCATGACCCGATCCCACAGTGTGCACCATGGCTCGACACCATGATGACCCCGAGCGGCTGAGGTTTTTCCATTGGCCCCGCACCGCATCGCTCAGAACGTCACCCCGCTGTGCAGAAGGATGTTAGCGTACGGCGTCTGTTCCCCGGTGCGCAACACCGCGCGGGCGCGGGGGAGCATCGCCTTGAACTGGTCGTGCGAAATGTGCGTTAGGGGAACGGTTCCTAGCGCTTGCCGCGCAGCGTGGTAGAGGGCGGGGCTGCGCTGTCGCATCTCCTCAGCCACCGTGGCCGACTCCACCTGCAGTTCGGCCAGGACGGCGGCGAGCCCCTGCAGGAATGACGGCACCCCGGCTATCAGCGCTAGATCGATCCGCGGTACCGCAGGCGGAATCGGGAGGCCGCTGTCGGCAATAGCCAGGAGGTCCGTGTGCCCCATCAGTGCGATCACCCGCATGAGCTCCGCGTTCAGGATGCCACCTTTTTTCATTAGCGCCTCCACAAATCGCGTCTAGGAACTCTTCCAGGCCGAAAAGGTCCGCCCTGCCTGAGGGCATGGCCGCGCCGGGAACCGTGAAAGCGAAGGAATAGGGTGGGTGCGAATCCCGCAGAGGGTCGTGCCTCAGGCCGCCTCGCGCGCCGCTTCACGGGCCGCGTCACGCAGGATGGCTTCGGTCGAACTGGTGCCAAGTAGGTCCGCGCCGGCCTCCAAGAGCGCGAGCGCATCTGCGTAGGAACGGATACCCCCCGCCGCCTTGATGCCGACCAACCACGACACGCTACGCCGCATCAGCGCCACGTCTGCCTTTGTGGCACCCGTGGGCGCAAAGCCGGTACTCGTTTTCACGTACGCGGCTCCAGCGCGATCCGCCAGCCGGTAGGCCAACTGCTTTTGCGCGTTCGTCAAATATGCATTTTCCACAATCACTTTCACCAGATGGCCGCCCGCCGCATCCACGACCGCCCGAAGCTCACGAAGCACGAGCCTGACCTGCCCCTGCCGCAACGCGCCGATGTTGATGACCACGTCCACTTCCTCTGCCCCCGCATGAACTGCTTGACGGATCTCGGCGACCTTGGTCTCCGTTGTCTGGCCGCCATGGGGAAACCCCACCACAGCCACAACCTTCACGCCGGTATCGGCAAGGAGCCGGGCCGCCAGGGACACGTGGGTGGGTTTCACGACCAGCGCGCGCACATGCCAGCGAATAGCCACACGTGCGGCTTCCTCCACATCCCACCCGGTGGCCTGCGGAGCGAGGACCGAGTGCTCAATGTGCCGTGCTAACTCAGTTGTTGTCATGGTGCCCCTCCACTTCACCCTCCATATGAACGACACCCTGTCGTACGTCATTCCAATCTGGCTGATGTCAATCCACAGACCGTGGACGAGCGCCCTCCCCTACGCCCCCGCGTTGGTCACGGGTTGCGGTGGAATCCGAAACCGTCGACGAGCCATCAGCCGCGGGCCCGATGCGCCGCACGGCGCCTCCGGATATTCTGGACGGGAAGCAGGAAGCCTAAGACACCACCATATAGAACAAGTAGACGAGGTGTTGAGACGATGAACCCCGCCCAGTCCCCAGCCCCGTTGCACATCAAGTGCATTCTGGCGCCTACCGATTTCTCGCCGGGTGCAGAACCGGCGTTGCGGTGGGCAAGTAGTCTCAGTGCAGCGTTCGGCGCGAAGTTAGAGATCGTGCACGTGCTCGATCTCAGCGTGACTGGAGTGGCCGGGTTACCGTCCGAACTCGCCGCGGTGTCGGCGATGGGGCAACTGGTGGACCAGCTGCGCGAGGAGACGAAAGCGGAAATGGCCAAAGTCGCCGCCCGCTATCCGCAGGCAAAGACGAGGATCCGCGAGGGGAGCCCGCGGACAGGAGTACTGGACGCCGCGCGCGATGTGGGTGCAGATCTCATCGTGATGGGCACCCATGGCCGCACCGGCCTAGCGCATATCTTCTTTGGCAGTGTCGCCGAGTACGTCGTCCGGCAGAGCCTCATTCCAGTGCTCACCGTCCGGCAGCACGATCGTTAGGCCGAGCCCGTGCCGAACTTTAGTGTGGCATCTAGCCGCTCGCACGGAGTATGGTGAGGCCGCGATGGACGGATGGCGCCGGTGGATCCTCATTGGGTCTGCGGTAATGGCAACAGCATTCGCAGCAATCGTAGCCGCGAACATTCGGCCTCCCCAGCCGACGCCTGTCCCGCCCACCCTGCGTCAGGACCTAGGTCCCGGATCAGTCGGGCGCACGGCGCCAGACTTCCGTTTGCGATCGTTTGCGGGGGGCGTCCTCGCTCTCTCGGACTTCCGGGGCCAAACCGTCGTGCTCAACTTTTGGGCTTCCTGGTGCGTCCCATGCCGTGAGGAAATGCCCATCTTGGAACGCGTCTGGCGAGAGTTTCGCCCCCGTGGCGTCGCGATACTAGGTGTCGACACCGCCGACGACTTCGACGACGCCGCGGCATTTCTCAAGCGGCTCCAGATCACGTACGCGAACGTCTACGATCCAGAGCAGAGCCGAATCCAGACCTACCGGGTGACAGGACTACCCACGACGGTGTTCCTCGATACCCACCTGCGCATTCGGGCACAGGTCGCGGGCGGGTACGTGGCAGAGTCCGGCTATCAGCAGTTGCGCACTCAGATCCAAACCCTCATCCCCCCGCCGCGATAGGCGCTTCCACGATGGGAACTCACGCCCTTGTAAAGCCTGTCTGAAAAGCACTCCTAGCGCAGGAGTCCTCGCCACCAAAAGCCAATTAGTGCTGCCGGAACAACGTCGGACCTGCACGTCCGTCCCAGAGGGACTTTACCCGAATGGCCGAAATCCCAGCGCCTGCCCGCGAGCGCCGCGTGGGTCGACTGCTCGCCACCCTGATTGTCGTCCTCATCGTCATTGGCGGCGTGGGCAGTTTCCTCATCGCCCGGGGCCGCTGGTGGATGCTGCCCGTGGCATCCGTGCATGGCGTCGAGATCGATCGACTCTTCAATACGACGCTAGTGGTCACCGGGATCGTCTTTGTCCTGATACACGTCGTGCTGGCGGTGTTCGTCTGGCGGTATGCGGACCGCGGTACTGGTCGCGCAGCCTACTGGCACGACGACCGGACGCTGGAGCTGACCTACACGCTGATCCCTGCGGCCGTGATGATCACGCTGGTCTCCATGGGCGCGGTGGTCTGGGCCCAGGTCCACAGTCCCCCCCCGCCCGACGCGATGGTCGTCGAAGCGCGCGGCGAACAGTTCGGCTGGTTGTTCCGCTATCCCGGGAAAGACGGAGTGTTTGGACGGATCGACCCCGCGCGCATCTCCGTGAAAGACAACCCGATGGGACTGGATCCCGCAGACCCGGCCAGCAAAAGCAACATCGTGACACGCGACCTGCATCTCGTCCTGGCGCGCCCAGTCCGGGTGCGGATCCGGTCTAAAGACGTGATTCATAGTTTCTATATTCCAGCGTTCCGGGTGAAGCAAGACGCCGTGCCAGGAATGACCGTGGAGATTTGGTTCACGCCGACCCGTGAAGGCGACTATGAACTGGCCTGCGCGCAACTGTGCGGTGTAGGGCATTATATTATGCGGGGCAAAGTGAAAGTCGAGTCCCAAGACGCGTTTGACACCTGGCTCGCCCAGCAGTCGCACTAGGAGAGAGCACGATGGCCGTCGCACACGAAACGACGCACGAAGACCACAAACTTTCGTGGATCCGACGCTACGTCTTCAGCCAGGACCACAAGATCATCGGCATCCAGTACCTGATGACGTCGCTGTTCATGGCCCTGATCGGCGGCACGCTGGCGATGCTCATCCGGATGCAGCAGGGGTGGCCCGGCACGCAGTGGGGGGTAGCCAAGTTCCTCTTTCCCGGCGGCTTCACCGGAGACGGGGTGCTGAAGCCGGACTTTTACCTCGCGGTCGTCACCATGCACGGGACCATCATGATCTTCTTCGTCCTGACCACGGCGCTGTCGGGGGGCTTCGGCAACTTCCTCATCCCGCTGACCATCGGCGCACGCGATATGGCGTTCCCCTTCCTCAATATGCTGTCGTACTGGCTGTACCCGCCTGCTCTCGTCGTGCTATTGGCCTCCTTCTTCGTGGCGGGTGGGGCGCCCAATGCCGGCTGGACCTCGTATCCTCCGTTAAGCGCGGTGCCCGCGGCCGCGCCCGGATCCGGACTGGGCCAGAGCCTGTGGTTGATCAGCATCGCCATCTTGATCGTTGCGTTCTTGTTCGGGTCGCTGAACTACATCACCACTGTCCTGCAGTTACGGACGCGCGGGTTGTTGATGACCCGACTGCCGCTGATCACCTGGGCGCAGTTCATCACGGCCATCCTGATGCTCCTGGCGTTCCCGGTGCTGCTGGCTGCGGCCGTGATGCTGCTGTTCGACCGTCACGCCGGCACCAGTTTCTTCGTGCCCACGGGCCTCGTCGTCGGCGGACGGCTGCTTACCCACCAGGGCGGAAATCCCTTGCTGTGGCAGCACCTGTTTTGGTTCCTAGGCCACCCTGAGGTCTATGTGCTCATCCTCCCGCCGATGGGCATCGTCTCGGAAATCCTGGCCGTGCACGGTCGCAAGCCCATCTTCGGGTACGGAGCGATGGTCTTATCTTTGTGCGCGATCGCGTTTCTGAGTTTTCTGGTGTGGGGACACCACATGTTTGTCAGCGGCATGAATCCGCTGGTGGGCTCGGCCTTCATGGTCACGACGCTGGCGATCGCGATTCCCTCGGCAGTGAAGACCTTTAACTGGGTGGCCACCTTGTGGCGGGCCCGCATCCGGTTTACCTCCGCGATGCTGTTCGCGATCGGGTTTGTCTCGCTGTTCCTCACCGGAGGTCTGACCGGGATCTTCTTGGGCTCGCCAGCGGTGGACACGTATCTGCACGACACGTTCTTTGTCGTCGCGCACTTCCATTTTGTGATGGCGAGCGCCGCGTTGTTTGGGCTGTTCGGGGGATTATACCACTGGTTCCCCAAGATGTTCGGGCGGATGATGAACGAACGGCTAGGCCGCATTCACTTCTGGTTGACCTTTGTGGGGATCTACGCCACGTTCTTCCCGATGCACTTCATAGGAATTGCCGGGGAGCCGCGACGCTACTACTCCCCGCAGATGTACGAGTTCTTGCGCGGATTGCACCCGTTAAACGTGTTTGTTTCGCTCGCCGCGTTTGGTCTGGGGCTGGCCCAGATCATCTTCGTCTACAACTTCCTCCACAGTCTGTTTCGCGGGCAGAAAGCTGAGAGCAACCCGTGGCACGCCAACACCCTCGAGTGGCAGGCCCCCTCCCCACCCCCACACGGGAACTGGGGCGCAGAGCTTCCCACCGTGCATCGCTGGCCGTATGACTACAGCGTGCCCGGGGCACCAGACGACTTTGTGCCTCAGACCACGCCCGTGACTGCGGTCCCCGTGGCCGGCGGTGCTGGGGATGATCCGGCGGGCGACTCCCCGGAGCACGCGTAAATGGCGCCGACGACGACACCGACCCTTGAGCTTCCCCGCACGCCCCGCGAGCCGGGCCGTCCTGCCGGAGGTGGCCCGAGGGGGGGCGGCCCGGGGGACGGGAGTGCCGTCCCCTCCTCCGTCAGTCCTGCGCGCATTGGCGCGTGGCTCCTGGTCGCCGCCATTACGGTCCTGTTTGCGGCATTTACCAGCACGTATTTGGTCCGTCGCAACGCCGGGGACTGGCCCGCGGTTTTCCTTCCCCCCGTGCTCTGGCTGACCACAGCGGTTCTCCTGATCAGCAGCCTGACAATGGAAGCGGCGCGACGGGCCGCGGGACGCGGAACGAGGGCATCGCTGCGCCGATGGCTGGGGATCACAACTGTGCTGGGGCTGGTGTTCTTGGGCGGCCAGCTTGTGGCATGGAGGCAACTCGCCGCATCCGGGGTATTCATGGCTACCAACCCCCACAGTGCGTTTTTCTATCTGCTGACCGGCGCCCATGGCCTTCATCTGGCCGGGGGCATCGGCGCCCTGATTTTTGCCTTGACTAAGGCACCAGCTGCCCCGACGCATGCTGCGGCGCTGGATGTCGCTGATCCGGTCGCCACATACTGGCACTTCCTGGACGGGTTGTGGCTCTACTTGTTCCTCATCCTGTATGGGATCTGAGAAGATGGACGTCACGCGCCGCATGGCCCGACCACAACAGCGCGGAGGAAATTTTCCGATTCGTCAGGGGCGCAGATGGCACACGGCGCACTAGAACAGCAGCGGGTTCAGGGGTCAGAGTGGGGGGGCGGCACCTCGCCCTTTGCGGTGGGCTGGCCCAAGCTGATGATGTGGTTGTTCTTGGTTTCCGACACCCTGACGTTTGCAGGCCTGCTCGCCGGCTACGGGGTGGTGCGGATCTCGCTGGGCCGCTGGCCCGTACAATCCGAGATCTTCAACCTCTATCTCGTCGGGGCGATGACCTTCATCCTCATCTGCAGCAGCGCGACGATGGCGGTTGCCGTGACCGCGGCCAAGCGGGGAGATCATGGACGGACGACCCGGTTCCTCCTTCTGACGGTGCTGGGCGGGCTGCTTTTTCTCAGTGGCCAAGCGTATGAGTGGACGCACTTCATCCGTGAGGGCGCTCGCTTGAATGGGAACCCTTGGGGGGTGCCCCCGTTCTCGGCCACGTTCTTCATCACCACGGGGTTCCACGGGGGACACGTGTTCATGGGGGTCCTGTACTTGCTTGCGACGACGCTGCGCTGGGCACGCCGGAGTATTCAGCCTGAGAGTGTTGAGATTGCGGGGCTGTACTGGCACTTCGTCGATTTGGTCTGGGTGTTCATCTTCACCCTTCTATACTTGATCTAGCACTGCGGTCACATCGGATGGCCTTTTGCACCATTATCACGGCCTGGAGTGAATCAGGGTCATGACGCATTCTGGAGAACCTGGCGCGCGCACACAGGTAGACTCCGAGGGGTATCGGATCTACAGCGTGGTGTGGGGGTGGCTGCTCATTCTCACACTGCTCGAACTGGGGGCGGTGCTCGTTCACGTCCCCCGGGGTCTGCTGGTCTTTTTGCTATTAACCATGGCGCTGATGAAGGCGGCGCTGATTATTGCCTACTTCATGCACCTTCGCTACGAGAGGCTGAGCCTCGTGTACGCGGTTGTCACACCGATGTTCTTCCTCGCTATCGTCATCTTCGCGTTCATGGGACCAGATGCATTCAGCGTCATGCACTTGCGCTGAGCGCCCCACGCCGGGGGATCCGCTCAACTGCCCTTGACCCTCTGCCCGACGAATGGGCGGCGGTCAGTCTGAGGCTCGGTGCTCGACTGGTTAGCGACCCGCGAGCGCCTTCTTCGCCTTCACCATATCATTGACTCCGAACACTGCCCGCGTCTCGGTGGCAAGATAGAGAAGGTCGACGTTGACGCCGGCAGCGGCGAGTTTGCGGGCCATCTTCCCCAGCGCTCCGGGACGGTCGGCGATCTTCTTGACGAGAACTTCCCGCTCCCCTTGAACCCAGACGCCCGCCCCCTGTAGAGCCCTCTTCGCAGCATCGACGGCCTTATCGTCGACTACGAGGTGAATCGTCCCCTTGCCCGCTGCCGTAATAGCGCAAGCACCAAGAAGATTCACTTTGGCCGTCCCCAAAGTCTCCCCCAGCATTGCCAATTGCCCCGGGCGGTCTTCCAGACTGACCATGAGATCTTTCGGCATCCGCAATCCCTCCTTAGGATGAATGATGAACTAGGCGGTCGCCCCGTCGCAGACGCGATGCCCTTTTGACCGTGGAACTTTGGCGGAATCAGTTGTGATATCCGCGGTGTTCGACGCTAAGGGCTGGCTCCCTCTTCGGATAGGACGATTGGATGATCCACGCGCACTCACACCGAGGAAATCGGCGAGCAGAAACAAAGGCGCTTGCCTCTTATTTGGCCTTACCCAGCGGGTGACGCCATCGAAGTCCTGGAAACCTACTGTAGTCTCGATCCGAACTGATCCATTCGCTCCCCGACTCGATCGCGAGTGCGGCGAAATACGCGTCCGCGACGAGGTTGCCTTTGACGCCGGTTGCCCCGCAAAGACCGGCAAAAATCTCCCAGTGCCTGGCTCCCGGGGAGATCAGAACGCAGTTTGGTCGATCGCGCAGGGTGTGCGCGAACGCGAGGGCCACCTCCATCGGGCTCTGTATTCTGAACACGCGAGGATGGGTGACCACGCGGAGAAACCCGCTCAGAACGAGATCGGATAGCCCAAACGGAGCCTCCGACCGAACGGCTTCCTGAAGCCACTCTAAGTAAGCCGCGTGATCGGGAGCATCCTCACGATGGGCGTAGACGAGCACGTTGACGTCGAGGAGGATCACCGGGTCTCGTCCATGAGGCTGAGCAAGGCCGCGGTGTCGTCGAGGTCAATCCCCGGCTGAAGGCCATCTCCTCGGAACGTCGGGATCTTTGCTGGCGAACCCTTTTTCGATCGTTTCGCGTCGGCGAGGGTCTGGCGCAACGCGTCTTCAATCACCCTCGTCAGCGTGCGCCTGCTTCGCGCTGCCAACTGCTTGGCCTCGGCCAACAACTGTTTATCCAGACGTATTGTGGTCCGCATTGCATCTAAGCATACGGCTATAGCATCAATATGTCAATATTGCGTAATCCCGTCATCGTTTCACCCCCATCATCTGCCTCCTTTATGTCAGCTAAGTCAGCGGGCTTGCCTTCCGCCTACCCCCTTCTGGTTTGTGCTTCCCTGCAGAGCCGCGGCGCCATGGTGACCAACGCAATCATTGCTGGAAGGTTCTCGCGAGGAGCCGCCCGGCCCGTAAGCACTGTACTGCTCATCGCATGCATCATCATTCCATCCTAGGCAAATCCGGAGCGCCGCCCCATTGTAGCAGTCCGGCCCCGACCACATCGGGGAGTTTCTGCCCGCTGGAGCAGGCCATGTCCCGATTGGCGTCGGCAGTGTAATTGAGGATGATGGGTGTGGGCGGGAGCATTCATGCCTGTCCGTGATGCAGAGATCGACCCAGACCCCCCTGAGGGACACCGAGAACGCTCCGTATAAGGAGCGGCTCAAGAGGACGGTGAGGACTGTGCTACGGGGAGTCGGAGTCGTCGTCACATGCATTGCGCTCTTCGGACTACCGGTGGCTGCCCAAAGTGGCGCCGCGGTGGTCGCCGGGCAGTCAGCGGGCGGTATTCGCGTCGGAGGAGACATCCATGACGCAATGGGACTGCTTGGATCTGTCGTCAACCAATCCGACCGAGAGAAGTACACGCTGTATGACTGGCCGTTCAAACCGTTCCTCGTCATTGCTGAGAAGGATACGGGGAAGGTCGTGCTCGTGTTGATCCAACTCAGCGAACAATACAAAACCGACAAAGGCGGGATCACCGGCGGGAGCGACCGGACCATCGTCGAGGACAGCTACGGCAAGGAGTTCGCGACCGATGAGGGGCGGACCCTTACGATGATCTATGATCCCTTGGGCATTGCGTTTGACATTGGGAAATCCGGCGTACTGTCAGGGAAAGTCATGTCGATCATCGTGTTCGTTCCTGGCGAGTGGAAGTCGATTACGGCAAGCCTCTAGTGAGGTAATCGCAAATCAGGGGATCGGCCCCCTCGCGCTCTCCGACAGGATTTGCGGAGTGCTACTGGCTCAGGACTGGCGGAGGGGGTGGGATTCGAAACCACGGCCCCCGGTCTACCGTCTAGTTTCGCCTAGCTCTGCTTGACGCCATTGACAAGGGATTTCACCCCTTCTTCTAACGCTCGTTCCCCCGTCTGCTGCTGCCTAGTTGCGTCTACGATGGGCACAATTTGGTCACAGTCCCCTGGCCAGAGCAGATCCTCAATCCACTCCATCGGCGTCGGGGTAATCGCGTTGAAGAGGTGGCCGTAGCGGTCGAGCGTGAATCCTGCGCTCGCGTGTCCGGCCTGTTGTGAGACGTACTTCGGTGACTTCCCAATGAGAATCAGGAAGGAAACGTATTGGTGCCGGAGATCGTGCCAGCGTATCGGTTGATGAATCCCCGCCCGTACCTGTGCCTTGTGCCACTGGCGTTTGATCCACCTGCCGTCGCCCATCGGCTTGACCCCATCCGGCGAGAAGATCAGGCCCTCGGACCAGGGAACTGTCTGCACAATGCGCCGCACTAGCGGGCTCATGTCCACGTCGCGGACGCTACATACAGCCCGATCCGACCCGACCGGAAGTCGTGCTATCTGCTGATCTGCTTGCGAGTGAAGGCTACGGCGAGATCATCGGAGGGGGGCGGCGGATCACTTGGCGGGTCGCTCAGGTGCAGATGTCTTCTTACTCTTCTAGCATCTTCCCTACTCCAGGATGCAATAGCTTCCCGAGTTACGGAACGGTGGGATCTAACTCAATTACCTCCCCCGTTTTCCCTAAAGGGTCTTGGGGCACTCGGTAGACCACGCGCAAGAGGCTCCTGGGCCATCTGCTGCGGTTCGTTAGAAACTCGTTAGATGGACCGGCCCCCGATGAGAGGGCCGGTCCACGAAACCCACATCAATCCTGGAGCCGCCGAGGGGAGTCGAACCCCTAACCTCCTGATTACAAATCAGGCGCTCTGCCAGTTGAGCTACAGCGGCCCGCTGGGGCGATTATACACCGCGATCACGATCCGAAGTCCACATAGACCCTGCAATGAGAGGTGGTAGTCGCTTGCAGAGGAGCGATGGAAAACAAAAGGGGATCAGGCCATCCGTCTCCTGGTCCCCTGTCCTGAATCTTGTGACTAGTAGAAACTCTTCTGAGCGATGCGGACCTCCAGCAGGTCCTCATTCGCCTTCAAACCTGCGTACAGCCACACGAAGGGGAACAGCGTCCCGCCGCTGAGAAACACGAGCGCGAAGAGGATCGAGGCGTGAACCCACAGCCCGCGGACCAGATACCAGAAGGGCCCAAGGACGAGCGCCCACCAATTGACGCTCAAACGCGGAGGAAGAGGCTGGTGGTACAAGGTCGCCATGGGGTCTTCCTTGCGTGATGGGCCGATCTCGATTTCCAGAACCTTCCGCACCCCACGGAGAATGGCCCCACCGATTCTCGCTACTACCCGCCACACCCTCGCCATCGTCTTAACTACTCCTCTTCTTCCGCTTCCTCTTCGGCTTCCTCGTCTTCGTTCCGAGCCCGAGGGGGACGCTCCTCAGGCGCCAGCCGACTGTGATGGAGATCGTCGGCCGTCGTCTCCTCGAGCCGCAGGCAGATGGCGCAGGTGCCCACCAGGAGGTCGTGGGGGCAGCGCGCTGTTGCGCTCCGTGTGCGCGCGCGCCGATGGGAGGTGCGCGTGGCCCTGACTCCCGCACGTGCCATTACTGTTCGTGCCAACGTACTTCACCGCCTTGGTCGTCGTCTGGTCCCACCCTATACACCAAACGTCTGTTCGTGGGACCGTGGCGCGTCGTGGCGCCTCTTGCTTTGTCTTATTTTACTGATCTTCGTCGCTTGCGCAACCCCCCATCAGAGTTTAGACACTGTCACCAATCCGCCTCAGGACAGCGGCACCCCGACGGCCATTAGCAAGCAGGACCGACATTCGGGGCCCCAAGGAAGCCAGAATGCGCCACTGGGTGAGGGATCAGTGCGCGGTCCATCCGCCGTCGATCGCCAAGGCCGCACCCGTCACCATTGCCGCGGCATCTGAGCAGAGGTAGACGGCCATCCCCGCGATCTCGCTTGGCTCGAGCAGTCGCTTAATCGCATGAGGCTCGAGCATGATCCGCCCCACCACCTCGGACTCCGGAATGTTGTGCACGCGAGCCTGGTCGGCGATCTGCTTTTCCACAAGTGGGGTGCGCACGTAGCCTGGGCAGATGGCGTTCACAGTAATCCCGGCATCCGCTACCTCCCACGCAGCCACCCTGGTAAATCCCACGATCCCATGCTTGGCGGCGACATACGCGGACTTGAACGGAGAGGCGACGAGTCCATGAGCGGAGGCGATGTTCACAACCCGACCCCACTTGTTTACCCGCATGGCGGGCAGTGCGTACTTCGTGCACAAAAAGGTCCCGGTGAGCATAACGCCAATCAGCAGGTTCCAGCGATCTTCGGGGTAATCGACGATCGGCGCGACGTATTGCACACCGGCGTTGTTGACCAGGATGTCGAGGCGACCCAGCGTCTTGACCGTGTCCTCGACCATGGCGCGAACGGGGCCGCTTTGCGATACGTCCGTCCGAACGAAGTGCCCGCGGACCCCCGCTGCCGCCACCTCGCCGACCACCCGGCGTCCTGCCGCTTCGTCCATATCCGCAATACACACGGCCGCCCCTTCTCGGGCGAGTGCAAGCGCGATGGCCCGGCCGATGCCCGACCCCGCGCCCGTGACCACGGCGACTTTGCCCTTCAAGGACATCCCCTCTCCCCCTTCCGACGAATCACGCGATCTCTTCTCTTCGCATACGATCAGGGGGGTTCGACACGCGGACCGTGGCTCCTGATGCTGATGTCATTCTCCGCGGCAGGGGGGCTACCACTGGGTGGCCAATCGATAGGTGCAGCCACCAATGCCCGTCCTCCAAACGAAGGGACTTGCGATAGACTTCCGGGGGTTCCGGGCCCTGGCAGGGGTGGACCTGCGCGTGGAGGCTGGTGTGATCCACGCGATCATCGGCCCCAACGGCGCGGGTAAGACCACATTGTTCAACCTCCTGAGCGGCCTGCTGCGCCCGACGGAGGGCCACATCCTGTTTGAGAATCGGGAGATCACCGGCTGGCCTGCGCACGCCATCGTGCACCTGGGCCTTGCGCGATCGTTTCAAATCACCAGCATCTTCCCCCACCTCAGTCTGTTGGACAATATCCGACTGGCCCGCCAGTCTGGGACGCCGTTGGGCTATTACTTCTGGCTTCCCGAGACCGTGCTGCATCGGTTCGACCAGGACGCCCGAACAATTCTGGAGTCCGTGGGACTCGCGGAGGCGGCGGGAAAACCTGCGCAGGAGCTGTCCTACGGCCAAAAACGGGCGCTGGAGATTGCCCTCACGCTCGCCTTGCAGCCGCGGATGCTTCTGCTGGACGAACCAACGGCGGGGCTGGGGGTCGAAGACATCTCACGCGTGGTGGCGCTGATCCGGCAAGTGGCCCGCACGCGCACGGTCGTGCTGGTGGAACACAACATGGGTGTGGTCGCGGCCCTGTCCGATCGCATCACGGTGCTCCAACGGGATGCTCCAAGTGGAAGGCCTGCAGGCGTGGTATGGTGAAAGCCAGGTCCTCCACGGAGTGGACCTTGAGATCCACGATGGCCAGATCGTTACGCTGATCGGCCGCAACGGAGCGGGGAAAACCACCACCATCCGCTCCATCATGGGGATCCACCGCCAAAAGCGGGGGCGGTTGATCTTGGACGGCGTGGATCTCGCGGCCCTCCCGCCTCAGCGGATTGCCCGGCTGGGCGTCGGCTATGTGCAGGATGACCGCGGTATCTACAGTGGCCTCACAGTGCACGAAAACCTCGTGCTTCCACCGGTCGTCTCCCCCGACGGCTGGGACCTGGATAAGATCTACGACGCGTTCCCTCCGCTCCGGGCGCGGGCGCGCCAGCCCGGGACCAAACTCTCTGGGGGGGAGCAGCAGATGCTCGCGATCGCGCGCGTCCTGCGCATGGGCGCCAAGCTGCTGCTCCTAGATGAACCGACCGAAGGGCTGGCGCCGATCCTGGTGCGGCGGGTAGGAGAGATTCTCCGGGAGATCAAGGCGCACCACTTGACCGTCTTGCTGGTCGAGCAAAATTTGCGGTTCGCAGTGACCGTCGCGGATCACCACTACCTGATCGTGAACGGCCGGACGGTCGAAAGCCTGTCGAACGAGGAGGTGGAGCGTCGCGAGCAAGAGTTGTTGGAGTATCTTGGCGTGTAGATACCGAGGATCGCTGGATGCGGGAGGGATAGCAATGAAACGATGGGGTGTGCTGGTGGGCGCAGCCGTGCTGACGATAGCTCTCGTCGCGCCCGCCCCAAGTCAGGGCCAAGTCCGGCTCACGAGTGGAAAGATCGTAATCGCTGTCCTCAATGACCAGTCAGGCGTCTACAAGGACCTGTCGGGTCCGACCTCCGTCGAGGCCGTCCGCATGGCGGTGGCGGACTTCGAGCAGCAGTTCGGAAAGTTCCCGGGTCCGGTGGAGATCATCAGCGCCGACCACCAGAACAAACCGGACCTCGCCAACGTGAAGGCCCGCGAGTTCTATGAGCGGTATGGGGCCAACATTATCCTGGACGTGCCGACCTCCTCGGCGGCGCTCGCCGTGGCGGAAGCGGCTAAGGAACTTAAACGGCTGTATATCAACATCACCGCCGCCACCACCCAGCTCACCAACGACAACTGTAACAAGTACACATTCCACTACGCGTACGACACCTACATGCTGGCCAACGGCACCGCGACCGAAGTGACGAAGAAGATCGGGAAGAACTGGTACATCGTCTATCCCAACTACGCGTTTGGCCAGGACATGGAACGCTCGTTTCGGGCGGCGATCGAACGCAGCGGCGGAAAGGTGCTGCTCTCAGACGGCACACCCTTTCCCAACGATGACTTCTCGACGTATCTGATCAAGGCCCGCACGCTGCGACCGACGATGCATGTGCTGGGGGTCATGCAGGCCGGGGGCGATCTGGTTAATTTCGTCAAGCAGTACAACGAATTCGGGCTGCGCAGCAAGGGAGTGAATTTGGCGATCGGATTGCTGTTCTTAAGCGACGTGCACGCCCTGGGGGTGCAGGCCTTTGAGGGCACCCTGTACACGACACCCTGGGAGTGGGTGCTGGATAAGCAGTCACGCGAGTGGGCGGACCGGTTCCTGGCGCGCACGAAAGTACGCCCCACGTTTGCCCATGCCGGTAACTACTCGGCCACCTGGCAGTACCTGTCCGCAGTCCGTCGGGCGGGCACCGATCAGCCGGACGCGGTTGTCGCGGCGCTGGAAGGGTTCCGATTCTCCGACTTCTTCGCCCGCAACGCGGAGATCCGTCGGCAAGACCACCGCGTCATCCACGACGCGTACCTGGCCCGCGTCAAAGCCCCCAGCGAAGTCAAGGAGCCGTGGGACTACGTGGAGATCCTCAGCACGATCCCGGCGGGCGAGGCGTTCCAGCCGCTGAGCGCGTCGAAGTGCAAGCAGTAACGAGATAGCGGGCGCGCGGGGACGGCACACGGCCCGCCGTCCCCGCCGCCTCCTGCCATGGAAAATCTTCTCCTGCAGGTCTTCAATGGGCTCGTCAATGGCGCGTTCTTTGCCCTGCTCAGCCTGGGGCTGGCTGTGATCTTTGGCATGCTCCGCGTTGTCAACTTCATGCACGGCGCCCTGTACATGCTGGGGGCGTTTGCCACCTACCTGCTGGGTACCAGTGCGGGAGTCTCGTTTTGGTGGGCGCTGGTGCTCGCCCCCCTGGCCGTCGCTGCTGTCGGGATTGTCCTGGAACGCCTGTTCTTGCGGCGCCTGTATGACGTGGATCCCCTGTACAACCTACTGCTCACCTTCGGCCTCACCCTTGTGCTCCAAGACACCATGCGCCTGCGGTTTGGTATCCAGGGCGTCCCGTACAGCGCACCGTCCCTTTTGAAAGGTGCCATCGTCTGGGGGAATCTGCTCTTCCCGACCTACCGGCTGTTCGTTTTAGGGTTCTCGGTGCTGATCTGTCTCCTCACATGGTGGGTCATCGAGTGGACGCGTGTGGGCATGATCGTCCGCGCGGCGACAGAAAACCCTGGATTGACCCGCGCGCTTGGAATTGATGTCGACCGCTGGGTACCTCCGGTCTTCGCGTTTGGCGTGGCCCTCGCGGCGCTTGCCGGCGTCCTCGCTGCGCCGATGCGGAACGTGTCCCCGTTGATGGGAGCCGATCTTATCGTCACCACGTTCGCCATCGTGGTGATTGGAGGGCTGGGGTCTATCCTGGGATCAGTGGTCACCGGTTTTCTCGTGGGGGTGATCGTCGCCCTGGGCGCCGTGTACTATCCGCCGGTCTCGAACACTCTGGTCTTTGTCTTGATGGCGATCATCCTTCTGCTGCGTCCGGCCGGATTGTTTGGGAGTCTGGAATGATCGCCCGGCGCCTCGGCTGGGTGGCGTTGGGGGGTCTCGTGCTCCTGCTACCCCGGCTGGTCTATGAAGGACTCGCTCTCGACATCCTCACCTGGGCGCTGTTCGCCACAGCCTTGGACATTTTGTTGGGGTACACGGGGTTGCTGTCCTTCGGGCATGCGGCGTTCTTTGGCGCCGGAGCGTATGCCTCGGGTCTGTTGGCGTTGCGGGGCAGCGTGCCCTATCCCGTCAATGCTGTGGCCGGGGCGCTGGTCGCCGGAGCGCTCTCCGTGCCCCTCCTCTATCTCGCCGTACGGCGTCGGGGGATCTACTTCGCGATGATCACGCTCGCCTTTGCGCAGATGATCTACTACATCATCAACGAGTGGCGCGGTCTGACCGGGGGAGAAAACGGGGTACAGGGAGTGCCCCGCGTCCTGGTGGGGGGGCTCGACTTGAGCAACCTCACCATGTTCTACTATGTGACCGTCCCGCTAGTGGCGGTGGGAATGTGGGTGTGCTGGAGGATCGTCCACTCACCGTTCGGCCGCGTGTTGATGGCCATTCGAGAAAATGAAGTGCGCGCGCGGAGCCTCGGCTATCCGGTTGACCGGTATAAGTTACTGTCGGCGGTGCTGTCCTGCACGCTGTCCGGCTTTGCCGGCGGCATCTACGTCATCGCCCATCGGTTCGTGGCTCTGGAGACCGTGCACTGGATCACGTCTGGGACCGTGGTGATGATGGTTCTCCTCGGCGGGATGGAAACCACGCTGGGCCCGGCGGTAGGCGCCGCCCTTGTCCTCCTCCTGCGAGACATCCTCTCCACGTGGACCGATGCGTGGGGCGTCGCGACGGGAGCGATCTTCGTCGCGGTCATCCTGGTGTTCCGCCGGGGCATTGTGGGGACCCTGCAACAGCTCATGCAATCGCGGCTGCACGCGGCCCTCGAGAGTGCGCCGCGTCGTCCAGACGAGGCCACGCCGGTCTCTCGCTAGCACCCGCCGTTTCGCGCGATGGGACCGGAACAAATCGGTTCGCCTGCTGCGTTGGAGAGGCTGAGTGCTATAATCGGGCCAACAACACATCGATGAAAGATCAATACGGGCGCCCCCTCACTGATCTGCGCATCTCCCTGACCGACCGCTGCAACCTGCGGTGCGTCTACTGTATGCCGGAGGAGGGGATCGACTTCCGCCCTCCGGACGACCTCGTGCAAGACGACGAACTCGTGCTGCTGGTGCGCATTGCCGCCGACCTCGGCGTGCGCCGTCTCCGTCTCACCGGAGGCGAGCCGACGGTACGTCCTCGGGTCGTCGACCTTGTCCGCCAGCTCGCCGCGATCCCGGGCATCGAGGACATGGCGATGACCACCAACGGCGTGCTGCTGAAGGAACTCGCGGCGCCCCTGGCAGCTGCCGGGTTGCAGCGAGTGAACATCAGCTTGGACACGCTCGACCCGCAGAAATTCTCCCGGATTACCCGCGGGGGCCACGTCGAGAAAGTCCTCGCGGGCCTCGCAGCGGCCGAGGCGGTCCGACTCACCCCGATTAAGCTGAACAGTGTCGTGGTCCGCGGCTTCAACGAGGACGACGTGGTGCCCCTGGCCGCGCTGACGCTAGAGCGCCCCTGGGAGATCCGGTTCATCGAGATGATGCCGTTCAGTAGCGTCGGCGATTTTGCGGAGGCTGCGGTGGTGAAGTCGGAAGAGACGATGGCAGCGATCGAAGGTGCCTTGGGGCCTCTCGAACCCGTGGATCTCTCGGGCAGCGATCCCGCCCGCACGTATCGGCTGCCGCGGGCATCCGGAACGCTGGGGTTCATCAGTCCCGTCAGCCAGCCGTTCTGCGCGAAATGCGGACGGCTGCGTCTCACGGCCGATGGCCGTCTACGGCTGTGCCTGCTACGCGATGACGAAGTCGATTTGCTTACCCCGCTGCGCGCGGGGGCGAGCTACGCGGTCCTCACGGAGATCTTCAAGGCCGGAGCCTTCCGCCGCCCGTTCGGCCACGCCTTGGCTGAAAAGATGTTCCCGCAGGCTCGGGCGATGATTCAGATCGGGGGCTAAACGGGCCGGCCCGGTCCTACAGGCCGGGGCGCGCCATAGGCGTGGCCAAGTACAGCCACGCCGTACTCGGACGTCCGGGGGAAATTTCGTCCTCGGTGGCCACGACCTCGACAGCCCCCCCACCCGCGGAGAGCGCTGCCGACAGCGCTGCCGATAGCGTTGCCGACCAGTACGCCAGCACTCCTCCTGGGCGCAGGGCCGCAAGGAAGCGCTCCGCGGCCTCCCGCGTGTATAAGCGAGCATTTGTGTCGCGGACCAGCCAGTCAGGCCCATTGTCCGTATCAAGCAAGATAGCGTCGTACGCCCCCGCCGCGAGCCGGAGATGGGCGAGATCGGTTTGGAGCAAAGCCGTGCGCGGATCGTCCAGCGGCTGCCCACATAGTGTGGCAAAATGCGCGCGGTGCCAGGCGACAACAGTGGGCTCGAT
>MNEU01000050.1 GCA_001917855.1 Armatimonadetes bacterium 13_1_40CM_64_14 | reverse complement strand
TGGACGCTAAAGTCGTCGCCGCGCCAGTCGTCGGGGGTGCCTTTCTGATCACCGCGACAGCGCCGCAGGATGTCTTCACTCCCGAAGACTTCTCAGACGAACATCGGCTGATCGCCCAGACGGCCCGCGACGTCGCCGAACGCGAGATCCGTCCCCATCTGAAGCGCCTCGAGGGAAAGGATTGGGCCCTGACCCGCGAGCTCATTCGCAAACTCGGAGAGTTAGGCTTCCTCGGGATCGGCGTGCCCTCCACCTACGGCGGGTCGGAGCTGGACATGATCACGTCCTTGGTGGCCGCCGAAGAACTCGCCGTCGGCTCATTCAGCGTCTCCTACGGAGCGCATGTGGGGATCGGGATGGAGCCGATCGTGTTCTTCGGGACGCCCGCCCAGCGCGCCAAGTACTTGCCGCCGATGGTGCGGGGAGACCTCATCGGCGCCTACGCGCTCACCGAGCCCACCGCGGGGTCGGATGCGATGGCGATTCGCGCGACCGCCACGCGCACCCCGGACGGCCGCCATTTCGTGCTCACGGGGGCCAAACAGTTCATCAGCAACGCGGCGTTCGCCGATCTCTTCAACGTCTTTGCCAAGGTCGATGGCGACAAACACACGTGTTTCATCGTCGAGCGCACAACGGAGGGCGTCACGGTCGGCGAAGAGGAGCACAAGATGGGAATCCGCGGTTCCTCCACCGCGTCTGTCTTCCTCGAGCAGGCGAAGGTCCCCGCCGACAACGTCTTGGGCGAGATTGGCCAGGGCTTCAAGGTGGCGGTGAACATCTTAAACATGGGCCGGTTCCGGCTCGCCGCCGCCTGCGTGGGCGGGGGCAAACAAGCTCTCCGCCTCGCGATCGGCTACGCGCAGGAACGGCACCAGTTCGGCCGGGCCCTGGGCGAATTCGGCCTGATCCAAGGCAAGCTCGCGGAGATGGCCATCCGGCTGTACGCGGCTGAGAGCATGGCGTATCGCACCGGCGGACTGGTCGAAGGCGCCCTGCACGGCGTGCACGGGGATCCGGCCGCCGCGATGCGAGCGCTGGAGGAGTACGCGATCGAGTGTGCGATCAACAAGGTCTTCGCCTCCGAAGTCCTCGACTACGTCGCGGATGAAATGGTCCAAGTGTACGGGGGCTATGGGTTCATCGAGGACTACCCAGCAGCCGGCGCCTACCGGGATAGCCGCATCAATCGCCTCTTTGAAGGCACCAATGAGATCAACCGGCTGCTGACCGCCGGGATGCTGCTACGCCGGGCGCAGCGGGGTCGCCTCGCGCTGTTCCCGGCCGCACAACAAGTGGTCCGAGAACTCACCTCGCCGGTGACCACCGATCCCGGCCCAGGCGTCCTCGCCGACGAGCAAATGGCGGTCGCGATGGCGAAGAAGGCCGTGCTGTTTGCCGCCGGAGTCGCCGTCCAGAAGTACCTCGACAGCATCGAAGAGCAGCAAGAGATCCTAGCGGGCGTCGCGGATCTGGTCATCGAGACGTTCGCTATGGAAAGCCTGTTGCTGCGGGCGCGCCATGCCGTCGACCGCGAAGGAGCGGGGCCGGGCGCGCTCAAGGTCGCAATGGCGCAAGTCTACATCACCGACGCACTGCCCCGAGTCGAAGCGGCGGCCCGCACCGTGCTGTCGGCGGTCGACGAGGGCGACACCCTGCGCACCCAGTTGGCCGGGCTCCGGCGCTTCCTGCGCTACACACCTAAGAATACCGTCGCACTGCGGCGGATGATCGCGGGCCATTTGCTCCAGCATGGACGCTATGTCTGCTGACGCTTGCCGACCGCGTGCCGCGGGCCTCGACGTGTGACGATGAGAGGCGGGAGTCGCTGATGGATACGGCCACGACGCTCACGCGGCCCTGGCTGCGCTTCTATGATCCGGGGGTGCCCCACACGCTGACCTACCCCCAGATCATCGTGCCGTCTTTCCTGGATGAGACGGCCGCGCGGTTCGGCGACCGCCCGGCCGCTGTCTTCTTCGGGGCTCGGCTGTCGTACCGCACGCTGCAGACCCTGGTCGACAGGTTCGCCGCGGGCCTCATCCAGCTCGGCATCCGCCCGGGCGACCGCGTGTCGTTGCACCTGCCCAACTGCCCGCAGTTCCTCATCGCTTACTATGGCACCCTCAAAACCGGTGCCATCGTTGTCCCGTTCAATCCCCTGTACACGGAACGGGAGCTCGAGCATCAGCTTGTCGACAGCGGGGCCGAGGTCGCGATCGCCTTGGACCTCCTCTATCCGCGGCTCGCCGCCGTGCGTCCCAAGACACACGTGCGCGCCATTGTGGTCACCCCCATCAACGCCCACTTCCCCCCGTTGTTGCGGTGGCTATACCCACTGAAGGCGTACCGGGAAGGGCACGTGGTGCGCATTCCCCGCGATGTGCCCACGTTCCGGACCCTGCTAGAGACCTCGCCCACGCCGCGGGGTATCTCGGTCGATCCCGACCAGCCCGCCGCGCTCCTCTATACCGGCGGGACCACCGGGATCCCCAAAGGCGCGGTGCTCACTCATCGAAACTTGGTGTGCAACATCTATCAGTCGCGCGCGTGGTTCCCCCAGCTGCAGCCGGGTCGGGACGTCGTGGTGGGCATCCTGCCGTTTTTTCACTCCTATGGGATGACCTCAGTAATGAACTTGGCCGTGTCCAATGGGCTCGAGACGGTGCTCATCCCTCGGTTTCAGATCGACACACTCTTGCAGGCGATTGCCAAGTATCGACCACAGCTGCTCCCCGGCGTCCCCACCATCTACACGGCGATCGTGTCCCACCCGCGGGTGACGCACTACGATCTGGGCTCAATCAGGGCCTGCGTGAGTGGGGCCGCGCCTCTCCCCACCGATGTGCAGGCTCGGTTCGAGACCCTCACCGGCGGACGATTGGTCGAGGGGTACGGGCAAACCGAGGCATCCCCCGTGACGCACGCTAACCCGTTGGAGGGCACCCGGAAGACGGGCAGCATCGGCATCCCCTTCCCCGATACCGACGCGCGCATCGTCGACGACACGGGCGAAGTGGCGCTGCCCCCGGGCCAGGTGGGCGAACTCACCGTCCGTGGTCCGCAGGTCATGCAGGGCTACTGGCACCAGCCGGAGGAAACCGCGCAGGCCCTGCGGGGGGGATGGCTGTTCACGGGCGACATGGCCAAGATGGATGAGGACGGCTTCTTCTACATCGTGGACCGGAAAAAAGATCTCATCATCACCGGAGGATTAAATGTCTACCCCCGCGAGGTCGACGAAGTCCTCTACGCGCACCCCGCGGTGTTGGAGGCGGCGGTAGTGGGGATACCCGATCCGTACAAGGGGGAAGTGGTCAAAGCGTTCGTGGTGCTTCGGGACGGGCACCACGCCACGGCGGATGATCTCATCGCGCACTGCAAGCGGCAGCTCGCGCCACACAAAGTCCCGAAGAGGGTGGAATTTCGACGCGAGCTCCCTAAGTCGATGGTGGGGAAAATCCTCCGCCGGGCGCTCGTCGAACCCCGCTGATGAGGGGCCGAGCGGAGACCTCGACCGGCTTGCCGAGGCCGGTGTGGGGCTAGCGGTTGAGGAGAATGAACAGCCCGGCCAGCAAGGATAAGATCCCCATGATCTCGTGACGCGATGGAATGTTAATCTGCACGAGGCCGGTCAACCCGTACAACACCAACCACACGCCGAGCAGAACCCACCCCAGTTTCATTCGCCCCCACCCTCTCTGTCGGCCGTCGGAGACCGACTCCCCCAGCGGGCCGTTCCGAAGATCAGACGGGCCCGCCGCGTCACGCGCTAGCGGAACAGCTGCAACAACGGACGCACATCAGCCCCCTGCAGTTCCTCGGGCCACAGCGGCAATCGGTTGACGGCCTTCTTCGCGCGCGGGTGTCGATACACGACGCCCAGCGGCAGCCGCCCGCGGCGATCGAAGTCGTTCAGCAGTTCCCAGGCCGCGTCCAAATTGGCCGGGTCGTGAGAGGCAGAGACGTCCTCGCCGTGTTCCCGATACCAGTCGTACGTGTTGAACTTGTTGTACGTCACGCACGGGGAGAAATCGTTCACCATCGCAAACCCTTTGTGCTGCAACGCCTGGACGTAGATCTCCGACGCGTGTTTTGGGTCGCCGCTGAAGGACTGTGCCACAAACGTGGCGCCCGCGGTCAGCGCCAGCCGGAGCGGCGAAAACGGCGGCGGGGACTCTTCCGACCACTCCTTGATGTCCATCCCGCGGCCGTGGGTGGGCGAGTGCTGCCCCTTCGTCAACCCGTACACCCCGTTGTCCATGATGACCAGCATCACTCCCGGGTCGCGCCGGCAGACGTGGACGAAGTTCTCGACGCCGATCGCAAACGTATCGCCATCGCCGGCGAGGGCGATCACCGTCAGATCCGGCCGGGACATTTTCGCGCCCAGCGCGTAGGCCAAAGCGCCGCCGTGAGTCCCGTGGAAGGCGTTTCCATTCAAGTAGTTCCGGATCTGGCCGGAGCAGCCAATCCCACCCACCATCAGGAGGTTCGCTGGCGTCACCTCTTGCTTGGTGAGCGCCATCTTCAGGGCAGCGAGAACACCAAAATCCCCGCACCCCGGACACCACTGGATGCGGTGGCGGGGCGTGGCGTTCTCGTCCCACAGTTTGGCCGAGGGTTTCTGCGCCGCCCGGACAGTGGACTGGCCGTTCGACTTGGTGACATTTGGCTCACTCACTTACGGTCACCTCGAAATCGCTCTCTCTAGTCGCCTTCCGACACCCGCACAGGGGCAGGGGCTTCCGTCCCCACGCGCACGTGCGTGATGCCGTCCTGAAGAATCTGCTCGACCCCGCCGACAACATCGGACGCGTAGATCGGCAGTCCGTTGTACTTGACGATCCGCCGCACGGGCAGGAGACTCTGGGATTGGATGACGTCGGCGAACTGCCCGGAGAAGTTCTGCTCGACCGCAATGATCACGGAGGCCCGCCCCAGCACCGCCTTGGCTACATCGGTGGGGAAGGGCCACAGGTGGGTAAAGTGGACAACCGCCGCCTCAATCTTCAGTGCGCGCAGCCGCTGCTGGGCGTCGAGCAGCACCGGCCGGGTGCTCCCCCATCCCACCAGGACCGGCTTGCGGTCGGGGGTGCCGAACACTTGGGGCGGCTTCGCGTCCTCGCGGAGATAGGTCTCCATCTTGCGCGCGCGCTTTTCCATCATCGCCTTGCGGGTCGCAGGGTCAGTGCTGACAAACCCGCGCTCGTCGTGCTCTGATCCAGTCACCTTGAAGATGCCCCCGAGCGTCCCGGGCACTAAACGCGGGGAAATCCCCGACGGAGTCAGCGCGAAGCGCTTGTAGGCCCCATCCCGACGCAGATCCTCTTCGCGGACCAGCGTCCCCCGATCGACGCGCACGGCCGTCTGGGTAAACACTGCTTCGGGGACGACCTTGCGCCCTTCCGAGAGGTTCAGATCGGTAAGGAAGAAGACAGGACACTGGTACTTATCGGCGATGTTGTGGGCATCGATCATCATCGTGTAGCACTCTTCCTGCGTCGCGGGCGCCAGCACGATCCGCGGGATCTCGCCGTGCCCGCCGAAGACGACCAGCGACAGATCCGCCTGTTCACTCTTGGTCGGCATCCCCGTCGAGGGCCCGGCACGCTGCGTGTCTACGATGACGATCGGGACTTCCGCCATGCCCGAGACTCCGAACTCCTCGACCTTTAACGACAGCCCCGGCCCGGACGTCCCAACCATGGCCCGCACGCCCGCGACCGCCGCGCCCAGAGCAGCGCGAATGGATTCGCGCTCATTTTGCCCCTGCATCGCCCGGCCGCCATATTTGGGCAGGTGCTCTTCCAGAAACTCCAGGATGGCTGAGGCGGGTGTAATCGGATAGCCCGCGTAGTAGCGGCAGCCGCCTTGAATGGCGCCGATCGACAGCGCTTCGTTGCCGGAAATCAGCAACCGCGGCTCTGTGACAGGGCGGGGTTCCAAGTGGTAATCGGTCCCGGTCCACCCGCGGGCCTTCAAGACGGTCTCCACCACTTCGCGACCGCGCCGGGCCGCTTGCAGGTTTGTGTCGACGACCTTTTGCCCTTTGCGCATGAACCGCTCTTCGACTAGTTTACGCAACAACGTCACATCGCGGTCAAACTCTAGCAGGCGAAACAGCGCGCCCACGGCGACCATGTTCTTGACCACATCGAGCTTCAGCTCGTCGCGGGCGATGTTCCGGGCGGGGAGAGGAAAAACCTTGATCCCGCGCCGTTCCAGTGCCTCGGTGGGAATCTCTCCGGTGCTGCTGTCGTAGACCAGCACCCCACCATCTTTGAGGTGGGATCCGTGCCGCAGGACGGTGTCGCGGTTCGGCTGCTGGGACGCGTCGGGATTGCTGTCATAATCCAGCGCCACCAGGATATCCAGCGCAGGATCTCCCCAGGACACCGGGGGTTGTTCGGCGATGACCATCGGATCGTACTGGTGCGCGCCGTAGATGGTGGACGCGTAGCCGCGTTCCATGGCCAAGACATACAGTCCCGCCCGAGTGAGGATTCGACCGAGGACATCGGTGACGGTGACGACGCCGTCACGGAGTTGCACGCCACCGACGAGGAGTTTCAGATGGTTGGTGATCACCGCGTGCCTTCCCTACTTTCTCGACAAGAGGGGCCTCCGGTGCCACTCCGCCAGAGGCCCGACTCTTCATCTACATCAAGTGCGTATTCGCCATCCGATATCATACCACACACCCAGGAAGCGGGGACTGCCCCCCGAATGCAGGGCAATCCGCGGTAGTTGCAGACTTCCAGTACAAAAGTTCGGCCTGGAAGGCCACGGCGGCGTCATATGGAACGCCGGGATGAGTGACTAATAAGGTGACACCCTCATGATCAGCGTCAGGGGGAGTCGGCGGCGACTGTGAATCTGCGACAGGAGCTAGAACGATACCACAACGCAAGCTATGGCTGGGCTCTAGCTTGCTGCGCACACGACAGGGCTCGGGCCGACGATGTGCTGCAGACCGTTTACGTCAAGGTGTTGGAGGGCCGCGCTCGCTACGATGGGCGATCCACCTTCAAGACGTGGCTGTTCGCGGTGATTCGGAGGACGGCATCTGGCGCCTGGCGTCATCACCTGTTTCACGCACGCCATCTCGCGCTCCAAGCTGAAGGCACCCGGTCCGCAGTCGATGAGAGTGCCGAGGAGACCTTCGAGCGCACACAACGGCTGGTGCGGCTCCGGGAGGCACTGGCTGCCCTGCCGGACCGGCAGCGCCAGGCGTTGCACCTCGTCTTCTACGAAGAGATGAGCGTACGCGAGGCCGCAGCGGTGATGGGAGTGTCCCTCGGGACGGCTCGAGTGCATTACGAGCGGGGGAAGAAACGGCTCCGGCAACGGCTGGAAGCGACAGAGGTGTCAGATGGATCGCGATTCCCACGACACGCAATTCACGACGTGGTTTCGTGAGCTGCAGGCCGACGACGCGCAGCGCACACCGCCCGCGCACCGCCTATTAGACGCGGCGGTACACAGAAAGCAGGGCGGGCTCAGGCGACCGTGGGCCCTCCGAGCGACCGTTGGGGCGATGACGATTGCGGTCCTGCTGGTGATCTTCTTCTGGACCGCCCCGTTCGCCCCGCGCGGGACACCCACGACCCAGCTGTGGCAGTGGCAGCCCCCTACAGCGCAGCTTCTGCACCCATTTGGCGAGGAACTGTTGAGCCAGATGCCCCAACTTGCTACGCCCCTGACGATGAACACCGAGGGCACTAAAGACTAAAGGATAAGGGTGATCCCCATGGTCAAGTCCGAACTGTTGATGCTCACAGTGCTCGTCTTCCTGGCAGGATCGTCGCTTTCGGCGCAGCCTCGGCCGATGCCGATGCGCCCGCCCGTCGACCCCTTGGGCGAGAATCTGTTCCCCCCTGAGCTCGTCATGCAGCACCAGCAGGCCCTCGAGCTCAGCGAGGAGCAGCGGAATTTGATCAAAGGGGAAATCCAGAATGCCCAGGCGCATTTCACAGAACTGCAGTGGCAACTGCAGAATGAGATGGAAACCATGGCCTCTTTCGTCAAGCAGGGGCACATCGACGAACAGCGCACGCTCGCCCAGCTGGACAAGATTGTGGGGTTGGAGCGAGAGATCAAGCGGACGCAGCTGACCTTGCTCATCCGGGTCAAAAACTCGCTGACGCCGGAGCAGCAGGCGAAGCTGCAAACCCTGCGCCGCCATTAGCGCTCACGGCTAACGTTCCGCTCGACGCCTCGCCGCGTGGAGGAGCGCTCGCCGAATCAGGCCCGAGAAGGGGGCGATGACGGCCCAGTACAGGCGGAAGGCCCGGTCTGCCCGGGAAGTGTCCGTCTCGACCCATGTGTCCGTGCTCAGCACAGATCCGGACGGCGTCGTCATGACTCGGAAGTTCCCCACCGCGCGCATCTCAGCCCGCTCTATGGCGAACACGATCTCGCGCGGCGGGTCCTCACCTAGGATGCGAAAGCTCCCGGTGCTGAAGAACTCCCGCACGGTCATATCCGCACGATAAGGAATCCCCCGCAGGCCGAAGAGCAACCGCACAACCGGGACATCGCGCAAGGAAACTCTCAGGGCAGCCTCATAGGTCCGTGCAGCGGGCGCCGACGTATGGACCCGGTAGTGGCTCATCCGCCGGGCGTGCGGCCCCAAGTACTGTGCGATCAATGCGCTCTCCATCGAATAGCTCCCCTATAGTGTCCACAGTACACGGGACCTACACGGCCAGCGGGGGAGGGCCGAGGCGCACCGTTCACGGGAGGAGGACAAACGTCACGATGGGAACCCAGGCTTAGACCACATCAAAGCCCACCCATAGGGGAGCCTTTTCCCGCCGCATCACCCGGGCTACACGACAACGCCACACACGGCTGGATAGGCATGGCCAGCACTATCAGAGCAACTGGCCGTTTCGATCAGACGCACTCGCCCTAGCATCGCCGGATGGAACGAATGAGCAGGAGCCTCGTACTTCTCAAATCGGAGGACTGTCGATGACTGGAGAACACGGACGAACCGGATCCTCTACTCCGCCTCAGCCGATCAGCGGCACGCTAGGTGCATCAATCATTGGCCCGTCGAACCCGGCCCGCGAGGCCCAGAACCCAGACACGCTGGTACCGCCGCGGCAGGATCACGGGACGGTACCAAATCTAAGATGGTCCTTCGCCGACAGCCACATGCATTTGGCCCCCGGCGGCTGGGGCCGTCAGACGACGGCACGGGAATTACCCGTCTCCACCGAGATCGCCGGCGTCAGCATGCGGCTCAAGGCTGGCGGCGTCCGGGAACTGCACTGGCACAAGGCGGCCGAGTGGGCTTACATGCTCAAGGGCCGGGCCCGGATCACCGCCATTGACCAGGACGGTCGCGCCTTCCAGGACGATGTGGGCGAAGGCGACCTCTGGTACTTCGGGGCCGGCATCCCGCACTCGATCCAGGGCTTGGAAGGAGGCGGGTGCGAGTTCTTGCTCGTCTTCGACGACGGCAACTTCTCGGAGGAAGAGACCTTCCTGCTCACCGACTGGCTCGCCCATACCCCGAAAGATGTGCTCGCCAAAAATTTCGGCGTGCCCGAGAGCGCATTCGCGCGCATCCCGGAGAAGGAACTCTGGATTTTCCAGGCAGCCGTCCCGGGCCCGCTCGCCGCGGACCGGGTCGTCGGCGCTGGGCCGGTGCCCCTGACCTTCAGCCACCGGATGATGGCCCAGGAGCCCATCCGCATGAAGGGCGGCACCGTCCGCATCACCGACTCGTCCGTGTTCCCGGCGTCGAAGACGATCGCCGCCGCGTTAGTTGAAGTCGAACCCGGCGGCATGCGCGAGCTGCACTGGCACACAAACGTGGACGAGTGGCAATTCTACATCTCGGGCGAGGCGCGGATGACGGTGTTCGCATCGGTGAACAACGCACGCACCTTTGACTTCCAGGCGGGCGATGTCGGGGCCGTGCCGTTCCCAATGGGCCACTACATCGAGAGCATCGGCAACACGACGCTGCGGTTTCTTGAAATCTTCCGAAGCGACCACTTCGCCGATGTGTCGCTGGCGCAGTGGTTGGCGTTTACGCCCCACGAGCTCGTGCGGGCGCATCTGAATATCGACGAATCGGTCCTCGCGAAGATCCCGGCCCGCAAGACGCCCGTAGTGCCGGGTTGAGCGGAGCCGTCCCTGCGGATTCGTCGCGGAGGATTCTAGGGGCCGAGAGTCTTCTCCCACCCGAGTCTTTGACTCGTGGCATAGGTGGTTCAAATTACCAGACCGTGCGGACCCGAGTATAGGCATGGATGCGTCGGTCCGCGGTCACAAGGGTGGCACCGAGGCCAAGAGCCGTGGCTACTATTATACGGTCCGCGGGATCTGCAGACGGGAATCCCGGGAGGGGTACCGATTCCAGCGCGATGCGGTTGCTCATAGGTACGAACGAGAGGAATGGAAGGCCCTCGCAATGAGCAACCCAATCCTCCACGCCGATGGTCAGTGCTAATCTCCCGCGCGCGCTGAGCATTGCGACCTCCCACACGCTCATGGAGGAGACAAGGAGCGGCCCGTTCGGCATCTCGCCCTCGATGTGCCGGCGAGCAGGCGGGGATAAACGTTTCGGCTCGCTCACCAGCCATACCCACGCGTGAGTGTCGAGCACGGTCACTTGAGCGTCTCCCAATCCTCCACGGCCACCGGCTCGGTGGGATCTTGGTAACGCTGAACCGACCCACGCAGGATGCGCAAAATATCCTCCGCCTCACTTCGGTAAGGGATTACTTTAACCACCGGACGTCCGCGATCCAAGATCACCACCGGCTCTCCAGTTTCATGCACCTTGCGCAAATATGCCAACGCCCGGGCTTTGAAGCGCGACTTTGAAACTTGCTCAACGGGCATGGTTTCGATTCCTTCCCGGCCACGGCGATTGTGACCATGATCAGTGTACATGGTCACAATCGCCGTGTCAATGAGGCTGAAGGCGACCCGCTCTCACCCGGTGGTAGGGGAAGCCGATTTCCATCGCGGCTGTCGACTCCGCTCGCGAGCACCCCGCAGACCGACATGGTGCGCAGGAGGGGCATACACGGCGCGGGAACAGTCTGGGCGACATGGGCCTACAGGAGCGTTACGACGACGATCTGGTCCTCATCCGCAGCACGGGGGGACGCGTGGCCGTCGGTTTGTTGGTCGCCGTTTTGGTCCTATTGCCTCAGGCGGCGCCCGGTTACCTCGTCTACACCGCGTCTGTAGTCGCGGCCCACGCCATCATCGCAGTCGGATTGAGCCTTCTGGTCGGCACGGCCGGGTTGATTTCCTTAGGGCACGCCGGCTTTGTCGCCATCGGTGCGTACGCCGCCGGTCTTCTCGCGGCCAAACTGCACCTCTTTTGGCCGGCGGCCATCCTGGGTGGCGGAATTACTGCCGCCGCCTTCGGATATCTCGTGGGGTTGCCAGCCCTCCGCCTCACCGGACCCTATCTCACCATCGCCACCCTCGGGTTTGGGATCGCGGTCCAGCAGGTGCTGAGTAATTGGGAACAGCTGTCCGGGGGTCGCAACGGCTTGTTCTTGCCCAAGCTCACGCTGGGCACCTGGCAACTGACCGACCGCCACATCTACTACGTGGCGATGGGGACTCTGGCGCTACTGGTGTGGGTCGCCTACAATCTCCTGCGGTCGTATGTCGGGCGGGCACTCGTCGCCATGCGAGACAGCGACATCGCGGCCGAAGTCATGGGCGTGAATCTCACCACTTACAAGACGCTGGCCTTTGCGCTCAGCGCCTTCTACGCCGGGGTGGGCGGCGCCCTCCTCGCGCTCATCCTGGGATTCTTGGAACCTCAGTTGTTCACGCTGTCAGAGTCCATCTACTACTTCAGCATGATCGTAGTAGGCGGCCTGGGGACAATCCCGGGGGCGGTGTTGGGCGCGGCCTTACTGACGTTGCTCCCCCAGCAGCTGGCCCAGACGAGGGCGTGGCTTCCGATCATCTACGGGAGCATCCTCATCTTCGTAATGGCCGTTGACCCTTTGGGGCTCTTTGGCCGCTGGATGAAAATCAGACTGTGGTTTAAGGCATGGCCGTTCTGATCCGTGTTCGCAACGGATCTCCTTCCTCGTCGGCCGCGTGACGATGAACGCACGGAGTGCAATCTAGCATGGAGCTGTTCGCGCAGTACGGCGTCGTAGGGCTTGCCACCGGAAGCCTGTACGCGTTGGTGGCGTTGGGCATCGTGCTGCTCTACCGGACGTCGCGGGTCCTCAACTTCGCGCACGGCGACCTCGCGACGTTTGCCACGTTCATCTGCTACACGTTTCTCACCCAATTCCGAGTGCCGTTTGGGATCGCGGTGGTCGCCACCTTCGCTGCGGCGGTGGTCATTGGTGCCGGATTCTACTTCCTCATCCTGCGGCCGGCCCGGGAGGCGACGTTGCTGGGCCGGGTCATCATCACGCTGGGATTCGCTTTGGTCCTCAACGGCGCGGCCATCCAACTGTGGGGCGCGGATGTCCGGCCCTTCCCGTTTCCGCTGTCGGATG
>MNEU01000067.1 GCA_001917855.1 Armatimonadetes bacterium 13_1_40CM_64_14 | reverse complement strand
CATCCGCGGGTTTACGGCGGGAGCGGTCAAAGGGTAGCGGTGCCGAACTCTGGAATCATCCGGCAGGTTCGAATAACTCCACCGGATTGCCGTCAGGATCTTCGATCTGAATTTGATTGCCTCCCTGGCCCGTGACGATATCGCTGCGAAAGTGGAGGCCCGCCCGTCTCAGCGTCGCGACGCTGGAAGCCAAATCGTCCACGTTCAGGACAATCCGGTTCCATCCGCCCGGTTCTTGTCGGCGTCCATCGGGCAGGTGCCGGTGCCCCGAACTTTGCGGGCCGCTTAGCAAGAGCGTCAGGTCTCCGTGCGATATGCTTGCAAACGCCGGACCAGCCTGATGCTCCAGCTTAAAGGCCAGATGCTGAGTGTAGAAGGCAATGGCACGGTCAACGTCATTGACCAGATACCGGATTCGCGCCATGTCGGGGCCCTCTCGGCGTCTCAGACAGATCGCTTCCTGCCAGGTTGAACCTGCTCCTCAACATACATCTGGAGCGAGGTCAGGAGTTCAGGCCAGCCGCGATGGCTGGCGCGCGCACTCTCACTCGTGAGCCCCGAGTGCGTCAAGCGGACCATGGTGATGCCGTCCTTCTCCTCCAGATCAACCTGCACCATGGTTTCGGTCGCATCCCCCTGCCAGTCAGGACGCCAAGTGAACACGAGCAAACGTGGGCGCTCGACGTCGCGATACTCTCCGTCCACGCGGAAGGGCTTGTCGCCCACCCCGATGCCGCGCATCATCCACCTGCCGCCGGGGCGGAGGTCCGATAGCATGTGCGTAGCCTGAAACCGCCCTCCTGCCGTCCACCATTGCACTCGCTGATCGGGATTGGTCAGTGCTTCGAAGACCCGTTCCGCCGTCGCCCTAATCTGAACTTCCACGACGATGGTGTTGCTTGTCTGTGTCGGGTTCATCGATTCTCCTCGACGTAA
This sequence comes from Armatimonadetes bacterium 13_1_40CM_64_14, assembly GCA_001917855.1. GTDB lineage: Bacteria > Sysuimicrobiota > Sysuimicrobiia > Sysuimicrobiales > Kaftiobacteriaceae > 13-1-40CM-64-14. The sequence continues at coordinate 32,577 of MNEU01000067.1, read as the reverse complement.
CGCTTGAGATCGCGCATCGTGTCGCTCCAGAACGCTTCATAGTCGTGGAGCCACTTGTTGACCGCACGCAGCGGTTTGGCGTTCAGATGGCACACGCGTGCCGTGCCGTGCTTGTGCGTAACGACCAAGCCCGCAGCCCGCAGCAACCGAAGGTGCTTCGAAATCGCGGGACGGCTGGTCCGGAAATTCGCCGCGATCTCGCCCACGGTGTGTCGGCCGCCACGCAGTAGGTGCAGAATCTCCCGACGGGTCGGATCGGCAATCGCCCGGAAGACCACATCGGGTTGCTTGCGACGAATAGTCACCATTTAGTTACCGATAACCGTAACCGAATGGTTACGGTTTGTCAAGACAGATTGTTGTTGAATCGATCTCTATTTCGTGGTGAGAATTGTCCGATAGTCTCCCAGCGAAGAGAAACTTGTGCCCGGGCAGCTAACGGGAAGGCGCGGGTTGCGAAATCAATCTGTGAAAGGATTGCGAAAAATCTAAGCTGCAGAGTGACAAGCTAGAGCATGATGAGCTACCGATTGGAACAAGCTAGAGCTCGCCTGGCGCAACAGGCGGACCCGACACGACACACCAGTCGATTCGAACTGTGGATTCGAACTGTGGATTGCGCATCCATTGCACCTGCGCCGACGGCTGCACGCACGCCTGTGATGAGGCGCACAAGGAGTACGACGACTCGCACCATTCTTGTCAGATGGTTGCTTCAGCAGATTTCAGAGTTGTACAGGTTTCCAACTTCCTCCTTCACCGTAGCGGTTCAGACTTGCGTGTAAATCTTATCAATGGATTATAATGTCGTCGGTGTGGTCGTGATCCCCATGCTGTTATGCGCGATGTGTTCCTTGGGCCGTACAGCCAATCTGCAGCCTAATGGGTGGAAGATGGCGGTCTTCCATTGACGTTGGCGGAATCTCCGAAGTAACGAAACCCGCATCAGTACCAGTCGGCGGACTTTGGTGGATGATGGTGGAATGTTGTCGAATCGGATTCACACGCATTAGGTCGCAGGTTCAAGTCCTGCACCGCCCACCAACCCGCATCTGGAGCGTGTCGAGTCACTTGGTCATCGGAGGCAACGGTGATCTTGTGTGTGGGAGGGAGAGCGGTTGACCCGAGGAGTTGAATACGAGTTGATGCGTCCTGCGGACATCGTGAGGGAGCGCACCAGGATCCCTCTGGTGTTCATTCCCGTCGGGCCGTTGGAGTGGCATGGCCCGCACTTACCGCTGGGAACCGATGGGCTGCACGCCCACGCTGTGGCCGTAGAGGTTGCTAGGAGAGTTGGGGGAGTCGTTCTCCCGACCTACTTCGCGGGGACCGAAACAGTGCTCCCCACGGATCAGAAGCCTCAAAGCCCGGCGAACTTTGGGTTTGACAATACGGAACGCATCATTGGGATGGACTTTCCTGCCAACCCTGTGAAGAGTCTCTATTTTGAGGAAGGCGTGTTCGCGGTCATGGTTCGTGAGATCCTGCGGTTGTTAAAGGCTGATGGCTATCGGCTGCTGGTCATTGTCAACGGACACGGCGCCGAGAATCACCAGCGTACGCTTCGTCGTTTGGCAGCTGAGGAGGCTCACCCTCCCGACGTGCAGGTCGTGTACACGATTACCTTTGTCCCCACCGTGCCAGCGTTTTCCGCCATCGGTCATGCAGAGAAGATTGAAACCTCCATCATGATGGCATTGATGCCGGACGCTGTCGATGTGAGGACGTTACCCTCGAAGGACTTGCCACTTCGGTATCGGGACTATGGTATCGTGGACGGAAAAACTTTCGACGGTTATCCGACGCCGGATTTCACGCTTCGTGCGGAGTCGGATCCTCGCGACGCATCGGGTGAGCTAGGTCGAGGGATTCTTGCTGCCGAAGTGGATCATCTCGTAGAGACAATCCAAAGACACGTTCAATCGATGCGTTGAGCCGTCCTACGTGATGGCTGTCGGCCAGGACGCCCGCGGCTACCTGCCGGCGGCAAACCCCGCACTCTTCAACCTCGGCATGCCGTCGGCGAACATCTGGAACCCGACGACACGTGTGCTGTACGCTGCGAAGAGATTCTGATGGTAGAGGTAGATGACGTTCCGGCGAGCCTGGATCTTCGCGATTACCTCCGCGATGAGTTTCTTCCGCGCCTCGAAGTTCGTTTCGACCCGCTGCTTGTCGAGGAGTGCGTCAATTTCGGGATCCTGCGCGTTTCCGTAGTTGTCAGAGCCCTTCGAGTGGTGAAAGGCGTAGAGGTTCCCATCGGGATCTACCCGACCAGACCACGGGGTCACCGACATTTGGAAGCGGCCAGCCGTATTGGCTGCTAGCCCGGTCGCAGCCTCGATCGGCCGCAAGGCGATGTTGAAGCCTGCATCTCTCACCATCGATTGGATCAGCTCTCCCATGCGAACCATGACGGGGGTATTCGGGACGGTCAGTTCCACTGTCACCGGAGTCGGCGCACCCGATCTGCCAACAAGCTCTTTGGCCCTGGCGATGTTTCGGCCCGGGCACGTGAGGTCTTTGGGGTAGTAGGCATTGACCGGTGCGATCGGGTTGCAAGCAGGCAGTTGTTTGGCGCCGAAGACGAAGCGATTGATCCGATCGCGATCGAGCGCTAACTCAAAGGCCTCGCGGAGCTGGAGGTCTGTCATCGGACTATCGATGCGCCCCGGGGTTTGGCCGATGCCGGCAACGTTCGCGATGTTGATCGAGATTGGCACGTATCCGTTGGACGTGACGGTTAGGAGCGTAAATTTCGGATCGCGCTGAACGGCAAGAATATCCGACGCCGCCAGGCGGTCGACGATGTGGAGGTCGCCTGAGCGGAGATTCAAGAACCGGACGTTTTCGTCAGGGATTGGTTTGAAGATCACACGGTCCAGGTAGACGTTGTTGGCATCATAGTAGTACTTGGACCGCTCCAGGACGATGCGGTCGCCAATCACACGCTCGACGAAGGAGAACGGGCCCACGCAGACAGGATTGTCCGCGAAATTGTCGGCGAGTTTCTGCAGTTGAGTTGAAGACATGACCATCCCGGCCCGGTCGCTCAGGGTGGCGAGAAGCGGAGCCAGGGGCCGCGAAAGGGTAAGGCGTACGGTGCGCGGATCAACCACGGACACATCGGTTACTGCGCTGAGCTCGCTCGCCCTGCGAGAGCCTGGTAGCGTGCGATACCGGTCCAGGGTGATTTTCACAGCCTGGGCGTCCATGGGCGTCCCATCGTTGAAGCGCACATTCCGTCGGAGCAGGATCGTCACGGTGAGCCCGTCCGATGAGAACCGAGGTAGCTCGGCCGCTAGTCGCGGCACGATTGTGCCGTCCGCGCTGAGGTCGTAGAGGGGTTCGCACATATTGAAGAAAATCTCTCGTCCCCCCGCAGTCCCCCCGAAGGTAGGGTCCAGGCGGTCTGCGTCCTCGAACATAGAGAGGATGAGTTCTCCTCCGCGCTTGGGTGGTGGACCCTGGGGCGCCCCTGCGGGTGACTGCGCGGGGGCGGTGGGCGCGCGAGTTAAGAGAGCTGTAACGGATAGCAGGATGATGAAGAGCGCAAAGATCAGGCGGGCTCGAGGCATGCTACGCACCTTTTGAACGTTCACTTTGGGGAGGCAATTCAGTCTTCGTGATCAGAACGGGCTAGCCCTCCGTGGGTCCTCGGCATCAGCCGCCACTCGCGCATCGGGTTTCGGACGAGGCTATCGGAGTCCCTTAGGGTCGAAGGCATCGCGCACCCCGTCGCCCACGAGGTTAAACGAGAGCGTAGCCACAAAGATAGCCAGCCCTGGCAGGATGGCCAGCCACGGCATCTGCGTCATGTAGGACTGCGCAGCCGTGAGCATGACGCCCCACGAGGGAGTCGGGGGCTGCACTCCGAGTCCGAGGAACGAAAGACTCGATTCGGCAATGATTGCAATTGGAAGAATAACCGTTGCCTGCACGATGAGCGTACTGGTCATGTTCGGCAAGGCGTGCCGTATGAGGATGGCCCAATCGCTCGCGCCCGCAGCAATCGCTGCTTCAACATAACTCTCTTCTCGGATGCTCAGCGCCTCGGCCCGTGTTACCCGAACGATCTTGGGAACTTGGACGATTCCGATTGCCAAGGTCGCGTTGACTAAGGAGGGTCCAAGGATCGCGGCAAGCCCGACGGCGATGATCAGGAACGGGAAGGCCAGGAGAGTGTCGGTCAAGCGCATGGCGACGGATTCCCACCACCCGCGGTAGTACCCTGCAGTAAGCCCGATTGGTACTGCGACGATGAGGCCGAGGAGTGTCGAGAGGACTCCCGCTTGCATCGAGGCGCGAGCGCCCCAGATGATCCGTGAGAGCAAGTCTCGCCCGAGTTCGTCAGTGCCCAGGAAGTGGCCGTGGGTCAGCGGCGGCGCCAGTACCGCCTCGAAGTCGTTGGTTCCTGGGTCATAAGGGGCTATCACCGGAGCAAACAGCGCCGCGAGAGTCACAGACAATGCGAGAGCCAAACTCACCACCGCTGCTCTGCGCTGGAGAAATCTGCTCCACGTTGGACTGGCGGGGTGTGCGGGGACCGGGAGTGTCACCGCAGCCGTGGACCAGGGGACGTCATGTAAATCGGATCCTTGGATCGAGCCGTGAGTACAGCATGTCGACCAGCAGATTAATGAGGATGTAACCAACTGCACTGAACAACGCGACACCCTGGATGATCGGGAAGTCGCGCGTCACGACGGCGTCCACGATGAGCTTACCGAATCCCGGGATAAGGAAAATCTGCTCCGTGACGACCGACCCGGAAATGAGGACGCCCATTTCTAGCCCCAGCACCGTAACGACTGTCAGGAGGCTATTGCGGAGGGCATGGCGCATGATGACCCTGGACTCGGTCAGTCCTTTGGCGCGGGCCGTCCGGACGTAGTCGGAGCGCAGTGCTTCGAGCATGGCAGAGCGAGTCTGTCGCATCACCCACGCTGCAAACGCGCTCCCCAGCACAAACGCGGGAAGAATCATGCGGCGGAGGTTCTCAATGGGGTCGGTGGTGAACGCGACATATCCCGATGCTGGGAGCAGGTGTAGGGTCGAGGCAAACAGCAGGATGAAGAGGAGACCGATCCAAAAGGGCGGGACCGAAAGTCCGAACAGGCAGACGCCGTTCACGACATAGTCCAGGAGTCTTCCGCGTCTCACGGCTGATGCGATTCCGGTGGGAATGCCGAGCAGGATGGTGATGAGCACCCCCAGCCCTGCGAGTTCCAAGGTAATGGGCAGCCGGCGTATGATCGTGTCTTTCACGCTAAGGCCTGTCCGGATTGAGCGCCCTAAATCGCCTCGGATCGCCAGTGAGGACCAGCGAAGGTACTGGATGGGTAAAGGCTGATCCAGACCATACTTCTTGCGCAGGTGAGCGTTAGCCACGGGATCGTAGCCTTCACCGGAGAGGGCGATCGCGGGATCTCCGGGGAGGCTCCGCGCGCCCGCGAAAACAATAATGCTCGCCAGGCAGAGGGCCAGCAACGATCCCCACAGCCGCCGCGGCAAGAACATCTAGTAAGTCTCCTTGTGGATGGCGACGGTGACCCACACTTTCATCAGCTGGTCATGGCCGAGGTCAAAGAACTCGCCGTTGCCGCCGCGTACGCGCTCGCGGAACGCGGCTGCGGGCGACCGTGGTCGGATGTCGAGAGGAACCCTACGCCGGCCTTCCTATTACATAGACCAGAGCAGACCCCTCCACCGTACAGATCTGGGGGCGTAGGAGCAGCATCGCGGTCTGTTCGTACGGGGCGGTGAAGCCCTCTAGTTCGGCCAGGGTGTGCAGGTCGAGCACCTTGCCCATCTCAGTTCCGGCCGGGACGATCGTGCCGACTGTGTCCTCGCGCAGAGTCGGGACGAAAATCCCGCCTACTCCGGCGCGGATGGCTTCCGTTGCGCTGACGTGAACTGCCGGCTCGATCGGCGAAGGAAGTACATCGAGGGCAAGGACGCCGAGGCGATGGAGCGCGCGCTCGAGCCCCGTCACAATGCGCTCGGCCCAGTAGATCTCTCTGCCGCATCGGCCCCCGACTTCGACGTTGACGACCTTGATTCCGAGCGACCGGGCATAGGTGGTCAGGCCGCCGGGCTTGTTCGGCGCCTTCGTGATGAAGGGGGCGCCGATATCGGCCGCTAGCTGTTCGGACCCTTCAAACTGTTTGACGAAGGCGTTGACACACCAGGTGCCGCCGCCATGAAGGTCGATGACCGCGTCACTGTCTGTAATCAAAGGAGCCAGGGCCGCGGCGAGGCGATTCGTGTGCGAGCCGTGCGTGTCACCAGGGAAGACGCCATCCAGGTCGAGTGGATTGGGAGAATCGATCCAGGAATTGCGGCGTTCGACCTCCGCGGCGAGCGCATTGGCGGTGAAAATGATGCGCAGGCGTCCGGTGAGCCTGGCGGCAGCGTGCCGGCAAAGCATCTTGGTGGCCACGGCAGACCAGGGCCCTTCATCGCCGTGTGTCCCCGCGATGAGCGTCGCGCGAGGCCCTCGGGAACCTGCCTCTCCATACTTGAGCGGGATGTACTGTGCGGCGGCATGGGCCGTGATCCGTACCTCGTGCCATTCCAACGATTCGTAGATCGTTCTCACAGGTGCGTTCCTCCTGCTAATCTGCGTAGCCACTGTACCACTCCTGCCTCGCGCGAAAGTCGTCGGGATAGAGCGTGACCTTTTCCGGGGCGAACGAGAAGGCGGGCCCCTCCCGCGCGATGGTCTGCACCAGCGGCGCGGCGTCGAATCGATAGCCGCTGAACCGGCCGGGCGGCTGAGCCGCAAGCCAGACCCAGGCCTGACCGAGTTCGACCGGATCCGCCCACCTCGCGCGCAGGTTCGTCGGGGCCTGATCATACTCGGCCCAGGTCATGCGTGTCGGCTTGATGGGGGCGCCCGGACCGATCGTGTTGAGCGCGATGTTGTGAGCCCTGGCCTCTAGGGACATCGCCTTCACGAAGCCTTCGACGCCGTGTTTGACCGTGCAGTACGCAACCTCGTCCTTGTACCCGCGGAGGCTCGAACCACTGGCGATCCCGATGACGTGGCCGCCGCCTTGGGATTTCATTTGAGGCCAGGCGGCGTGCGCGCAGTTGAACAGCCCGCCGAGACCAACGGTGATCTGCCGCCACCATTCCTCGGGCGTCAGGGCCTCGAACCCGATGAGCGGCATGTAGATCGCGCAATGCACCACCACGTCGAGCCGCCCCCACCGGTTCACGATCGTTTTCACGACGGTCGCACACTCGGTAAGATCGGCAACATCGGAGCGACGGGTGTGGTGCGTGGTGCCGTCGGCGGCGAGGTCTCGAGCGCAGCGCGCCAATTCCTCCTCATCGAGATCGGTCACGCAGACCTTCGCCCCTGCGATGCCGAACGCGCGCGCGATCCCCCATCCGAGCCCGCGGCCCGCGCCGGTCACCAGGACAGCGGTGTCCCTGAGTTGCAGCATCCTTTGCGTCCTTTCCTGTCCCAACGAGGACCGATCGGTAATTCCGCCGGCGTGGAGTGGTCCCCTCTGGCACACAGTGCCCGGCAGCGCGGACGGTGCGGCAGATGGCAGGAGCCGCTGGGGATCGCACGAACTAGACGGCACACTTCGACCAGGGAGGAGCAAGTTGATGGACCGTATACCGCGGCGGGAGTTTCTGAAACGGGCCGGCATGGGCGTGGGAGCGTTGGCCGCGTCCCAAGTGTTGCCATTGTTGACGCGCGCCTACGCGCAGGGCATCGGCACGTTAACCTATGGGATGGCTGGCGGCTTCGACACGCTGGATGTGACGGCGACGACATTTACCCGCGTGGGACGGATCGCGCTACACATCATCGATCCGCTCGTCTGGGCGGTCGCCCCGGGCCAGTATGCACCCGGACTGGCGACGTCGTGGACGGTGTCGCCGGATGCGACGGCCTACACGTTTAACCTTCGCCAGGATGTGAAGTTCCACGACGGGACGCCGCTCACGGCTGAGGCCGTGAAGGTGACGTTCGACCGCATCGTGGATCCCAACACGAGAGCGCAAACCGCGTTTTCCTTCATTGGTCCCTATGATCGGTCCGAGGTCGTGGATCGCTACACCGTGCGGGTGCGGTTCAAGAGCCCGAACGCCGCGTTTCTTGACGGCGCGAGCAGCCCGTACCTCGGCATCATCTCACCGGCGGCGGTGCAGAAGTACGGCCAGGATTTCGGTCGCGTCGTGTTTGTCGGGACTGGGCCGTTTATGCTGCAGTCTTACACCGCGGACGCGGAAGTGCGTCTGATTCGCAACCCGAACTACGTGTGGGGCGCGCCGGGCTTCAACCATCAGGGCCGCGCGTACCTCGACGGCATCGTCTTCCGCATCGTCCCGGAGGATGCCACGCGGCTGGCGGCCCTTGAAACCAGTGAGGTTCTGTTCGTCGAGGATGTGCCGGTGACGGATTACCAGCGCCTGAAGGGTTCGCAGAACAAGGTGCTCCTAGAGATCCCCCAGGCAGGATCGGGCTGGTCACTGATGATGAACCAGATGCGCTCGCCCACCAGCGATCTCGCCGTCCGCCGCGCGATGATGTATGCCATCGACAAGGACGGTCTGGCCAAGACGGTCTGGAACAGTGTCTTCAAGGCGGCGTGCAGTCCGCTGACGCCCAATATGTTTGGGTTCGATTCCGAGACGTGCCGCAAGATCCCGTACAATGCCGACCAGGCCCGCCGCATCCTCGATGAAGCTGGCTGGCGGGTGGGGCCAGATGGGATCCGGGTGAAGGGCAGTGAGCGTCTACGGCTCGAGTTCTTCCTGCAGACTGCGCCGCAGAAAAACATCGAGATGGCGGCGTTCATTCAGGCCAATGCCAAGCAGGTGGGAATTGACGTGAACCTCAACGTCGCGGCCCGGCCCGCCTACCTCGACGCGGTGCGCCAGGGCCGGCACAACCTGCAGTTCTGGTGGGAAACCGGAACAGACCCGGGCCAGATTCTGCGAATCCTCTTCCACTCAAGCAACGCGGGGGGCGGGACGAACCGCAACAACTACCGCAGTCCCGAGATGGACAAGTTGATCGAGCAGATCGACGCTACGGCCGAGCAGGCGAGCCGGAAGCAGCTCGTCGTGAGGGCCCAGCAGAGAGTGATTGACGACGCGGTGATGGTGTACCTGGCCGACCCGCCGTCCCTGTACGCGCATGACCGGTCGGTGACAGGTGTCTGGGTGGACTGGGGCGGCAACTACCCGTACTTCTTCAATACGCGCATCCAGCGCTAACATCAGGTTCCCGCCTGGGAGCCGGCGTGCTGTGATTCCGGCTCCCAGGCCACGCGGGCATGCTCCAATTCGTCGTCCGACGTCTGCTGCTCGCCATTCCCACGATGGTTGCGGCGTCCATCCTCGTGTTCCTCATGCTGCACCTCGTACCCGGCGATCCGGCCATCATCTTCTTTGGCGATCAGCCCGTCACGCCTGAACGGTTAGAGCTGGTCCGGCACCAGATGGGGCTGGACCGCCCACTGGTCATCCAATACCTGGACTTCGTGCGCGGGATTCCCCGCGGGGACCTCGGCCGCTCCATCCATAACCGCACGCCGGTATTCGAAGAACTCCGTACCCGCGTGGCCTCCTCGGCCACGCTTGCACTGGCCGCACTCATCGTGGCCGGTGCGCTCGGCCTGAGCCTCGGATTGCTGTCCGCGCTCGGGCGGGGAACCTGGATCGACGCGGGAGCGATGCTGGTTGCACTCGCCGGAGTGTCGATGCCCATCTTCTGGCTCGCCGCCATGCTCATCTTCGTCTTCTCGCTGCGGCTGGGCTGGTTCCCGGCGACGGGATTTGGAGGGTGGAACCGTCTGGTGCTCCCCGCGGTAGCCCTGGGGTTCGTCTCGGCGGCGACCCTGGCCCGGTTGGTGCGATCCAGTGTGCTCGAAGTGCTGCTGCAGCCGTTTGTGACGACCGCACGCTCGAAGGGTCTGCGAGAAGCCGTGGTTATCCGCCGCCACGTCCTCAAGAACGCCTTCATCGCGATCGTCACAGTGCTGGGTCTGCAGTTCGGCACCCTGCTGTCTGGGGCGGTGATCACCGAGACCGTCTTCGCACGGCCCGGCGTCGGCAAGCTGCTGGTGGACGCGATCTCGAACAAGGACTTTCCGATTGTCCAAGGTGCCGTGCTGTTCATCGCGCTGATCTACACCGTCATCAATCTGGTCGTGGACCTTTCGTATGCCTACCTCGATCCGCGCATCCGCTTCGACTGAGGCCCAGGCCCTCGGACGGGCCGCGCCCCGCTCGCTGTGGGGGGAGGCGTTCCTCCGGTTGCGGCGGTCGAAGAGCGCGCTGCTCGGGGGCATCATTCTCGCCGGGCTGATTGCCGCCGCCGTCGCCGCGCCCCTGCTGACGCCGTGGGACCCGCTGGAGATGAACGCGGTCGACGGCTTGAAGCCCCCGAGTGCCCGGCACTGGTTGGGCACGGACATCCTCGGTCGGGACCTGTTCACGCGCATTCTCTTCGGGTCCCGCATCTCGCTGCAAACGGGGCTCATTTCGGTGGCCATCGCGATCCTGATCGGCGTGCCCGTGGGCCTGTCGGCGGGATTTTACGGCGGCCTCACCGACCGAGCGATGATGCGGCTGGTCGATTTGATGCTGACGTTCCCGGGCATCCTGCTGGCGCTGGTGGTCATCGCCATCCTCGGCCCGAACCTGCTCAACGCGATGCTCGCGGTCGGCATCTCCGCCTCCCCGACTTTTGCCCGCGTGGTGCGTGCCGCCGTGCTCTCCTCCCGAGAGCAGACGTATGTCGAAGCCGCGCGCGCTGCGGGATGCACTAACGCGCGCATCATGCTTCGGCACATCCTGCCGAACACGGTAGCGCCGATCATCGTTTTGGGAACCTTGGGCGTGGCCGGGGCGATCATCGCCGCGGCGGCGTTGAGCTACCTGGGTCTGGGGACTCAACCGCCGACTCCAGAGTGGGGAGGCCTGCTTTCCGAGGGGCGGAACTATCTGCGGGTCGCGTGGTGGATGACGACGTTTCCCGGTCTGGCGATCATGACCGCGGTCCTGTCCATCAACCTGCTCGGTGATGGCCTGCGGGATGCGCTCGATCCGCGGCTGCAGTCATGAAGGAGGCAGGCGTATGGCGCGTGAGAAGTTGAGGGTTGGCGTGCTGGGCGCGGGAGCCTGGGCGATGGCCGCGCACATCCCGGGATGGCAGCGCGACCCCCGCTGCGAAGTCGCCACCGTGTGCGATGTCGTCGGGGACCGGGCGAAGGAGGCGGCCGCCCGGTTCGACATCCCCGAGGCGCAGCGGGACTGGGAGGTGGTGGTGGCGCGGAAGGACCTGGACGTTATCGACGTGGTGACTCCGTCGGCCACTCACCACGAGCTCGCCGTCGCCGCGCTGACGGCAGGGAAGCATGTGTTATGTGAGAAGCCCGTCGCCTACGACTTCCGCGACACCCTGGCCGCATCAGAGCTCGCCCGGCGCAAGGGGCTGCTGACCAAACTCGGGTTCACATTCCGCTACACGCCCGGAGTGCAGTACGCGAAAGCGCTTATCGATGAGGGGTTCGTCGGCCAGCCCTTTATCTTCAACGGGTATGAACAGAACTCGCAATGGCTGGATCCGAAGACTCCGCTGCGGCAGGTGGACCATACGGCGGATTCCTCGGTCCTGCAAACATCATCTCTTGAAGGCTACGGCGCGCCGATCATTGACATCGGGATGTGGTGGGTCGGGGCGGGCTACGCAAGCACCGCCGGCGCGATGCGCAACTTCATCCCTGAGCGCATGGTGCGGGCCACCGGGCGCATGATGCGCATGAACATCGACGACGCGGACATTCACCTGGTGGAATATGCGAATGGCGCTCTAGGCTCGATCCAGACCTCGTTTGTGACCATTGGGAACTATCCCGGCGTAGAGGCCCGCATCTACGGGAGCAAGGGGGCCATCATCTGCCGCGCCGTCGAGGAGTTCGGCGTGGCGGAGACCATCAAGTCGGCCAGGCCCGACGATGTGGAGTTCAAGCCGCTCGAGATCCCCGCCAAGTTCTACCCGGCCGGCGGGTCACCGCGCGAATCGTGGCGGTCGCTCTTCTACGCCAATCTCATCCGGGACTTCATCGACGAGATCGTGGCGGGGGCGGGCCGCAATCAAGGCAACTTCGAGGATGGGGCGCGTGTGCAGGAAGTGATCAACGCGGTCGAGCGCTCGTACCATGAGCGCCGTTGGGTCGATCTTCCCTTGCCGCGCTGACATGGTGAGCACGAAGGCTCCGAGGTTCGCCGCCGCGCTGGATGCGTTCTTCGTCTGGTTCTACCGGACGTTCCCCGTCAGCGCCACCTTCATCGGCGTGCACGAGCACGATCACCGACTGCCGGACTTCTCAGACCAGGGCTTGGGCGATACACTGGCCGCCCTCACCGGACTCCAGGGAGTGTTGCGACGTCTTCCGGAGGAGCCGCTGACCGCAGGCGAGCGTCTGGATCGGGCGCTGGTTGAAGGCGCGCTGGAGATCTTTCGTTGGGAGGCTGGCTCGGGGCACTTCGCGCTGGGCAACCCGTGCGTCTACACGGGCGAGGCGGTCTTCGGGGTCATCGCGCTGCTGCTCAGGCCCTTTGCCCCCCTGAATGTCCGTGTGGCGGCCGCAGTCGAGCGGATGATGGCGATTCCCCCCTTTCTGGCCCAGGGCCGAGCCAATGTGCGCACGGCGCCGTCGCCGTGGATTGAGCGAGCCATCCGTGAATGTGACGGAGCGCACGCGCTGTTCGAACGCGGGGTGGAGATTTTCATCCATGACGAAGGCGTGACCGATCCAGCTTTTCGCCAGGCCGCCGCCGCCGCGGCCGCCGCATTTCGTGAGTTTCACTCCTATCTCTCAACCGATCTCGCGTCGAACGCGACCGGCGACTATGCCTGCGGCAGTGAGGCATTAGACTTGCTCATTCGGCGCGGGCATTGTCTGGAGATGAACGCTGCGGCAGTGCTGGCACTTGGCCGGGAACACATGGCCATCGCGGAATCCCGCCTGCGGGCGGAAGCGTCCATGCTGGGCAGCACAGACTGGCGTGCGGCTCTGCACGGCCTATCCGATTTGCACCCGCCTGCCCGCGAATACTACCGCCGCTTTCGGGAAGTCTGGGAGGGAGCGCACGCGGCGGCGGAGGCCCACGAACTCGTCACGTGGCGGGACTATCCGATTCGATTCGTGCCGCAGCCGACCTGGGCGCGGGAGGCCGCGCCGCATCTCTACTTCCTCTTCTACCGCGCTCCGGCCGCGTTTGATCGGATTCCGGTAGTGGACTATCTCGTGCCACCCGTCGAGCTCGACATGCCGCCCGATGAGCAACTCCGCCGCCTGCGAGCCACCAACGACGGTGTGATCAAGCTCAACCACGTGATCCACCACGGGGGGCTGGGCCATCACCTCCAGAACTGGAACGCGTATCAGCAGACGGCCTCGCGTCTCGGCCGGATCGCCGCCGTGGATTGCGCCAGCCGCATCGCCCTGTTCTGCGGGGGGACGATGGCCGAGGGATGGGCGTGCTACGCCACAGACCTCACGGATGAAATCGGGTTTCTCACCCCGCTCGAGAGACTCTCACAGGCGCACACCCGGCTCCGCATGGCGGCTCGGGCCATCGTCGACGTGCAGCTCCATACTCGTACGTGGACAGTGGACGAGGCCGCGCAGTTTTATCACGAGGCCGCGGGACTGGCGCCGGATGGGGCACGCGCCGAGGCCGTGAAGAACAGCATGTTCCCGGGTACCGCGCTGATGTACCTGGTCGGCGACGACCTAATCCACCGTCTGCGCGCTGAGATGCAGGCGCGGCCGGGGTTCACCCTGCGCAGGTTCCATGACCGGCTGCTGTCCTACGGGTCGGTGCCGATCGCGCTGATCGCGTCCGAGATGCGGGCGGGGGAATCGTTCTAGTACAGTCGTTTCCGGTCGAACACGTTCAACAGCGCCTCGCCCCGCATGTAGCGGACCAGATTCTCACAGAACAGATCGGTCAGCCGATTATTCTCCGATTCCACTGTGCTTGCCGAGTGCGGGCTGATCAGCACGTTCGGCATGCTCCACAAGGGGTTGTCGGCTGCCGGGGGTTCCATCGAGAGCACATCGAGCGCTGCGCCGCCGAGGTGGCCGTCGCGGAGCGCCGCGATGAGCGCGGCTTCATCGACGACTGCTCCCCGGGCCACGTTGATCAAGACCGCCCCAGGCCTCATCGCTGCGAGCTCCGCTCCTCCGAGGAGGCGCTCCGTCTGAGGGGTGTGGGGCACGGCCAGGACCACGTAGTCCGCGACCCCCAGCAACGCAGTCAGGTTGGACACAGAAATGATCTGGTCGGCATCAGAATCGCTCGCGCCGGCCCGCAGGGTGCGGCTCGTGGCCACGACCCGCATCCCCATAGCCCGGCACACCTTCGCCACCTCGCGGCCAATGCTGCCGAATCCCACGATGCCCACCGTGGCGCCCGACACGTTGCGGCCGCAATAGCGTGTCCACCGTCGCGCCGCCTGCTCGCGGATCATCCGGAACCCATCTTTAGCGAACCACAGGATGGCCATCGCCGCGAAATCGGCCAGCGGTTTGGCGTGGATGCCTTTCGCGGTCGTGAACGTGATCGGCGCTGCAATCAATCCGGTGCGGATCAACAACTGGCCGATGCCCGCGCTCGTCGCCTGGATCCATCGGACGTGTGGGATGAGGGTGGTCAGTACGGCGAGGTTCGTGTGGTCGAAATCGAAGAGGACCTCCGCCTCGGCGAGGTATTCGCGCCACCGCTGTTCATCCTCAAGACTGCGCCGCAGGGGGTGCCCCACATGGTCAGAGCCGTACCGGGGCTGGGGAAGGAGGGCGGGGTCGTACATCACACGCACCCCGTCGATCTGCCGAATCCGATCGACGTACGCCGGCTCTAGGTAGGAAGCGATCAGCACCTCGACGTGTTTCAACCCGCAACAGTTTCAGCGGATGAGGGATGCGAATCCTCCCCCTCGATCCCCGTCGTCTTCGCCCCTATCGCGGAAGAACGTGCTGTTTCGAGGAGTGATTCTGCGCGGCTTCTTGAGTTGGCTACTCCAGCCGCCCACGATCAAGATCAGCTTGGCGTTGTACACAAGGCCCGGGAAGGAGATTGACGATGAACTTCCGTCAGCGCCGGAGGTTCCTTTAAGCCGAGCGCCTCTCGGAGGGAGTTCGAAACTCCCATCGCGAAACAGAGATGACAATCGTAGCTTGCATAGGGAATCTCACTGTGAAGGAGGGCCACCGGATGCGAGTAGCGTGGATGGCACGGATTGTCGTCCTCATCTTAGTCGCTGTGGTTCTCGGGATCGGGCCAATCTCCGCAGCGCCGTCTCAAACGATCGTCGTGTACTCGGGAATGGACGAATACACGATGGAAGTGCTGACCAAGGCGTTCGAGCCGAAGACTGGCATCAAGGTCGAGTCGCTTGTCCTAGCTGCTGCCGGGACCATGTCCGCCAGGGTGCGGTCGGAAGCCTCAGCACCCAAGGCCGACATCTTCATCGGTGGATCGGCTGAGATCCACGAACCGCTGGCCAGGGACGGCTTGTTGCTTGCTTACCATCCACAGGAAGAAACCAGCGGAAGGATTCCTGCGGAATACGTCGACCCGAGGGGACTTTGGCACGGATTCTACGCAGGGCCGCTAGTGATCATCGTCAACCGCAAGCTCTTTGATCAGGAGATTAAGCCTCGCGGTGGTCCCTACCCTCGGACCTGGGACGATCTCCTCCACCCCGCCTATGCGGGAAGGATCGCTGCGTGGAACCCGGCCACCGTCGGCGGGGGCTATATCTTCCTGGCCGGCCAGATCTTCCGAGCTGGTGGCGAGGACAAAGGTTTCGAGTGGCTCAAACGCTTCGATGCGAGTGTCCGCATCTACGGTCCGACCGGACCAAGCACGATCCCTCTCGTCGTTCGCGGAGAAGCCGTGGCCGGAGTGGCTTGGTTGGACGACACCGCCGAGGCCATAGACGGCGGACAGCCGCTCGAGTATGTGATCCCGCCGGATACGGCGGGGGAGATTGGGAGCATCTCCATCGTCAAGGGAGGCCCTAACTCAGAGGGAGCGAAGCGGTTTGTGGACTTCGTCCTGACGAAGGGCGCTCAGGAAGTCATCGCCAAATACGGCTTCAAGTACCCGGTCCGCACGGACGTTCCGATCCGATCGGACTTCCCCGCGCTCACGTCGCTCAAATTCGTCCAATATGATCGACCCTTCGCACTGCAAAATCGCGACCGTCTGGTAAAGAAATGGGAAGAGTTGATCGGCAGCAAGCGGCGGTAACGTACGGCATCTGGAAGCGGATCGCCCAGTCGGTAGACCGGCTGGGCGATCCGGTTTTACTTCTCGGCTTCCTCGCGACGACTCTGATCATTGCGCTCTTTGTACTCTACCCTGTGATCCGCGTGGTCACGTATCCATCGTCTCAAGACTTTGTCGGCCTGCTGGATCATCCCCGGTGGATGCGCGCCATCGTCAACAGCCTGACGATGGCCGGCCTCTCCACTGTCACGGCCTGCCTCCTGGGGTTCGTCTTTGCACTGGCCCTGACACGTCCCGACATCCCGGGCCAAGGTCTCTTCCGTGCAATCTCGATCCTGCCACTGTTCTCCCCACCGTTCACGGTTGCGTTTTCCTATCTCTTATTGTTTGGGCGCCTGGGGCTTATCACGCATACCCTGTTGAACCTGCGCGTCGATATCCTCGGATGGCGCGGGTTGTGGCTCTCCCAGACGGTTTCGTTCTTCCCCATCGCGACGATCGCCATCTCCCGGGTGCTGGAGAATATCCCTGCGAACATGGAGTTCGCGGCGCGGAACCTGGGCGCCAACGAAGTCTCGGTCTTCAGAACCATCACGATGCCTCTGGCCCGGCCCGGTTTCGCAGGCGCGATGCTCCTAGTGGCGCTCTATGTGCTCGCGGATTTTGGGAACCCGTTGATCATCGGCGGCGACTTTCCCATCCTGGCCACCGAGGCCTGGTATCAAATAGAAGGATGGGCCGACCTGCGGGCTGCCGCGATGCTGGCGAGTCTCCTGCTCGTGCCCGCCCTCGTTCTCTTCCTGATGGAACGGCGGTGGGTCAGCAGACGACAGTACACGACGATTGTCGGCCGTGGTGTGCGCGGGGAGCGACGCGCGACCCCGCGGGCCCTCAAGGTCTTCCTGCTCGTAATCTGCTCCGTCGCCTCGCTCTTTGTCATCTCGATCTATGCGGGAGTCATCATCGGGAGCCTCACGAACGTCTGGGGTGCGGACTGGCATCTCACGCTCCGCCACTGGACGGCGGCGCTCAGGCGGTGGCCACACGTCAAGAACAGTCTGGTCGTGAGCGGCGGCGCCGCTGCGCTCGCGGCCCTGCTCGGGTTGCTGACTGCCTACTTCACCCGGGGAAAGGCGCTCGTCGCCTCCGCCGCTCTCGACTTCGGGGCCATGCTGCCGGCTGCGATCCCCGGCGTGTTCCTCGGGATCGGATATCTCCTGGCCTTCAACGGGCCTCCACTGGCTTTCTCGAGCACGATCTGGATTCTTATCCTCGCCCTGTGCTTCTGGAATCTCCCTTTTGCCTACAAGACGGCGGCGTCGGGATTTCAGCAGATTGACCACATGCTCGAGGAAGCCGCTGAGAATCTCGGTGCCCCGTGGTTCCGTGTGTTCATGGATGTCTACTTCCCGCTCCTTCGGCGCACGGTCGGCGCCGCGTTCATCACCACCTTCGTGAATTCAGTCACCAACCTCAGCATCACAATGTTCCTGGTCACCGCGCACTTCCTGGTGGCAACCGTTTCCATCCTGGCGTTGGTATCCGACAATCGACTGGGTGTGGGTGCTGCGTTGACCACCCTGCTGCTGAGCGTGACATTTGGTGTGGTGGCGCTAGGCTTTCGATGGATCGGCCGGAGTGTGCTCGTTGACTGACCTCTGCGCACGGTCGGGGACCCAGTTCAAGAAGGGCTTCTCGAATGGGAGACCGGGCGCTGACGTTCGCGCGCGCTGCGTGAACCAGGAGAGGGAGTCGCAATTCCGCCAACGAACGCTATGCCTCGGCCATGGGGAGACAAGCGCCGACGCGTGCTGGACGGGTGAGAATGTACTTGCGCCGGCTCGATGCCCTTCATCTTCCCGAGTCACCGGCGGGGTACACGATCCGCCGGTTCATCCCCGGCGAGGAACGAGCTTGGTGGCACCTGCTGGATGACGCTGGGGGTCTGGGGACGTGGGACGCAAAGCGGGCTGAGGAAGCGTTTGCTGATCCATCGGGCCGGGTCTGGAAGGAGAGTATCCACTTTGCGGTGGCGGAGGATCACCTCGTCGGCACCGCGTGCGTCCAGCTGAACGCCCGGCGTGATGACCTGGCCGAGATGGGGTGGGTAGCTGTGGCCAGCGCGCATCGCGGGCGTGGGCTCGGGCGGATCCTCTGCCTGCACACCCTGTGGTTCATGCGCCAGCGGGGCTTTCAGCACTGCTTCGTTCAGACGCGGTCACACCGCGCTGCGGCAGTAAAGCTCTTTCGGGACCTAGGATTCCAGCCTTGGGGCGCCCCGGGCGACGGGAGTTTGTCGGCGTTCCTCGGGGCCCTTCCACACCGCGCGAGGGTTGAGACTCAAGAGCCGTGAGATCGAGCACGTGGAGAATGGGAAGAACGGATGAGCGCATCGGTCGTTCGACTCGCCGTCGCTGGCGCCCGTCGGGCCCAGGCGGAGATTCCGGTCCTGAAGCACTTAGAGGAAAAGGTGGAGCTGCGGGCTGTCTGCGACCCGAACGAAACTCTGTGGACAGTCTGGAAAGCGCAGTTCCCAGGGGCACGTTTTTACCGCACGTTTGACGATCTCCTCTCCGACGACACCGTGGATGCCATCTTTGTCGCCACGCCTTTGAGGCTTCATGCCGAACAGTCCCTGGCGGCGTTGATGGCGGGCAAGCACGTGCTGTCGGAGGTTCCAGCGTGCCACACGATTGAGCAGTGCTGGAGTCTTGTGGAAACCGTGGAAAAGACGAAACTCAAGTACATGCTCGCGGAGAACTTCTGTTTCATGCGATCCAATCTGATCGTTCTCAACATGGTGCGGCACGGATTGTTCGGTGACCTTATTCACGCTGAGGGCGCGTACCTCCACGATTACAAGCACAGAACTCACGATGGCCGCCGTGGTCTCGAGTGGCGTGGTGAGATGCTTCGGGACTGGAACACCATCAACTATCCCACTCACGCCGTCGGGCCGATCTCCCAGTGGCTGGGCATCAACACGCCCCGATGTGACACATACGAGTCGCTTGTTGCGGTGGTGTCCAAGCCGCAGATGATGTGGCGCTATTTCCGAGATCTCTACGGCAGCGATCACCCCGGATCGGATCCGCGCTACTGGACACAAGGGGACTCTCAAAACGCCATCCTGCAGACCCGCCGCGGAGTCACCGTGGTCATCCGGGTTGATTGGACGTCGCCTCGACCCCACAACATGACACACTACGGCCTGCAAGGCACGACGGGTGCGTACGTGTCCGGCCGCCATTCCCGGGAAGACCCGCTCGTCTGGATCTCGGGTCGATCCCCGGGATTCAGCCCACCCCGGGACGGGCCGGAAGCCGCGTGGGAGGTTTTGTGGGAGTATGCCGCCGATTACGAGCACCCTCTCTGGAGACGCTGGTCGAGCGTGGCGGCGAAGATGGATCTTGACAGCGGCGACTTCTTGACGATCCTTGAGTTCGTCGACTGCGTGCTCCGCGATCGCGACCCCTCAATTGACGTGTATGACGCCGCCACATGGAGCTCGCTCATCGCCCTGGCCGCAGAGTCGATCCGCGCAGGAGGCGGAAGGGTCAGGATCCCTCAGTTCAAGCGGGACGGCGTCACGAACAATTCGGCACCCGGTGCCGTCTAAGACCCTCGGGGAGGAAAGATTATTGCTATCGCACGCTCCCATCCTCGCCAGATCCGCCTGCGAGTTTCCCCGTCGGCGGTGGCAAGTATTGTCGCTGCGCTGACGTCCACGAATGCACAATGGACCCGGAGGAGGCGATGATGCGAATTGGAATCTACGGTGCCGGCCAGATGGGAGCGGCGCACGTGCGTCATTTCGCCGCCGTGCCGGATACCACGGTTGTGGCAGTCGCAGACGCGGACGAACGGCGCGCAAAGGCTGCCGCGGCCCCAATCGGGGCGACCCCGTGCCCGGATCTCAACGCGCTGCTGACCATGCACCCCGACGCGGTGGTGATCGTCGTCCCGAACGTCCACCATGCGCAGGCGGCGGTGACCGCGCTCGAACGCGGCGTCCACGTCTTCTGCGAAAAGCCGATGGCCACGACGGTTGGAGACGCCCGCCGCGTCCTGCAGACCGTGGAGCGCACTGGCCGGATGTACCAGATGGGTTTCAACCGGAGGTTCGCGCCGGTCTATACCGGGGTCCGCGAGCTGCTGGCCGGCGGGGCCAGAGTGTTTTCCGGGACGATGAAGATGAACGACGGCGACATGCGCACGCCCGCGTGGTTCAGCGACCCCAAGATCTCGGGAGGCTTCATGTACGATACGGGGATTCACCTGTTGGACCTCGTCCCGTGGCTGCTCGGTCCAATCCAGGAGGTCCGGTGCCTGACTCGGTCGTCTTGCTATCCCGACCAGGACGACGCGGTGATGCTGCTGCGATTCAAGAGCGGCGCGCTGGTTGCATTCTCTACGTGCGGGCATGCGACGTGGACCGGGCCGCTCGAGCGCATTGAGTTTTACGGCGATCATACGGCGATCGTCACCGACGGGTTCGAACGGCTGACGCACACTCCGGGCCGAGACCAGCCCGCGGTGACCCGGGACTTCAGCGCCATCCCGGTGCCGGATCGCCTGGGCTACGCGCCGGAAGTTCACGCTTTCCTGCAGGGAATCACAGATGGCCGGCCCGGCGGTCCGACAGCGGAGGATGCATTCCGCGCGGTCGAGTGCGTCGATGCGTGCTATCGCAGTGCCGCGGCGGAGGGCGCGCCGGTGCGTCTGGCATGACCAACCCTGCCGCACGTTTTGCTCTCCCGCCCCGATCCGTCTTTGAGCCGCCGAGCTATCCGAACGTCTGGTTCTACGTCCACGAGCGCCTTGTCCCGTCGCACGAGGCGGCCGTGACGCTGGTCACCGGCTGGCTGCGCGATCACTGTGGCCTGACGGACAACTTCGGTCACTGGAAACCGCCGGAAGGGTCGGATTCACAGGCACGAGTGGGCGGCCTGCAACGATGGGTGGGGAGTGCCGACCCGGCCTTCCATCATGCGCATGATCTCCACATCCGCTATTACTACATCGCGCTGCGCCAGACTGGCAGCGAGTGGGCGACGGTTGAGGGAGTTGGGGCGCCGTCCGGCCGATATGCGCGGTTCGCGGGCAGCGTTCACTACGAAGTCGCTGACGAACATCCGCTGCACCCATCCATCGACGACTGTCCCTACTGCGGCCGCACCGGATCCTATGCGCAGGCCGCCGATCTGTTCGCCGGCGCGCACGAGCCGCTAGGGCTGGAGCTCCTGCTGCGCGGGACGATACGCGGTGATCTGGTCACGCGGCCGGGCGGCGGGCCGGCGGGCGGGATCGAGCGGATGCAGGAGACGCACGCCGTACGCATCACCAAGATTCGCCCGGACAAGCCCGACATGAACATTGTGGACTTGGCGGTTGTGCTGATCGGTCCTCGCGGGGCGTGACGGCACGTGCGGGCTCTGGGCGCGTGCACCTGGATCTACGGGGAGGGATCGCTGCGCGCAACGTTCGGGCGGATCGCTGCAGCCGGCTGCGACAGCGTCGAACTGCTCGGCGAACCGGGGCGGTGGACAACTCCTGAGGTTTGCCGCGAGCTGGCCCAAGCAAGGCTGACCCCGGTCGCGCTCACTGCGCGCTGCCAGGTCCCGCAGACGCGGCGGGACCTCGCCCATCCCGATGCCTCGATCCGGGCCGACGCATTGGACTACGTGCTCGACTGTCTGAAGTTTGCGGCGGAGGTCGGCGCGCCGATCGTGCAGATGCTGCCCTCGGGCGAGACACGTCTCGCGCCGCTGGGGACTCGTGACCAGGAGTGGCGGTGGTCTGTCGAAGGCATGCGGGCGGCCGCGCGGGAAGCCAGGCGGCTGGGCATTCGCATCACGATCGAGCCGCTCAACCGGTATGAGGCGTACCTGGTCACCACGATGGAGGAGGCCCTGGCTTACATCCACGACGTGGGCTCGCCGGCGGTGGGCGTCACGCTGGATCTCTTCCACGCGAACATCGAGGAGCCCGACATTCCTGCCGCTATCCGCGCTGCCGGGCCGCGGCTGTGGCACGTGCACGTCGCGGACACCAACCGCCGGGGCCTAGGACAGGGCCATCTCGATCTGGGACCGATCGTCGCGGCGCTGCGGGAGATCGGATACTCGGCCGCGGCCGTTCTGGAGATCGCTCCCCCGGAGGCGCCTCTACTGCCGGATGCGCCCGACGCTCAGTGGGATGCGCTCCTGGATCGATATGTGCGGGAGTCGGTGGCCGCGTGGCGCACTGCCTTCAGCGGTGTGCCACGCGCCTAGCCCCGCGTGGGAATCCCCAGGGCCGACGCGACCATCGCGACATCCTCCGACTCGAAGACGTCCACTCCCATGCGCAGGAGGTCCCCGGCATGCGCGGGGTTGAGCACGGTGGTGAGGACCGAAAGCCCGCCCGCGTGCATGGCCTGCACATCACGCTCCAGGCAAAACTCCGGCTCTAGGGAAATGAGGGAGGCGCCGGCCGCTCGGGCCGCGTGGACGGGATCGGCCAGCCGTGCATTATAGATCATCTCCAGGGGCCATGTGGGCCGCAAGCGGTGGATGTCCGCGAGCATGACGTGGTCGAAGCCCGCCAGCACCACATAGTCCACCGCGGCGTGCGCCTCGATCACGGCGATGGCCTTCTCCACGAGCGGCATGTCGCGGTAGGGGTAGTTCTTCAGTTCGATCAGGAATCCCAGACGGCCCTGGCTCCAGTCCAAGACATCGCCCAGCGTCGGCACGTGTTCGCCCGCAAACTTCGGATTGAACCACGCGCCCGCGTTTAAGGTCTTCAAATCTGCCAGTGCCAGGTCTTTCACTAACCCGGAGCCGTTCGTCGTCCGGTTTACCGAGCGATCGTGCATCAGAACAACGTGGCCGTCTCGCGTCACCTGCACGTCGATCTCGGCCACCGTCGCGCCTGCGCGCCACGCGAGGTCCAATGCCGCTAGGGTGTTTTCCGGCGCGGCACTCGCGAACCCGCGGTGGGCCGAGATGAGGGGCCGCCCGGCGCGGCCTGCCAGCAGCTCCATCACACTTTCCCGAAGCCCGCGGCCAGGTACTCTTGTCGGAGCGTTCGCTCGGCGATGAACATCAGAAGAATCGTCGGGACAAGCAGCACCATCGTGACCACCGCCGCATACGTGAAGATCGACGACCGGCCGCCGAGGTACGCCCATAGGAGCACAGGGAGCGTCTGCACGTGGGGCATGCCCACGATGAACGTGAGCACAAACTCCTCCAGGCTGCCGATAAACGTGAACAGCCCTCCGGCGAAGAGCCCCGGTTTCACCAGCGGAATTAGCACGTGGCGGGTTAGCGCCCAGGGGCCGGCGCCCAGGTTGCGTCCGGCATCAATCAAATCCTGGGGCACACCCTCAAACGTGGCGGCCACGATCCGGATCATGAATGGGAGCAGGACCACCGTCTGCACCAGGACGACGCCGGGGATCGTGTGCGACAGCCCCAGACGAATGAACATGGAGCCCAGCCCGGTGGCCAGCACGATGCCCGGCAGGATGATCGGCGCCAAGACGAGCAGTTCGATGGTCCGCCGCATGCGCAGCCGCCGGCGACCCAGGGCATACCCCGTCGGCAGCGCGAGGGCGCTGCACAGCACGGTTACCAAGGGAGCGATCAAGAAGCTCATGACAAAGGCCTGCCCGATCTCCGGCACGGAAAGCATGGCCCGCCAGTTCGCCAACGACAGGTTGGCCGGCACGATTGCCGGCGGGAACCAGCCGACGTTCGGATTGACCAACGACCAGAGGACACCCACTATGAGCGGAATGATCAGGCCGATGGAGGCGAGGCCAAAGAAGACCAGCGCCAGCATCCACCGGCCGGGGGCGCCGCGCTGCCACCAGGGGTGTGTCATCGCAGCGCGGCCTCCTGATGCCGGATCAATCGGTAATACGCGTAGAGCAGCACTGCCGACAAGACGGTCACAATGGTTCCCAACGCGGAGGCGAGAGCCCAGTTCGCCCGATCGAGCACTTCGGTGCTCATGACAACCGAGATCGCCTTGGGATACGCGGCGCCCACCAGGGAGGGGATCGAGAACGCGCCAAAGACGCCGATGAAAACTAGCAGCGAGGCGGCGGAGATTCCCGGCAGCGATAGAGGCAGCGTCACGTTTCGGAACACCTGCCACGGACTCGCGCCCAGGTTGCGCGCCGCAGCCGACACGTCCTGGGGGATGGCGCTCATCACCGCCGACAGGATGACGATCATGATCGGCACGTTGTGCCAGACCAACACGAGAATGATCCCCACCCCCCAGCGGTCGTGCACCAGTTCCGGCCACTCTACCCCAAAGCGAGCCACCGCCCGTGCGATAATCCCGCCCTGATCGATAATGGTTAACACCAGGAACGCCGCCACGAGACTTGGTACCACCAGCGGAATCTTGTACAGCACGCTGATGACCGACCGCCCGGGGAAGTTGACCTGCAGGAGCGCGCTCGTCACTAGCGCGAGGGCCAGGCTGACGACAGTCGTGCCGAGCGCGAAATAGAGACTGAAGAGGATGCTATCCCGGTAGATCTTGCTCGCAAGGATCTCGCGGTAGAGAGCCAGGGTGAAATGTGACGGTTCGCCGATGGCCAACAGCCCAAACCCGCGGAGGGCCACCTGTGCCAGGGGGACGCACATGAACACCAGTAGGTAACCCACCCCGGGCGTCAGGAGCACCAGGTCGGTCAGCCATTCCCGTCGACGGGTCCGTGGCCGCGTAATACGCGGCAACGTCGCCGTGATCTGTTCCACGTCTATTGCCCGTGCACGATCGCGGCCGTCGTCGGTAGCGTGACAGTAATCTCCTCACCCGGCCCCCGCAAGGCGCCACCACCTTCATGGATGCGCAGCGTCATGCCCGCTGATTCCACAGCGTAGTCGGTCACCGCCCCTAGATACGACGCGTGCAGCACGCGGCCAGTGACCGTCGTCCCCTCGTGGCGGCCGATCCGGACGTCCTCGGGGCGAAACGAGAGCGTGACGGTTTCCCCGACCCGGATCCCGGCCGTCGTATCGACGCGGACCACCCCCAGCGGCGTCTGGACCGCGCACTGGCCGTCCGCGACCGCCATAACTTTTCCTTCCAGAAAGTTGGTGATTCCCAGGAACTCCGCCGTCACGCGCGAGCGCGGCGTGCGGTAGACCTCCCGCGGCGTCCCGATCTCGACCACTTGGCCCCCAACCATCACGGCGACGCGGTCCGAGAGCGAGAGGGCTTCGGCCTGGTCGTGCGTGACGTAGACGGTGGTCACCCCCAGGCGCTGTTGGAGGGTGCGTAACTCCAGGCGCAGCCGTTCCCGTAACTTTGCGTCGAGGTTGCTCAGCGGTTCGTCAAACAGCAGCACCTTCGGCCGCGTGACGACCGCCCGGGCGACTGCGACACGTTGTTGTTGGCCTCCCGAGAGCTGCCGGGGATAGCGGTCGCCGAGGCCCTCCAGCTCGACCAGCGCCAAAGCCTCCTGCACACGCGTGCGGACCGGCTCCGGCAGCATGCCCCGCATGCGCAGGCCAAAGCCGATGTTCTCCTGGACGGTCATGTGCGGGAACAGCGCGTAGCTCTGGAAGACCATGGCGGTCTGCCGGCGGTGAGCCGGGAGGTGCTGCATGGGCCGGCCGTCCAGGAGCACCTCCCCTTCGTCGGGATCAATCAGGCCGGCCACGATGCGCAGCGTGGTCGTCTTCCCGCATCCGGACGGACCCAGCAGGGTCAGGAACTCGCCGTCCGAGACCTCGAGGGAGACGTGATCCACCGCGACGGCGCGCCCGAAACGCTTGGTGATCCCCTGTAACTCAAGACGCGCCATGAACGCTACTTGGCGATGATCTCCGAGACAAAGAGATCCGCGGCGGCGTTCGTGATCTGCCCGTTGATCCGGGGCCGGGTACGCGCATGATACAAACTGTCGACCACCAGGAATTTGGCCAGACTATCCGGGATCTTCCCCTGGGTCTGCAGCTTGAGCCGCGCCGTCCGGCTGCCGGTCTGCTCCAACTTGTCGATCTGTACCTTGTCGTTCATCAAGAAGTTTGCGTACAAAAGGGCCGCCTCGAGTTTTTGGGTGGAGGCGACGACGAACAGCCCGTCCCCATCGCCCACCTGTCCGGTTTGCAGCAGCACAGGGCGAATCGAGGGCGGCACGAGCCCCTTGCTCGCCAGTGTAAAGAGGTCGTCCTCCCAAACTGTAGCGACCAGCGCCACATTGTTGGCCAGGGCTTTGATCGAGTTCTCGTTGCTTCCTGAGAACTTCACGTGCGGTTTGAGCGCCCGCCAGTACGTCAGGACCGCCTGCATGCACTTGCCGGCCGCCGCGATCGCTTGGTCCTTGGTCAATTCGAAATTGTAGTAGTCGTTCATGCACTGCGGGGAGAACTTCAATAGCGCGCTCTCCAGAAAGCCGGAGCCGCTGCCACCATGCGTCGGGTCGGTCACGGTGACCTTGCCGCTGTGTTCCTTGGCGAAGGCAAGCAGTTCTTCAAATGTCTGGGGCGGGTTGGAGACCAGTGCACTGTTGTAGGCCAGGGCCGTCTGGTTGCGGTGGAACGGTACCACCGTCCCGTTATGCTTGAATCCACGGGACGCACGGGCGGCGGCGGGTTCCACGTCGATCGCATTAGGCAACAGATCGACCAGCGGCAGGTTCGCGATCACGCCCGCTTGGGTCAACGACCGCATGTTGTTGTTTGGACCAAAGAAGACGTCGGCCGAGGCTGGCTTCCCTGCCTGGCCTTCCGCAATAAGCTGTTGGGTGGCATTGTCCCCGTCCACGCAGACGTGCTTGACTGCGATGCCGGTCTGCGTGGTGAAGTCCGCACTTTCCTTGGCCAGCAACTCGCACAGCGTATCTGCGAAATCATAGAAGACCAGCCCAGACTGGGATTTTGCGGCAGACGTCAGAGTCGCGGTGAAGTTGTCCCGCGTCAGTGCGGCGAGATCGACCTGCGCCCGAACGTTGAACTTGTCCGAGCCGATCGGAGCGACGGCCCCGACTGGGGCCACGAGGATGACAACAAGTAACAATACCGGTGCAACCATCCACCAACGGTGCGTTCCCACTCCCCAATCCCCCCTTAGTAGGTACCTGCCTCTAGAGTCGAGTACTGCACGATGCCGACAACATGTCAGACTTCATCAGGTGCTGCTTGAAATTGGCGTTGTAATCTCAGGGGGAGAAGGCTCAAGTGCTCGCTGTTTCAACGGAAGGCGGCAGAGGTCCTTTACTCCTCGTAGGGGTGCGGCGGGGCCTTCCCTGCCGCGCGCCTCTTTTCCCCTTGTGATTCCAGTGGCATATCGAGAATGTACAGGAGAAGTCGTCCAATTTTCGTCGCCCCCCCCTCTCGGGCGAATAGGACCAGTGGAATCGGGACGGCTCCGGGAACTCCGTGCTCACAGGGCAAGGACTGTAACCCAACTGTAGCCAACTCGATGGAGGTTGCCGGTTTTCCCGCGAGGTCGGCGGAATTCGGGAAGTTAACGGGCCCGCATCGGGATTGGTCGGAAGATGGTAGTTGACGTTAGTCGTAAGGTTCGCAAAACGCGCACATCCGCCGACTGCGGAACAGAGGAAGATGCGGTGGTCCCGTATGTGTAGGTGGCACCTCACGTCAGGACCGGAGGCTGAATTCCCCCGATGATGACAGCAGGGAGGTTCGAGAAGCGCGCCACTGGTTGGTCGGATATGCCGGTGCTGCCTTCCTTTGACACGAACCCGCCGTACGCGTCGGATCCGAACCTCCGGCTGCTGGTGGGGTTCATGCCCGATGCACACCTGGTCGCGTATCCCGCCCCCCCGAACGCCCTGGCGGAGAAGACCTATCAGACGTGTGTGATTCCGAACATGTTCGCCAAGACGGTGCAAGGTGCTTCCGACGACGCTGCGATCGCGTTCGCGATCAGAGCCCTGACCGATATCGGGTACACAAAGTGAGCCGTGGGCCAGGGGGCATTCCGCCCCCTGGCCCCTCTCGGGGAGCAGATATGCAGATCACCAGCATCCGGACCCGCCAGGTCGACATCCCGCTGCCGGCTCCGTTCCATCCGGCGTGGGCGCCTGGGCGGGTCGAGACGCAGATTCGGGTCGCCTACATACGGATTGACACTGATGCCGGGATCCACGGCATCGCCGGGCACGAGTTCTATGGGGCCGAAGAACAGGCTGTGGCGCGGATCGCTGTGTACCTGTCGGGCGAAGATCCTCTGCGCATCGAGAGGCACGCTGGGACGCTACGGTACCTGTGGCCCTATTTCGGCACCGCCGTCTGGTTCGTGGAGATCGCGCTGTGGGATATCTTGGGCAAGGTGGCAGGGCTCCCCCTCTATAAGCTGCTGGGGAACGTCAGCGACGCCGTGCCGGCCTATGCGTCCACAGGCCAAAATCGGACCCCGGCCCAACGTGCGGACGACGCTCGGCGGCTGCGCGACGAGGGCTTCCGGGCCATCAAACTCCGCATCCACAACCAGACCCTGGCAGACGATGCGGCGCAGGTCGCGGCGGTGCGCCAGGCAGTGGGCAACGAGATGGCGATCATGGTCGACGCCAATCAGACCGACACCGCCGATGCGCCGTTAGAGGGACCGCACTGGACCTATCACCGGGCGCTCCAGACCGCGACCGCACTGGCGGACTATGGCGTGGGCTGGTTGGAAGAGCCGTTGCCGCGCCACGCCTACGCTGAACTCCGCCGGCTGCGGGAAGCCTCCCCGGTGCCCATCGCCGGCGGGGAAGTCAATCAGCGCTTCGACGAGCTGCAACGGCTGCTCCTCGACGGGTGTTACGATATCCTGCAGCCGGACGTGACGCTGTGTGAAGGTTTGCTGCGGACGAAGGCGTTGGCCACGATGGCGCACGCCGCCGGCGTGTTGCTCACCCCACACACGTGGGGCGACCCGCTGGGCATGGTAGCGAATCTCCACCTCGCCGCGGCAATCTCGAACACGACATTCTTTGAATTCCCGCATGACCCCCCAGCATTTCCGGCGTCGACGTACCAGCAGACGCTCAAGGAGCCGCTCGTGGTGAAGGATGGGATGGTGAGGCTCCCGCAATCGCCCGGCCTGGGCGTCGAACTCCAGGACTGGATCTTCGGCTAGCGTTCCACGAGCGTCGACACGCCCGACGGGGCCAGAGGAGAACACGATGGGGTCAACGAGCGTGCGGGCCGCCACGCTGGTCGCGCCCGGGCAGTACCAGGTCCGTGAGTACCCCTTGCCAGACCCTGCGCCGGGGTGCGCCCTGGTGCGGATGCGGCTGTCAGGGATCTGCGGCACTGACAAACACACCTATCAAGGGTATACCGCCCAGTACGGGGGGACGGGAGCGCCCAGGCAGATCCCCTTTCCGATCATTCAGGGGCATGAGAACGTGGGGGTCGTCGCCGCCATCGGCGGCGATGGGACGTACGCCGACTTCGAGGGCGTCCCGCTACGCGAGGGCGACCGCGTGGTCGTCGGCGCCAACGTCGTCTGCGGCGAGTGCTATTACTGCCGGCACGATTTCCCCTACTACTTCTGCGAGCGCATGGTCGATTACGGAAATAACATGAGCGCGGCCGAACCGCCCCACCTGTTTGGCGGCTGGGCGCAATACCTGTACGTTGTGCCCGGCAGTTTCCTGGTGCGTGTTCCCGACGACCTCCCAGATGACGTGGCCGTGCTCACCGAGGTCATGGCCGTCACCGTGGGGTTAGATCGGGCCAAGCAGTTTTCTGCCGTCCCGAATGAGGCGTTCATGTTCGACGACACGGTGGTCGTGCTCGGGGTTGGGCCGCTGGGCATGTGCTTCCTCATGAAAGCCCGGATGCTTGGTGCTGGCACGATTGTTGCGGTTGATCTTTCCGCGTACCGGCTGGGTCTGGCGAAACGCCTGGGCGCCGACCACACCATTGACGCCGCGAAGACGACACCGGCAGAGCGGCTGGCCCAGATCCGGGACTTGACCCACGGCCGTGGGGCGGACGTGGTCGTCGAATGTGCGGGCGTGCCACGGGTCGTCCCTGAGGCGCTCGAGATGCTCCGAGTCGGTGGGATGCTCGTGGAGGCGGGGAATTTCTCCGATCTGGGCGAGGTGCCCATCAACCCCCACCGGCATCTGTGCTCGAGGAACGTCCGTATCCTGGGCGTGGGCGGGGAAGAGGCCGCCGCCTATGGGCCGAGTATGCGCCAGCTCGCCCGGTACATGCGGCAGTATCCGGTCCGAGAGTTCGTCTCGCACCGCTACCGCCTAGACGACACCGACGCTGCGGTTCAGAAAGCCATCGCGCCAGACTCCATGAAGGTGGTGATTGATCCCTGGGCGTGACGGTGCGCCACCTCCAATGAGGATTACGCCCCTATGCCCCGAGGGTCGGACAGGCTGCCATCGATTCCGATTGAACCATCGAATTTCGTATGCGGGACGAAGGCTGAAGGCGAGAGGAAAGTAGCGCAAGGCGCACGAAGGCCCCCAACACATTGCAGGCGAAAGGGGCAGATCTATGAAGGTGAGGCATAGTATTGTTTTCGCGCTCGCCCTAATTATCGCTTTGATGTTGCCCACCCTTGGGCGGGGTGGGGCGGCTCAGACCATCACTTTTATCACGGCCCCCTGGGGCGTGCCGCCCGATCAAGCATTGTTCAAAGGGTTCCAGGACCGCACCGGCATCACTGTGCAAGTGATCTCTGCGCCGTCGGCCGAGATGTACACGAAAGTTCAGGTCGCATCGTCCAGCCGCCGCGCGCCCGCCGACGTTATCTTCCTGACCGAGGAGGCGCCGTCGTTCGTCGTGGCGCCAGGGTACATGGAACCGCTCGACGCCTTCGTCGCCAAGAGTCCTGATCTCAACGTGGGCGACATCGAGCGAATGGATTTCTGGACGGTCGGGGGCAAGGTGCAGGGGATTACGACGTACGTGCAGCTCGTGATGATGGACTACAACGCCAAGCGGCTCCAGGCCGGAGGTTTCAACAAACCGGCAGCGACATGGGACGAACTGCGTCGGCAGTCCCTGGCGTTAAAGCAGAAGGGCGTGGATCCCTACCCGCTCGCTCTCGGCGCGATCGACTGGTCGTGGTTCTTGATGTCCCTCTCGGCCGGGGATCCGATGTTCGACAGCAGTTTGAATCCCGTGTTCAGCAACCCCGGGTCGCCGGCCCGCACTGCCATGGCCAGGCTGATCGGGTTTTTCGCCAGTGACAAGGTCATCACGCCAGATCTATTGACGAAGGTCACGCCACATGACGTCTTCATGGGTGGGACCGGCGTCTACCATCAGGCCTGGCAGGGTTCCCTAGCGGTCATGAACAACGCCAAAATCTCCAAGCAGGCGCCGGATGTCCAGTACCTGCTGATGCCCGACCAGCACTACACCTGGAGCCTGGACGCCGCGATCGGCTTGTCGCGGTTCTCCGGCAAGAAGGATGCGGGCTGGGAGTTCATCAAGTGGTACGTCTCTCCCGAGAACCTGCGGGCCATCTACAAGGCCGTAGGCCTGGTCCCGTCCCGCAGTTCCCTGCAACGGGCGTTGAACTCGGAGGGTGCGATCCAGGGTTTTGACGTCATGGCGGAGCAAGCAAAGTATGTGCATCAACTGCCGCGGACGGCGAAGTGGTGGGGTCCGTGGACGCAGAGCGTCACGGAGGCAATCCGAAAAGCTGCCCAGGGCCAGCTCACGCCTGATGCGGCGGTGGATGAAGTGGCCAAGCGTTGGAATGAACTGAAGGCACAGTATAAGCAATAGGCTTTGTTTCGGATTCGAAGCGAGGAGCGGACTGCTTACCTGGCCATCTTGCCGGTCGGTCTGCTCCTCGTGCTTTTTGTGTATTACCCCGCCATCTCCACGTTTCTCCTGGGCCTGACCGACGCCAACCCGCGGGTGCAGGGTTTAGAAGGCGTCGCGCACTTCATCGGCCTGCGCAACTACGCTCAGACGCTGGCATCGGGGGAGTTCTGGGGGAGCGTCTGGCGCACCGCGCTGATCGTCCTGATGGTCTTGCCCCTGGAGCTGGCCATCGGTCTGGGCGCCGCGATGCTCCTCAACGAGGAATTCCGCGGCCGGGCCGTCCTGCGCACCATCGCGATCATCCCCTGGATGCTGCCACCGCTGGTAAACGGCTTCATGTGGTCATGGATTTTGAACGGGGACTACGGCGCGCTCAACGGCCTGCTCTATCAGCTGCACCTCGTCAGTGCCTACCATCACTGGCTGGCGTCGCCATCGGCGCAGCTCTTCTGGGTGGCCCTGGCCCAGGTGTGGACGCGGTTCCCCTTCGCCATGGTGGTGCTGCTGGCCGGGCTGCAATCGATCCCCCAGGATGTGG
>MNEU01000016.1 GCA_001917855.1 Armatimonadetes bacterium 13_1_40CM_64_14 | reverse complement strand
CGGGGACCGTCCATCGCACGGCTATGCGGATACGAGGTGAGGTTGCTCGGACTCGCCCGGGCGTAACTCCGCTCTTGAATCTCAACAAATGCGGCGGCGTCTTCAGGCATCATGTCTGTAATCACGGTCTCTTGCCGTCTGCGCAGGACCTCTATGTGCGCGATTTGGCTTCCATGGGCGGGCCTCGCCCTCATGCTCATTTGTGCAGCCAATCGACTTATGCGCCCAACTTAAGAAGATCGGTGCCGGCGCCGCCGATGTCAAGTCTGACTGTGGGAGGCGCGGACCAGGGACCCTGCAACGGTTTGTGAGAGGAGGCCGACCTTACCAAGACGAACTGCGTGACGATTACGCATTATATCCTTACGTGTTTGGGAGGTGGAGCAGTCGATGGCCACGGTTCCAATGACGATGGCGCATGCGGGAGCGGGCCGAAATTACCGGTGGTTCCAACTCTTCGTCGGCATTGTGGGGATGGTTGCGGTTGCCAACCTGCAGTACGGGTGGACGCTGTTCGTCAACCCGATCGATGCGAAGTTTCACTGGACACGGACCTTAATTCAGGTCGCGTTCACGCTCTTTGTGTTGACCGAAACCTGGCTGGTCCCATTTGAAGGATACTTGGTCGACCGATTCGGTCCGCGGGTCATCGTGGCCGTCGGCGGCATTTTGGTGGGATTGGGCTGGGTCCTCAACTCCATGGCGCAAAGTCTGCCGCAGCTCTACCTCGGTGGGATCATCGGGGGCATTGGGGCAGGCATCGTGTACGGCACGTCGATTGGCAACGCGTTGAAATGGTTTCCGGACCGCCGAGGGCTCGCCGCCGGATTGACGGCCGCGGCGTTTGGCGCGGGGTCTGCGCTCACCGTCGTGCCTATCGCGAACATGATCAAAACGAGCGGCTACCAGGCGGCTTTCCTCTGGTTTGGGCTGGGGCAGGGTCTGGTCGTGCTCCTGACCGCGTTCTTCCTCCAGGCGCCCACAGCGGCCATGATGCCGCAAGCCCCCAAGGCCCGAGTCGAATCGAGCGGGCGTGACTATACGCCCTTCGAGATGCTGAAGACGGGACCGTTTTGGCTGCTCTACGTGATGTTCACGATGGCCGTGACCGGCGGGCTGATGGCGACGGCACAGCTGGGCCCGATCGCCCGTGACTACAAAGTGTCCGACGTGCCCGTGTCGCTGATGGGGGTTACCCTGGCGGCGCTGCCGTTTGCGCTCTCCCTGGATCGGATCCTCAACGGAATCACGCGGCCGTTCTTCGGCTGGGTCTCCGATCAAATCGGCCGTGAGAATACCATGTTCATTGCGTTCGGGCTCGAGGGAATCGCCATCACCCTGCTCATCACGTACGCGCACATCCCGCTGCTCTTCGTGGTCCTCTCGGGTTTGGTGTTCTTCGGATGGGGTGAAGTCTACAGCCTATTTCCTGCGACTTGCGGAGACCTGTTTGGCCGCAAGTATGCCACCACCAACTACGGCGCGTTATACACCGCCAAAGGCACGGCCTCCTTGCTGGTGCCCCTGGGCAGCTATATCCAGGCGGCCACGGGGAGCTGGCTTCCGATTTTCAGGCTGTCCATCGGGTTTGATTTTGCGGCGGCGCTTTTGGCCCTCTTCGTCCTCAAGCCGTTGAGGAAACGGTGGATCGCGGCGGGCGGGAAAAGCGGCTAGTCCTTCGCCGCCTAGAGGTTGTGAAAACACCCACCCGGTGTGGCGGAACGCCGTCGCCACGCCGGGTGGTTTGACTTCTAGTGTTTGGGAAGTCTTCCTCAAGCGTCCTGCACTTTCGGTCTGGTTCAGCTAGCGTTGTGACACGTTCGCGGGGATTCGTGGGAGCGGAGTCGGCCCCACGGGGAAGGTGCGGCGATGCTCTTTCCACAACGCGATGAATCCCGCGCGCTCAGCAGGTTTCCGATCGCCCTCCTGACCCTTGTCGCGGCAAATGTGTTCGTCTTCCTCCTTGAGCTGAGATTGGGCGACCCCTTCGTTCTGCGCTACTCGATGAAGCCTGCCGAGATTGTCCAGGGAGTGCATCTCGAAACCCTGTTCACGTCGATGTTTCTCCACGCCAACATCTTCCACATCCTCGGCAACATGGTGTACCTGTGGGTATTCGGTGACGAGCTGGAGGCGAACTACCTCGGCTCGATCCGCTTCGTGCTGTTCTACTTCGTCTGCGGACTGGCGGCCGGCGCCTTGCAGATCGCGGTCAATCCAATTTCGACCGTCCCGAATCTGGGCGCCAGCGGGGCGATCGCTGGCGTCCTTGGCGCGTTCTTGGTCGAGTTCCCGCACGACAGGATCTTGGTTGCCATCCTCGTGCCGTTTTGGATCGCCCATACGCGCATCAGCGCCGGGGTGTTAATCGGGATTTGGTTTGCCCTCCAACTCATCGGCGGTGTCGGGAGCATCGCGGCCACGACGGGCGGGGTCGCGTACTTCGCTCATATCGGGGGGTTCATCGCCGGCGTCGTGCTCATCAAGCTCTTCGGTGTTGGAAGACGCACAACCGGTGAAGACGATGTTCGCCAACAGCGAGGTTGACAGCGAGGGCTAAGAGCAGGGGCTGATGTTGGAGGTGCGGGAGGCAAGGCTCAGTCCTCGATCGTAGACGCCGTCACTTCGCGCGGACAATCCAGTTTGCATCCAAACTGGAGAGATTGTAACGGCCGGAGGTATAGGATCTCAGACGGTGGTGGCGGCCAGTCCATGGTTATTGGCGAGTCGGTCTCTTTAGGATAGGGCGCAACCTCGGCGATGTGGCGCGGAATCTGCGCGTGAGTATCGGCACGACGACGTGTGAGACTTGTTGTCCCGTAAAATCGGCCACGACTCGCGAACGCCATAGGATAGGGGCTAAGGCAGTTTGATGCCGATGCCGCCCCCACCCACACTGGGTCCGCCGCCCCCGCCGACACTGGGTGCGCCCCCGGATGGGGGGCTCGGCGTCGGGGTACTGGGGACCGACACGCTAGGTGTCGAGGGAACGCTAGGCACCGTCACGCTGGGTACCGAGGGAACGTCAGGCACCGTCATGCTGGGTACCGAGGGAACACTGGGCGCTGTGATGGTGGGCAGGATGTCGGTAACAGTCCCAGGTGACACGACCTGGTCGACAACCGGAACGAGAGTGTCTTGGACGGTGGATCCAATCGGTGGCGTCGGTGGGTTAAGGACGCTCGGCGGGTTGAGGACGTTCGTCGGGCTGAGGACGTTCGTGCTGCCCGTCGTCGCTCGCGGCGCTACCCTCGCGCCCGCGCGTTAGGCCCGGTGCTGTCGACGGCACTGGTCGGCCACATGAGCGACGCCAGCTCGCGGAGAAGGGCGATCGGGCTGCGAAGCAGGAAGCTGAGGGAGACAGACGGCCCAACTGCCCAAAAGAACCCAGCCGCCGCAACCACCAAAAGGGGAATGAGGAGCTTCCGCTTCACTTTAAGCACCTCCGGTACGATGAGTCTAGCAAGTCCCTAGCATAGAGGGAAGGGCTAAGTAACCGAGTTACAGAGCAAAAATCATGCCACCCCGCCCGCTTATTACTTGCCCTCTCTGCGCCCAATCGAGGCCTTTCAGGCAGGACTGACCGCCGGGACACGGAGGGAATGTTGTCCCCGACATGATCCGACTGTGGAACAAGCTATCACTGATACAACGGTACACCATCCTCAGCGCCGTCATCACCGTCGCCTTGGCCTTCGTGTTCTCAGAGGCGATGCTTCGCTGGATTGAACGTCTTGCCATCGAAGACGAAGCCAAGGTCGGGGCCGAACAGGTGTTGCGGGCGATCGCCCCGCAGTTCAGACCCAACGACTTTGGCCGGACGCTCTCCCCCCAACAGCGCGCATTCCTCGATACGGTCTTTCGAGCCAAAGGAGGCCTGAATCGCGCGGTGCGGGTGCGGCTGTGGCGCGCCGACGGGCGATTGCTGTACAGCAACGCCTCCGAACCTGAGGCAGTGCAAGCGACCGGCGTCAACCTGTCAGCACAAAACGGCTTCGCCGTTTTCGCCGAGCGCCAAGGACGGGTGGACCAAGCCGCAGCCGGGTTGGTGCGGTTCTTTGTTCCCCTCACCATCGAGGGGGAGGGCAAGCCCATCGCTGTGTTCGAAATCTTCTATGATTTGGCGCACCGGCTGGATGATATTCGTTGGAGGGTGCTCACGACCGTGCCGCTAGGGTTCTTTTTCCTGTACGTGGCAATCTTCGCGCTCGTCGACCGGGGGTCCCAGCAGTTGGAAAAGCAGAAGGCCGATCTCAAAGCAGCATCCATCGGGACCTTTCTGTCGCTGGCCAGTGCGATCGACGCGAAGGATACCTATACCGGCGACCACTCCTCCAAAGTGGCTGATCTTGCCGTGCATGTCGCGCGCGCGCTGAAGCTTCCTGCCGAGATGTTCGACGACGTGCGGATGAGTGGGCGCCTGCACGACCTGGGGAAAATCGGTCTGCCCGATGCGATCCTCATGAAGACGGGTCCCCTCAATCCCGATGAACTCGTGGTCATGCGCAATCATGCCGAGCGCGGTTTTGAGATTCTTCTCAAGGCGCCGCTCTCCGATCGCGTCAAACTGGCGGTGCGGCACAGCCATGAGCGTTGGGATGGCAATGGGTATCCGGAGGGGTTATCAGGCGAGAATATTCCGTTGATGTCGCGAATCGTGGCCGTGGTGGACGCGTTTGAGGCCATGACGAGCGACCGCCCCTACCGCAAAGGCATGCCCATTCAAGTCGCCCTCGAACGTTTGGAACGGGATACCGGATCGCATTTCGACCCGCGCATCACGAAGATCTTCATCCAACTTGTCCGCAAGGACGTGACCCTCGCCGCCCTCGGTACGCGCGCGGTCGCTTCTTCTTAACGACAAGGTGCACATTTAGGGGTGGATCGCGTGTGAATGCGACGGCCCCGCGTCCGTGCCTGGATCCCGCCAAGCCCTCCCGGCCAGACACCTCTTTCGGGCAGGGATTTGTCGCTTCAAGGCGAATTCGAAGGAGGATTTTTCGAGGAGATCTATCCCACCTTTCTACACACCTCAATCACGCTTGCTCGACCACGCTTGCGATACGGGTGAAGGGATGCGACCGACGGCGCGGCAGTGCTGGGGAGGGCTTTTGGTTGCGGGCCTCCTCACCATCCCTGGATATGGGGTCGGAGACCTCGACGGTACGCTGCCTTCTCCAGTGGTTCCGCCCTTCCTCGCAACGGCTGAAGCCCAGACCCGAGCCACGCAGATGCTGGTATCCGCGTCGACTGTTCCGTCCGTTCCCGAGGCCCCGCCCCACCTGATCCAGCGCGCGTTGTTCTGGAGTTCACCGGCCTCAGCCGACGCGATGACCGTCCCCCTCGCCTCAAACGAGGCTTTTATCGTTGTGCAAGCCGGAGAGACCCTGTGGGCTATCGCCGAACAGCACAAAGTGACCGTCGAGGCGCTGCAGGCGGCGAACGACGTGACCCGGGCTCCCTTGTTAGCCATTGGTCAGCGGTTGGTGATTCCCGGTCGCGCGGAGGCCGCCGTCCCGCCATCCACGCCGTCCGCCCCCCCGGCCCCTGGGGCGATAGCCTCGCACCCAAGCCACCCGATCTCCCGAATTGTGGGTGACGGGGAGACGTTGTGGGATATCGCCCAAGCCTATGGCGTGTCAGTTGACGCGATCGTCGAAGCCAACGCTCTCCCCAGTGGCGACCTGATCTTCCCCGGCGAGCGGCTCGTGATTCCTCTCCACACGATTGGAGTGGCCGGAGGTGTTGTAACCCGCCCCCGGCGACCGACCGTCAGCCTGGCCAGCGTCTTTGTGTGGCCGGCGCGTGGCCGGGTTACGTCGGGGTTTGGGTTTCGGCGACACCCCGTTTTCGGGACCCAGGAGATGCACACGGGCATCGATATCGGGGCGCCGTTAGGAACTCCTGTCGTGAGTGCGCGGGCCGGCACAGTGATCGCCGCTGATTGGGAGGGAGGGTATGGGAAGCTCGTCCGGGTCGATCACGGAGATGGGCTGACGACGTCATACTCTCACCTCTCGCAGATTGCCGCCCGCGTGGGCCAACGGCTCTACCCTGGAGATCTGATCGGCTATGTGGGCAATACAGGGTTCAGCACGGGTCCTCATCTGCTGTTTGAGATCCGCGTCCACGGCCGGCCGCTCGACCCCCTGAAGTACCTGTAGGACCACGCACTTTCCGTTCGTAGGGTCCCCGAGGCCTGTTAGTTTGCGGGCGCCTGCGTGTGCTGCTCCCACCTTGGCCGCGCCGATGGCAACCTCAAGCGGATCCGCCCCGGGACGTTGGTCACTGTAACGGTGAGCCCAAGCAGTATTAATTGACATTTTATTGCGACTTCTGTAGACTGCACGTGCAGCTAGGAGACCGCCCCAGAAGGAATCGCGCCGCACGTCTTCTTTTAGCTCTCCCAGCTCCCGCTGGATGGATCGCACCTTCACCCGGAGAGGCGTCCTCTGGACGGTAGTGCCGCTGCGAAAGGAGACTCGTCCACGATGAAACGAGTTCACCACGCATTTCTCGCCGGACTCGTGATGATGAGCGGGCTAGGAGTGCCTCGGCCCATTGAGGCTGGGTCTGCCGTCCGGGTCGTCGTCCTGTCGGATCTGACCGTGCGGGCCGAAGAAGTGGGCATTTCCAGCAAGCAACTGACCTTGATCCACTTTGAGATGGGGGATGTCAGCATGGTGGCTGTCGGCGACCCCACCATCGTGAGCGTCACCGTCAAAGGACCCGATGTCCTGCTCAAGGCAACGGCCTCGTCGGGGACCACGAATGCGTTCATTTGGCAGGCAAGCCGCTACACCCAGTGGCTCATGGTCGTGCGCCAGGATAGCAGGGACGCGCGCCTCATCGTCGTCAAGGAGGCGGGTCCCGTCGGACGCGAGGAGTTCCTTCGAGCGGCGGACCGGCCAGACCCTGATGGGTCCAATGTGACGGAGGCGCAAGCGGGAGCACCTCCTGCGGACCGGGCGTCGGTCGGTGTCGGGAGTCATCCGGGTGAACGTCGGATCGACAGCAACCAACCGGCCCAGGACAAATCTGACATGACACCGTCGGTCACCAATCCCCCTGACCAGTTGGTTCTCTCCCAGGTGGCGATGGCCATCGCTCCGCGTGTGATCGATGGGCAGATCTTCTTCTACTACACGTTGGAAAATCACGGGCCAGAGACCTGGCTGACTGATGTTCTGCGGCTCCGGATTTTGGATCGCGACGGACATCGACTCGCGTTTAGCATTAACCGGATGTCGCCCTCTGGCCGCCTTGGACGGCTGCAGACAAATGACGTCGAGTACGGAGTCATTGCCCTTGGTTCTGCGGAAAGCGGACTCGTCTTGGAGTGGGAGTTGGGGACGTTTGGTTCCGGCGTACACCACCAGCTCCGCCTCGACCTCCCCGCTCGCTCAGTTATCACCCCCTAACCGAACCTTCTGATCAGACGAGTAGCGCCTCGAGTCCTGCCCGTTCAGCCCGCCCGCTTCTCGGCCGCGCCGCGCGAGGACGCCCGGTGTGACTTTACTAGAGCCCAGCGGGTGAGAAGGAGCTCGCGGCGCAGTGAATGCACTAGTGAGACATCTTTCTGATCTTTGGCGCGCTCAATGAGTTTCAACAGACGGCTAGTTTGAGCACCTAGGCTTTCGGGACTCAGCGGATCTTGGTCTACGTCGTCAGGTCCCCAGGCTTGTGGATCAGGGAGCACGACCTGCACGGCCATCTCGCGTAAGGTGTGAGCGAGCACATCCATGCGCTGCGCCTGGCCCGGGCCGTCCGCAGGCCACTCCTCGTCGTGACTCACCTGTTCTGTCCCCTGGGTGCCTTACCGTAGGCCGCGGATCCCATAGCCTTCGGCCGTGGGTACAACGGTCACCATGCACTTGGGAAACCAGATGCAGAATATGAAGCAGATGGGCACGTCTTCCCCGCGCAGCTGCAGCAGCGGAATGATTCCGCGCCGGGCGTATGTCTCCATTGAGTCCAGGTTAAACGGAAACGGCACGCTGCCGACAATCGTTTCTTTCAGAGACTCCATGGTGGGATCGCCAGGCCATCCCAAGATAGAGCCACTGCTCTGGTCCCGTGAGGTGAACAGGTGGTGCCAGTACGATGCTTCAAACTCGCGGGCCTGGCGGGCGGGATCGTAGTAGTCACTCGCCGCCGCGAGCGCCGCGTCGACCGCGCCTATTGGAGCGGTTGGCGCAAGCAGGATCGCCCCGTCATGTGGCCAGCAGCTCCGGTAATCCTTGTGCGGGATGCCCAGGGCATCCAGGCCATTGTCGACCATCCACGGGTTGAGGGGGCTGGGCGGGATGCTCGCGGCCAGGGCGACCGCTGCCAGTGTCTGCACGAAGGTGGCCGGGATCAACGTCTCGTCGCGGCCGTCATAGCTGATCTCGACGTGCTCATCGTCAATCAGGCTCAGCGTAC
>MNEU01000058.1:12736-14074 GCA_001917855.1 Armatimonadetes bacterium 13_1_40CM_64_14 | reverse complement strand
CCCGTGCGCGCTAAACGCCTCGATCTTTTGCACCTGAAGCCGCACCTGGTGGGGTTCGCCAAAGATGTTGACCGGAGAGACACCGTCAGCCAGCCGCCGTCCGAGGGTGTTCGCCGCCTGGAACGATACGATCAGCAGGGTCGACTGGGGATCCTCGATGTGGTGACGCAGGTGATGGAGGATGCGTCCGGACTCACACATCCCCGACGTCGCCATGACGATGAACGGGTCCGTCAGATCATTCAGTTGTTGGGACTCCTGGGCCGATCGGACGTAGCGCAGCTGCTTAAAGCCAAAGGGGTCGCCCTGTCCCAGGTAGGACCGCGTCTGATCATTGAAGCACTCGGGATGCGCCCTGAAGATCTCGGTGGCGTCGACCGCCATCGGGCTGTCCACGAACGTGGGCACGACCGGGATTCCCCCGGCGTCTTGCAGGCGGTGTAGAGAATAGGTGAGATCCTGGGTGCGGCCGACCGCGAAGGCAGGGACCAGCACCTTGCCGCCGCGTGCGATCGCCTGCGCCACGGCGGTACCCAGCATCTGCTCGCCATGAGCGATGGTGTCGTGGGTGCGATCCCCATACGTGGATTCCATCAGAACCACATCGCCAGCGGGTGGGACCTCGGCCGGCCGGAGAATCGGGGCGTCGGGGCGGCCCAGATCGCCGGAGAATACAAGCGTGCGCCCCTCGACCTCCACGACCGTCACTGCCGAGCCCAGGATGTGCCCGGCGTCGTAGAAGGTGCACCTCATCCCCCCGATCTGAAACGCTTGCCGGTACGGCACGGTGGTGAGGTGGGAGATGGCGCGCTCGGCATCGTCCTCGGTATAGAGTGGCTGGGTGGGGGGCTGACCGTGTTGCGCGCGTATCTTGTTGACAAACCGGATGTCCTGCGCCTGGATTTTGGCGCTGTCACGTAAGATGAGAGCGGTCAGATCACGTGTCGCGGGCGTGCAGTAGATCGCATTGCGAAATCCCTGCTGCACTAGGGTCGGGAGGTTCCCGCAGTGGTCCAGGTGGGCGTGGGAAAGCACGACGGCGCTGAGACTGGCCGGGGGGAAGGGGAAATGGCTGTTGATCTCAAACGACTCCGCGCGCCGGCCCTGGAACAGACCGCAGTCCATCAAAACGCGCTCCCCGCTCTCGACGAGGTGCATCGACCCGGTAACCGTGCGGACTGCGCCGAACACTGTGACCGTCGCCATGGGCTGCCGTTACCGGATTCGGGAGGCGATCATCGGGGGCCTGTTGGATGAGGTGAGCTGATGAAACTGGTGAACACGCGCAGCGTGCGAGGGTTTTTCAAGATCGTCGCACAGACCCCGCGGTCGCAAGCA
>MNEU01000058.1:0-12686 GCA_001917855.1 Armatimonadetes bacterium 13_1_40CM_64_14 | reverse complement strand
GCTGATCGAAGCCGGCGAGACTCATGAGATCAGCAACCGCACCCAAGATCCGCTGGTCACGATCAATATCTACGCCCCGCCGGCCTACTGATCCACGCCGCCGCCTCTATGGCCCGCGGCCGGAGGTGGGGGGAGCCGGCGTGGACCTGTTACTTAGCCGCGGTAACGACGTTCAAGGCGCCTACCTGTCCTCGTGCGCCGTGGTCAAACACGCCGCAGACAAAGGGGAACGAGCCAGCCTCGGTGGCGACGAACTCAAACTCCAACTTATCTCCAGGGGCGACCGCGAAAAAACGCCGGCCGTCATCCGTCCCCTCGCGGGCGACCTGCCCGCGGACGGTGACCGGCTTGTCGATCAGCCACCGCGCCGCGAAGCTATGATTGCGCTTGTCGGGATCCTGGTTGGACAGCTGGATGACGACCGTGTCCCCCTTGGCGACTGTGATCAGGTCCGGTGTGAACTTCCACGACGTCGCGACAATCGAAATGACCTTCCGGGTGCCCTGCGCCCGAACGGGCAGCGCACCCGGCACGGCCAGAGCCAGCGCGAGCGCGCCACCAATCACCACCCATCGGATCTGCATACGCTAGCCTCCTCCGCTCACATCAGTGCGGGAAATCGGGCATCTCAAACTGCAACACCACCTCTACCGAGTCCGTGTAACGCCACTATCACGACGGAGACGGCGGCCGGACCTAGACACGCCGTGACGCCTTCTCTATCATGAACCTCGCACCACACGGCCCAGCCTGCAGCGCAGGGCA
Source organism: Armatimonadetes bacterium 13_1_40CM_64_14 (assembly GCA_001917855.1). Classification (GTDB taxonomy): domain Bacteria; phylum Sysuimicrobiota; class Sysuimicrobiia; order Sysuimicrobiales; family Kaftiobacteriaceae; genus 13-1-40CM-64-14. The sequence goes on along the minus strand of MNEU01000058.1, from coordinate 11,921 downwards.
GGGCGTGCGCATCCACTCACGGTGGGGTGCGGGAGCGGCCGATCCGGCGCGCCTGGAGAGCGCGTAGGCGGGCAACCGCCTCGTGGGTTCAAATCCCACCCCCACCGCCACACTCCTCCCCGGCGATACCCACTGCGGGCCGTCCACAGGAGGTTTCTCGTCGATTCCGCAGATCGTCCTCCTCGATCCTGCCAAACTCCGCGAGCGGATCGCCTGACCCCGCGCGGTCCATTCTCCAGACCGCGCGCCGGCCAGCCGCCTCTTCTAGCGGCGACGCTGGGGGAAAGCAGCTCCCCGCCCGAGGCTACCAAGCGCTCTTTGCTCGCATGGATCTCCCGGTGCAATCGCGCGGCCTGGGCAGCGTACTCCACGCAATCGTCCCAACTCTCCAGGCAGCGCTCATAGTCCCGCTGAGAGTCGCGGGAACCACGCTGTAAGCATGATCCGTCCTCCGCCCATGCAGCGAACGACTGCACGCATACTGCGCTGCGGCGAGTCAACCGCGGCGATGGCGCCGGGCACAGGACACCCCGGTGGCCGCGACCCCCGACACGATGCCCGTAGTTCGCCGAATTGACGAGTATAAACACAAACGACTATGATAGTGCAATCGTGGAGCCGTCGATCTCTTTCAATTGGAAGAAGCTAGGCCGCGGGGTCTGGGAGTTTGCGAAAACCCTGATCATTGCGTTTATCTTGGCGCAACTGATCATGGTCTCCGTCGCTCAGGCGTTCCAGGTCGAGCAGTATTCGATGGAGCCCACGCTGCTGCCACACGACCGGGTCCTTGTCGTTAAATTCTCATATCGGCTCCGCCCTCCGCATCGCGGCGATGTCATTGTGCTGCGCTACCCGCTCAATCCCCAACGTAACTACATCAAGCGGATCGTGGCGGTACCGGAGGATACCCTGGAGGTTAAAAGCGGGGCATTGTACGTTAACGACATGCGCATTAATGAACCGTACCTAAACGGGACGCCGCAAGGCAATTACGGGCCCTTCACCGTCCCCCCCGATTCTGTTTTTGTGATGGGCGACAATCGCAACAACAGCGAAGACAGCCGGGCGTTTGGAGCCTTGAAGAAAGAGTTCATCGTGGGGCAGGCGTTGCTGGTGTACTGGCCGCTGGGCCACGTACGGATCCTGGCCCGCTAGGAACGAGGGGATATGGCCGTGCACCCGCCGTCGTCACCATTCGCCCAGCCCGACCAGCGCCGCCGGCTCCGACCAGGTATCCCCGCGGCACACGAGAACGCTGACGTACCGTTGCTTCCTTCCGGACCTGGCGGGGTTGGCCAGATCCTCGTTGCACAGGACCCAGCCCTCGTCGCTGCGCACACAGGCCGGAGGCTGCGCGACGGTGCCTCGGACGGGAATTCAGCCCCGCTATAGCGGATTGCGGGTGCAGGGAACCGCTAGCTCCCCACCTAGCACGGCCATCTGCATTGTACTACCGGGGGGGAGGCCGGAGTCTCGTGCGTCACCCTGAACTGAATCATCTGCCGGGACGAACATCCATTCTTGGCGCAGGCTGCAGCAACGAGACCCTGTTACCTTCGGTGTCGACAAATGACGCGTAGAGTCCGACGCCAGGAATGTCATCAGGCTCTCCGCGTCCACGGGATCCCCCAAGGACCTTGCCGCCCGCTTCTTCCACTTTTTTCATCGCCTTCTTAATGTCGTCGACCGCGATGACCACCGATGGATATTGGTTCTCCTTCGTCTTCGTGAAAAAGCCGCCATTGATTCTGCCGGGTTCCTGGGGCAGTTGATTGGCGCTGAGTTCCGTCGTTGTGACAACCACATAGTTTCCCATCTCGGGGCCCATCTGTTTGGTCTGCCACCCAAATGCCCGCGCATAGAAGCCAGCCATACGCTTGCTGTCTACTGCCGGCATTTCAAAGTGGACAACGGGGTTCATTTTCATGTTTCTCTCTCCCATGGTTTAGAGATTAGGCGCAAGGTCCATTTTAGCCCAGGAGTCCTCCTACCGAAAGGACCTGCGTGGCCTTTTGCCCGACCTCGTTCTTGCCAGTTCCACGAACACGGAAACCGGGGCTAGATGTTCCAGTTGTAGAGGGCGGCCAGGGCGGCAATGAGGTTGTTCACGCCGTGCACCGCCATGCTCGCGACCAGGGATCCGGTGCGCTGATAGAGCACCGCCAGCACCACACCCAGCAGCAGGATCGGCAGGAAATGCACGATCTGCAGGTGCACGGCGGCAAACAGCACACTGGAGAGAATCACTGCCCACACCCATCCCCACCGGCGCAACGTATTATAGATGAACCCTCGAAAGAACACTTCCTCGCCGATGGGCACCAGCACACACAGGAGGACCAATAACCAGACGACTTCCAGCAAACTGCGGGGCGTCCGCAAGACGCTGGCGAGGATGTCGTTCGCGCTCTCGCTCGCCGCGATCGCCTCCGCCCGGGCGGTGCCGATAAAGAGCCCCATCACGAGAATCGCCACGCGTTCTCCCGCGACGCTGACCGGAATCATCCCCGCGCCCACGATCACGCCCACGGCGCTCCACCACGGCCAGCGTTGTGCGGTGAGGCCGATAGCGGCCAGCGGCTGATGGTACCGCCGCCGCACGATGTACGCGACCAACAGGACAAACAACGCGTTTTGGGCCACCCCAATCACCGTCAGCACTGTAAACGGCGGCAGGTCATTGAGCCCGGTCCCTTCCGCGATGACCCGCAACGACACCGTGATGGCAATCACCACGCCCACCACTTCGCCCAGTCCCCACGACCCCGGAAGCGCCTCGAACGCAATCGGGTGCCCGCAGTGCAGGCAGGTGGCGCGGTGGCTGAGCGTCCCCCGCCCGCACGAGGGGCACGCGGTGACGGCCCCGACCGGGCGTGCGCCGATCAAGTACATGGGCAGAAAAATCGGCAGGGCCACGAGTGTGCCGCCGACGAGGAGGGCTTCCCACAACCACGCCCCGGATTCCTCATGACGGCGGGGAAAGCGGATGCGGATGTCGCGCCACACCCAGATCGCCGCCGCCAGAGATGTGGCGATGAAAATGACGAGACCGATCGGCACTTGCTCCAGCGGAGAGGGCGGGCCCCACGGGCTGGTGAGCGGCATCATGACCTACGTGCATTTCGTCGACGCCCGCGCGGGTCCTCGATGCCATCGAGTGACCCCGGGCGACGCAGGCGCGACGAGACGATCACCATACCGCATTAAGCGTGTGGGTGCGACGAACACGCGCGCCGCCCCGGTGCGACGCTGCAAAGGAGATGCCCACACCCCGGCGAACTTTTGAGCATGGAGTCCTGCATCTGAGGTTGTCGATGTCCCACGTCTCGGTCTACCGCAAGTGGCGTCCCAAGTCGTTTGACGAGCTCATCGGGCAGGAGCGCGTCACACGCACGCTGCAGAACGCGATCCGGACCAACCGCGTCGTCCACGCGTATTTGTTTGCGGGTCATCGCGGGACAGGGAAGACCACGACGGCACGGATCTTGGCCAAATGCCTCAACTGCGTGCAGGGCCCCACGCCCACACCGGACAACGTCTGCCCGAACTGCCAAGCCATCAACGGCGGGTACTCCGTGGACGTCATCGAGATCGACGCCGCCAGCAACCGCGGCATCGAGGAAATCCGCGAGTTGCGGGATCGCATCCGGCTCGCCCCCACGGAAGGACGCTACAAGGTCTACATCATCGACGAAGCGCACATGTTGACAACCGAGGCGGCGAATGCGCTCTTGAAGACGCTGGAAGAACCCCCGGAGCATGCCATTCTCGTGCTGGTGACCACGGAGCCTCACCGCCTGCCCGCGACCATCCTGTCCCGTTGCCAGCGCTTTGACTTCCGCCGCGTCTCTCAGAAGGAGATCGTGACCCGCCTGCAGCTCATCGCGCAGGTCGAGGGGGTCACCATTGAGGAACCCGCACTCGCCCTCATCGCGGGGAGCGCGGATGGCTCGGTGCGAGACGCGGAGTCCATTTTGGACCAGTTGATCTCGTTTGCCTCCGGCCCGATTACCGCCGCCGACGTCGTCGCCGTGTTAGGCATCGTCGAGGAACAGACGGCGCGGCAATTTGCCGACGCCATCTTCGCCCGTCAGGTCGGCGAGTGCTTGGCGCTGGTCAGCCAGGTCGTGGATGAAGGCAAAGATGTGCGCCAGGTGACGCGGACCCTCATTGACCACTTCCGCGACCTGCTCGTCGTCACGACCGGGGCCCGCGATGCCGATCTCCTCGATACCACGGCGAGCCGGCTGGCCACGCTGACCACCCAGGCGGAGCGGACCACAATCGAAAACATCCTGCGCACCCTCAACATCTTGTCCGCGACGGAAAGCGAGGCGCGCTTCAGCCCACAGCCCCGGCTGCTGCTGGAAATCGCGCTGATCCGCCTGTGCCGACCGGACATGGATCCGTCCTTAGAAGGCTTACTGGCCCGCGTCCAGTCCCTCGAACAACGCGCGGGAACCCCCCCCACTCAAGCACCCCCAACGGACCAGAAACCGTCCGGGCCACCACGCGCCCCCGAGACCACGCCGCGCAAAGCGACCCCATCTCGTCCGGCGGGCCCAGCGGACAGTCGAGCCGAGGTCCCAGTGACCGGCCCCGCAGACACACCCCTGTCGGCTGTGCTCGCGGATCGGCCGCATGTGGCGGTTGAGGACGTGCGCCGCCAGTGGGGGCGCGTCTTAGAAGAGATCAAGCGCACGAAGATGTTCTGCCATGCCCTCATCATCGAGGGCATCCCCTTGCGGGTCGAGGCGTCGACGCTCGTGGTCGGCCTGCGCCCCGGGTATAACTTCCACGTGGAAAACCTGCACCGTCCAGAAAACCGCTCCGTCGTAGAAGATGCGGTCGAACGGGTCTTGCGGCACCGTCTGCACCTGCAGTGCATGATTCACGAGGGCCCCACCCCGGCCATCTCTGCAGCACCCATCGACGGCGACTCCTTCGTCACAAAGACAGCCCAGCTGTTCGGAGGACAGATCCTGGAAGTCAAGCACCTGGAATGACCTCCCCTCTTAGGGAATGGGAGCGAGTCCCTCACCGCTAGAGATAGAAGGACGTGTGTCGATCCCCCAGGGTGTCAAATGCGCGATGTTGGCAAAATGATGAAGCAGATGCAGAAGTTGCAGAACGACATGGCCCGGATGCAGGAGGAACTGCGTACCGAGCGGGTCGAGGCGACCGCCGGCGGCAGCGTCGTGCGGGCCGTCGCCAACGGGCAGGGGGAACTCTTGGAGATCACCGTCGATCCCTCGGTTGTTGATCCCGCCGACGTGGGCATGCTCCAAGACCTCATCGTCGCCGCGGTGCGGGAGGTCCAGCGGGCGGCGAAGCAGCGGCTCGAAGACCGCATGCGGGCGCTGACCGGAGGGTTGCCCCTCCCGCCCGGCTTGATCTGACCGAGATGGCCGGATCGGAGTATCCCGCCCGGACCGCCGTTTCCACTATGTATGCCGACCCGCTAGCCCGCTTGATCGAAGAGCTGTCGAAGATGCCCACGGTGGGGCCGAAAACCGCCCAGCGACTGGCGTTCTACATCCTGCGCCTGCCGAAAGAAGACGCCGAACGTCTCAGCCAAGCCATCCTCGATGCCAAAGCCCAGCTCCACTATTGCAGCGTCTGTTTCCAGCTCACCGACGTCGACCCGTGCGCGATCTGCTCCAGCCCCACCCGCACCCGCAGCATCATCTGCGTCGTCGAGGATCCGCGCGACGTCTTCGCCATGGAGCGCACGCGCGAATACCGCGGACTCTACCACGTGCTCCACGGCGCGATCTCGCCGTTGGACGGCATCGGACCGGATGACCTGAAGATCGCCGAATTGCTTCACCGTGTCGAGTCGGGGGACATCAGTGAGATCATCGTCGCGACGAACCCGCGCGTAGAAGGAGAGGCCACGGCGATCTACCTCGCCCGGATCCTCAAACCGCTGGGGGTCAAAGTCACGCGGATTGCCCACGGTCTGCCGGTGGGGGGCGACTTGGAGTACGCGGATGAATTGACCCTCGCGAAAGCCCTGGAAGGACGCCGAGAGATGTGACAGCCCAGCGCGTCGGGGGGCGGGATCCTTTGTGGGTTCCCTGCCCCCAGAACACCAGGGATCGTGGTCGCGGCACCCGATCGCTTACCGACAGTTTAATCATGACCCCGTTCATCAACCAAGACCTCGGTCGTTTTTGCTCGGACTGACCGGGAGAATTGCGGCGACGAATTGCCGCGGTGTATACTGACCGTAAGGGCGTCCAAGGAATGGATTACAACAGTCCGACATACGGCAAACTGAGTTTTCAAGGGATGTTTGATCGGCTCGTTGAGTACATGAGCGAGGATTCCGATCAGCACTACCACCTCATCATCGGGACCGACTCGCTCCTCAGCGATAACACCTGCTTTGTGACCGCCGTCATCGTGCACCGGGTCGGGCACGGCGGCCGCTACTTCTACCGCAAGATGCTCAACCGAAAGATGGAGAGCCTCCGGCAGCGGATCCTCTTCGAAACCTCGCTGAGTCTGGAAACCGCGGGACTGCTCAGCGCGGAGCTGGCGCGGAACGGGCACTCCGAACTACCGGTGGAAATCCACCTGGACGTGGGACCCAACGGCGACACGAAGCGCATCATCCGCGAAGTGGTCGGCATGGTAACCGGCTCCGGCTATCTGGCCGTCACCAAGCCAGACGCCTACGGCGCCTCCAAGGTCGCCGACAAGCACTCCAAATAGACACCGTTTGCGTCAGCGCCCTCAACACGCTGGACATCGCGCTTCAGAAGGAGACTGCAGCCCATGCTGAGGACCGCCTTCACAAAACTGGTCGGCGTGGAAGTCCCGATCCAATTGTCCGGCATGGGCTCAGTTGGTGGACCCGAGCTAGCGGCGGCGGTGTCTGAGGCTGGCGGCCTCGGCGTCACCACCGTTGCCGGGCTGACTCCTGAGGCAGTAGAGGCCAGACTGGACGAGATCAAACACCATACTCGCAAGCCGTATGGCGCCAACTTCCTGATCCCTTTGGTCCAGCCGGACGCGGTCCAGGCGGCCGCCCGGAAGGCTCGCGTCGTCGACTTCTTCTGGGGTTTTCCCGACGCCGAGTTGGTGCGCCTCGTCCATAAGGGCGGAGCTCTAGCCAGTTGGCAAGTGGGCTCACTGGAGGAAGCCGTCGCTGCGGAGAAGGCGGGCTGTGACTTTATCATCGCCCAGGGGATCGAGGCGGGCGGACACATCCGGGGTAAGCTCGGCGTGCTCCAGCTACTGGCACAGACTGTCGACGCGGTCAAAGTGCCGGTACTGGCGGCCGGAGGCATCGGCAATGCGCGGGCGCTGGCCGGCGTCCTTGCCGCCGGTGCCGCGGGAGCACGGATGGGCACGCGCTTCCTGGCCGCCGAGGAGACTAACGCGCACCCAGATTATGTCCGGGCGCTGATCGCTGCCCGGGCGGAGGACAGTGTGCGCAGCACCCGCTTCGAGGTTACCTGTCCATTATGCCCCTCCACTCACGGCGTGCTGAGGACAGCAGTCGAGGCCGCCGACGCGCTTTCCACCGAAACGGTCGGTGAGTGGCACCACCCTGACGGCGTCCGTTCGATCCCGCGATTCGGAGGAGCGCCACCCAACCGCCAGATTGTCGGCAATATCGGGGCCATGGCCATGTATGCGGGCCAGTCGGTCGGCGACGTGACGCGGATTCAACCGGCGGGGGAGATCGTCCGCGAGCTAGTCGAAGGCGCCGAGAAGCTGTTGCATCGGACGGCGGCCAGCGTCGCTTGAACTCGGGCTCTTGCGGCAGGCGAGAAGCGCACGCTGGGTGTCCTGCCCGTCGGCCCTCCTCCGCCTCCCGTTACCGGTGTTCCGGTTCCCAGCCGTACACGGGGAGCATATCGACCGGAGCGTAGTCGTCGGTCAGCACAGGCATCTCGGTTGTCGGGATGGCAGCGTCGTAGTAGTCGCGCAGGAACGACTTGGTCACCAGCTCAGGGAGCTTCTTCGCGGTCAGCAAGGCAGCGAATCTGTCTGCGATCGTCTGGCGGGGAAGCCCGCCGGCGGTCGTGGCGAAAAGGAGAATCGTGCGCGTGGCCGCTTCTTCCTTGCCCGCTGCAAACCCCACCGGGAAGACGGCCAGACTCCCAAACTCGCTGGCGTAAGTCTTGTAGACGGACCGGAAGAGTTTGCTGTTCGCCCCGCCCAAAGCCCCCACGATGTTCGCGACCACCACACCCCCGGGCGCGAGGTGTGCCTTTAGTTGTCCGAGGAATTCCCGGGTCACTAAGTGGAACGGGATCGCATCGGCGAAGTAAGCGTCCACCAGAATCATGTCGTACACGCCATCGGCGCGACGCACATACTGGCGGCCGTCTTGGACGATGATGCGGTGCCGTCCCCCCGCGGGCACGGCAAAGTATTGCCGGGCGACATCGACCACGGCAGGATCAAGTTCCACGGACTCGACTGAGACCGCGGGATAGGCCGCCAAGAACTGCTTGGGAATCGACCCGGCCCCCAGTCCGATCACCAGCACTCGCCGGATCGTGGGCGTGAACACCCACGCCAGGTGGACATAGTCTGTGTAGCGAAGCGGGCTGACAGTGGGGTCTTTCAACAGCATGCCGCCCTGCAGCGAGCGGTCGAAACGCAAGTACCGCCACGACACATCTTCGTGGACCCGAATGCGGTGGTAGACGGTGTCCTTCTCCAGCAGCCAGCGCGCGACGCCGACTGTGGCGGCGCTGCCGTCCCAGGCCAGGACCCCCACAAGCAGCAGGGACATCGCCGGCGCGACACGGCGGACGGCACGGAGCGCCAGGAGCACCGCGAGTATCACTAAGGTGCCCCCCAGCGTATAGAGGATCGCCCGCACGCCCATCGCGGGAATCAGCACGAAGGCGGTGAGCAGCGTCCCGGCGATGCTCCCGGCCGTCGAAATCGCATACAACACCCCGGCCGTGGCCCCGACCGTAGCGAGATTTGTCGCCGCGAGCTTGATGGCAAACGGCGAGGTCATCCCCAACAGCAGGCTCGGCAGGACGAAGAGCACGACAGAAGCGAGCAAGGGGCTGGCGCGGGGCCCCAGATCCCACAGCGTCACCGTCTCCAAAATGGGTCGGGAGGCAACGGGCAGCATGAGGATTAACATGCCACTGACAGTTAACGCTACAGCGAGAGAAACCGCCTGCGGCCACCGATCGGAGGCAACCCCTCCAAGGTAGTACCCCGCGCTGAGAGCAGCGAGGAAGATGCTGATGAGGCTGCCCCACACGTAGACCGAACTGCCGAAATAGGGGGCGAGGATCCGGCTGCCCACGATTTCCAGTGCCATCAGCACCGCTCCCGCGCCGAACACCACCACCCGCAGCGTCACGGAGGGCTCTCCGAAGTCATTCGCGTCCTCATGGCGGAGGCGCAATCACCTGCATCCCCCCCATATACGGCTGGAGGGCATCGGGGACGCGGACGGATCCGTCCTGTTGCTGGAAGTTCTCCAGAACGGCGACGAGGGCCCGGCTCGTGGCCACCGCGGTGCCATTGAGGGTATGCGCGAACACCGTGCTCTTGCCCGGTCGGCGGAGGCGGATCCCGAGCCGGCGCGATTGAAAGTCCGTGCAGTTGCTGCAGGAGTGCGTTTCTCCGTATTCGCTACGGCCCGGCATCCACGTCTCCACGTCGTACGTCTTGGCGGACGGCGCGGCCGTCTCGCCGCCGCACAGCACGACGACCCGGTGATGCAATCCCAGGCGCTGCAGAAAGCGCTCGGGCAAGGACACAAGGTAGTCGTGTTCCTGCCACGACGTCTCCGGCGTCGTGAACGAGAACATCTCCAGCTTGTCAAACTGATGCACGCGGTAGAGTCCCCGCACATCCTTGCCGTAGCTGCCCGACTCCCGCCGAAAACACCAGGAGATTCCCGCGAGGCGGAGCGGAAGCCTCGACTCCTCGAAGGTCTCGTCGCTGTACATCCCCGCCAGACTGTGCTCCGACGTGCCGATCAGCACCAAGTCCTCCTCGACCACCTGGTAGATCTGGTGCGTATCCAGCGCCGCACCTCCGTACGCGCCGACGAGGAGGTCCGGGCGCATCAGAAACGGGGGCATGACCGGGGTGAATCCCTCGGCCACCAGGAGATCCTGGGCCAGCCGCATCAACGCCTGCTCCAGCAGGACCCCCGCGCCGCGCAGATAGTAAAAGCGAGACCCCGCCACCTTGGCCCCGCGCTCCATATCCAAGATCCCAAGGCGTGTGCCGACCTCCACGTGATCGCGGGGCGGGAAGGCAAACTGCGGCTTGGTTCCCCACGTCCGCAGGGTCACATTCGCGGACGAGCCCTCCCCGGGCGGCACACTCTCGTGGGGAAGATTCGGAAGAGCCCGTAAGGCGCGGTCGAGGTCGTCTTCCACTGTGCGCAGGTCCGGCTCGACGGCCTTGAGCCTGTCGGACACCCGCCGCAGGGCGCTAATCCGCTGCTCGCGATCGGCGCCCTTGAGCTTGGCCACCTCACCCGAGGCGCGGTTTTGCTCGGCCCGGAGCTGCTCCACTTCCTGGACCAGCGCGCGCCGCTTGCGATCCAACTCCAGAATGCGGTCGATGGGCGCGACATCGCCGCCTTTCTTGCGCACCCCCGCGCGCACGAGGTCTGGATTGTCGCGGATCAGCTTCAAGTCCAGCACGGGACGCTTATCCCACCTCAGCGGATCATCGGCAGACACTTACACGTCGAAAATAACCCGCGCCTGCCACAGGCCATCCTGTTTGATTTCGAGAGTATGGTAGGTTGCGGCCTTCACGTCCAGATGAAAGCGGTGCCGCGTGGGATCGACGGGTTCGCCCGCCACGTCCGCACGCAGCCGCGTGTCCGTGAGATCCCGCACCGTAAATCGTCCCGGAACGAATCCGTCGGCGTTGAGCAGGACCAGCAGCTCGTTCAGCCAAGCGATCAGCAGCCCCTCGCGGTCATCGGCGTCGGCGGTGACTGTCCGCTGCTGGCTCAGACGGACGGAGGCGAGGTCGATGAGAAAGCTCATCATCCCGACGGCCGCGTTGGCAAACAACTCCTCCAGCGACCGCCCATAGGCGATAATGCCGACGTCAGCCGTATGCTCAATCACCTCATAAGGCTGGATCAGCATCGACCTGTTTACGCCCTCGCGACGCTCACAGATGCCCGCAGCATCTCCCCGAACGCGCGCACCGCCTGGGACAGGCGCCGGTCTTTGAGATGGACGATAGAGAAATGCCGTCGAATCACCAGATCAGGGATCGGGATCACCACAAGCCGCCCTGCGGCGACCTCCGTGCGGGCGGCGAGGCGCGAGAGGAGCGCCACCCCAAGTCCGGCGGCCACCGCTTCTTTGATCGCCTCGTTTCCCGCAAGTTCCATCGCCGGAGCCACCGACTGCCCGGCGTCTGACAGCGCTTCGTCTACGGCAACACGGGTGTCGGACCCGCGCTCAGGCAGGATCACTCGATGATCGCGCAGCGCCGCTGCACGGGCGTTCCCTGCTGCGGCCAGCGGATGCGTGGGAGCCGCAACCAGCACGATCTCGTCGTCGAGAAATGGCTCGGCCTGCAATCCGGGGGTGTGAATCTTCCCCCCGACGACGCCCAGGTCGAGCTCGTGGCGCAACAACCGCTCCCCGACCTCAGTGCTCGCAGCGATGTGGAGGGCCACGGAGACCTGGGGGTAGCGTTCCTGGAACCCGGCAATGATCCGGGGCAGGAGGTAGGTACCTGGAGTCGGACTGGCGCCGACGGCCAAGTGCCCACGGCGCAACCCGGCCGTCTCGCTCACTGCTGTGCGCGCCTCCTCCGTCAGTGACAGAATCCGACGCGCATAATCCTCCAGCACACGCCCCGCTTCCGTGAGATGGATCTGTCGGCCCACCTGTTCGAACAGATCAACCCCCAACGCGCGCTCCAAATCTGCTACTTGAATGCTG
>MNEU01000060.1 GCA_001917855.1 Armatimonadetes bacterium 13_1_40CM_64_14 | reverse complement strand
CGGTTCAGCTCGAGCGGTGGGACGAGCGTGCGGGATGCGGTGAAGCCCCTGTGGGACGATCTGTACGGGGCTGGTGCCGAGATCGTCCTGAACGCCCATTATCGGGTGTACGAGCGCTTTACCCCCCAGACGCCGAGCGGGGTGGCGGACCCGACGAACGGCCTGCGCCAGTTCACGGTGGGGACCGGGGGGATGACGGTGGATGTGTTCGGGACGCCGTTGGCGACGAGCGAGGTGCGGGCGGCCGGAGTGTACGGCCTGTTGCAGCTGACGTTGGGGGACGGGAGCTACAGCTGGCAGTTCGTGCCCATTGCGGGTCAAACCTTCAGTGACAGCGGTACTGGCTCGTGTCATTGACGACCGCGGGTTCGTTGCAGCCGGTCGTGTAGGCGTGCCATTCGCGCGGGCCCGGACGGTGCAACCGATGTGGTTGGCCGCCGTCGTTGGGGTTTGTGCGTGCCTCGCTCCCTATCCGGGTCCGCCGGCGGGCGGGGAGTTCGCTCGGATGCTGGCCGCGCCGGCATCGCGTCGCGCGCCGAGCTCGACGGCCGTGGTCGTCGGCGCTGGAGACATCGCTTCGTGCTCTTCGATGGGGGCCGAGGCAACCGCCGCTCTGCTCGACACCATTCCCGGCACCGTACTCACCATCGGTGATAATGCCTATCCGAACGGGACCAGCGCCGACTTCGCGCGCTGTTATGGTCCGTCGTGGGGGAGGCACAAGGCCCGGACTCGGCCCGTACCCGGCGACCACGACTACGGAACGCCGGGCGCAGCGGGGTACTTCGACTACTTCGGTGAAGCCGCGGGCGACCGTGGCAAGGGGTACTACAGCTACGATCTGGGTGCGTGGCATGTCGTGGCCTTGAACTCGGTGATCCCCAATGGGCCGGGATCTCCGGAGGTCCGGTGGCTAGAGGCGGACCTCGCCACCAGCTCGAAGCGGTGCATCTTGGCGTATTTCCACCACCCGCGCTTCTTCTCGTCCGGGGCCGGCGCGCCTGGGGGCGGCGTCAACGATTTCGAGCGGGCGTTTTGGGATGCCCTCTACGGCGCGGGCACTGACATCGTGTTGAACGGGGACCAGCACCAGTACGAGCGCTTCGCTCCCCAAGCCCCGGACGGAAGGCTCGACCCGAGCCGGGGGATCCGCGAGTTCATCGTCGGCACCGGCGGAGCGAGCGTGGTGGCTCCCACCAGCATCCGAGCCAACAGCGAGGTTCGGAACGGCGATACGTTCGGGGTCCTCAAGCTCACGCTGGAGGCAGACGCCTATGCGTGGGAATTCATCCCGGTGGCGGGACGACGCTTCCACGATGCCGGACGCGCGGGGTGTCATGACCGGGGGGATCGCCGTGAGGATGGGGAGCTGGGGAAGCAGCGCGCCACGGTCCTCATCGATCCGGCACGCGTGCTTCGAGAACCGGAACTGGCGAAGCCCGCGTATCTCACGCCCATCTTCCCCGAGCCGTTCAACCTCAAGGTACTCCGCGTGGCCGACGATTCGGGGAGGGCGATCTTGTTTCGTGGGGGCGGCGCGGGCTGGTGGGGCTCGGATGCCCGACACCATTATTCGAACGATCAGCCGTGGAGTGCGGACGGTACGCTGCTCGCGCTCCAGAACAGCGGCTCGCCCGGGTACGTCTATCTCGACGGCGAGACCTATGAGCCGGTGCGCGGCCCGTGCCCCAACTACGACTATTACGACGACCGCTGGCACCCCAGCCGCGCCCACGCGCACGAGCGAATCAATGTCGATCGCAGGAGGACGCTGAGCTGGTTCGATGTCCTCACCTGCACCGTGACCCGTAGCTGGACCTTGCCGTTGGCAGTGATCGGCATCGGCGGCAATCCGTCCAACGACGGTCGGTTCGTCGCGCTGTCAGATGGTAGACGCTTCTTGGTGGTGGACATGGACCCGCAGCCGCCGCTCGCGCCTTATCCGCATCGGCGTATCGGCCCGCCCGTGGAGTTCACGTCCGACTGTGGCTTGCCGGGCGGTTGCCCGGCGAACTGGGTGTCGATTTCGTCGTCTGGCAAGTACGTGGTGGTGAACTACCATGGCGACCACTTACGGGTCTACGATGTGAACCCCAGCACGCTGGCGGCAACGCCGCGGCCCATGCCGACGCTGTACCCAAACTGCAGCGGCGCGGCCGCTAACGGATTCATCTACGACCTGGGGCACCAGGATCTGACACTCAATCCGTTCGACAATGGTGAAGACGTCATCGTCGGGCAAGAACACTGTGGCAACCGAGGAAAGAGGGTGGCGGGGGCACTGATTGGTGGCGTCCTGATGGTGCGGTTGCGCGACGGGGCGATCACTCCGCTCACGAACCCCACGAATGAAGCGTACCCGTATCACATCTCGACGCGCAACTACGACCGGCCGGGGTGGGCATACGTCTCGTATTGGCCGGCTCCGGGCCGGCGGTTCAGTGACGAGATCGTGGCGGTCAAGTTGGATGGAAGTGGGATGGTCGAACGGTACGCGCATACGCATACCGAGACACAGGACTGCTACCGGTGTGAGGCGCACGCCGTCCCCGCGCGGGACGGCCGGCGCATGCTTTGGGCAAGCAATTGGATGGGGAATGGCCGGGCGGGCTCCAAGGCGCGGATCGACGCTTACGTCGTGGACGCACGCTGAAGCGCGGGCGGCTCGAACCGGGTGGTGCTCCTCACAGATTGGGAGCCGATGGAACTAGCCGTTGAGGGGTGCCTACCGTTCGGCTGGTGAGATCGCCGTAGATCGCCAGCGTCTTCTCGAGCATGTGGGTCAGCGTGAACCGGCTCTCGTACTGCGCCCGGCCAGCTCGCCCGAGGCGGGTTCGCAGACTCGCATCCCGTAGAACGAGTGCCAGTCGCGCCCGCAAGAGCTCGACATCGCCGCGCGGCACGAGAAACCCCGTCGTCCCGTCCAGCACGGACTCGCTCACCCCGCCCACGTCGGATGCCACGACTGGCAGCCCGGCTCGCATGGCCTCGAGGATGCTGCGGGGAAAGCCCTCCCAATTGCTGATCAGCAAGAATACCTGCTCACGGGCCAGCAGTTCAGCAACATCCGTTCGCGCGCCGAGGAAGCGCACTCGCTCAGCGATGCCCGAGTCCTGAGCGAGCGCCGTGGCGCGGGCGCGCAACGGGCCGTCACCAATCAAGTCCAGCTCCCACGCGTAGTCTCTGAGCCGGGCGAGCGCGTGAAACAGGGTCGTGTGGTCTTTCTGCGCTTCGAACCGCGCCACCATGGCGAGATGGACCGGCGAGCGCCCGGGCTCAGCTCGGAGCTCGGGCGGTATATCGGGCATCCCGTTGTGCACGGTGAGGAGCTTTGCCGCCGGAGCAACGCGGTACCGCAGCGCGAGCTGCCGATCGTAGTCGCACACGTTGATGACTCGATCCGCGAACCGCACGCCGACCCGCTCCGCCCAGCGGTAGCATAACGCCGCGATCCGTGGGACTCCGGTCGTGAAAGACCACCCGTGCGTAGTCTGGATGGACGGGATGCCCAGCAAGGAGGCCGCCATCGGGCACAGCCAGCCGCCTTTGGCGCTGTGGGTGGACACGAGATCGGGCTGAAGTCGCTTGAGCAGCGCACGGATTTGGAAGAAGGCGGCCGCGTCTTTCCAGGGATGAATCGCGCGGATCAGGTGGCGCACGGAGTGATAGGGAATTCCGCTTCGCGCCAACTCCTCGGTGAAGGGTCCCTCCTGACCTACCAGGACGATCGCCTCGTGGCCGCGCGCGCGGAGCGTGACGGCCAGGTCGCGGATGTGGATGTGCCCCCCGCCGATCGAATCCGAGCGCGTGATGACGTAAACAACCCTGATGGGCCGAAGCGGCGGAATCCGGTCCCTGTGCCCGGTGCCGGGCGCGTTGAGCAGTGCGTGGGGATGCGGTGGTGACGTCATGTGGGCCGAGGAGGCGCGTGCTGCAAGGCTCGTGCGGTGAAGCCAGCTTTATAACCTCCTCTGTACCAACGTATTAGGCGGCAGCGTGTAGTCGACGTCTCGAGCGTTGTCGCCGAACTGCTATAAAAGCGGGGCGCGAACGAACTCTTTCGCCGTGGGTGCCCATCAACCGCGCCGCCGGTCCGCTGTTTCGCTTGCCAACTGCTTCTCGCATAAGGGATTGGAGCGTCGTGCCCCGACAGACCTGGCCGCACGGAGTGGGCACAAGACTTGAGTGGACAGAATGGGCGTACGCATCACACACCGTGCGGGGCGGGGTGCTGTGCCAGGGGGCACGACCGCCGGAGGCCCGTTTATGCGAGTTAGGATCGCGGCTCTCGGGGCATGCCTGCTGGGGCTGGCCACCTGCACCGACGATCACACGCCCACGTCGCCACGACCGCCCCGTTTGGCGGCCGCCGTGACGGGCGGTGATCCCGTTTTCATCGGCGCGGGCGATATCGCCGAGTGCGATAGCCACAGCTACGCTACCGACTCGCTGATCGACACCATGCCCGGCACCATCTTCACGGCCGGCGACAACGCCTATCCCAACGGCTCGGACTCGGATTACGTGAACTGTTATGCGCCGACGTGGGGCAAAGAAAAGGCGCGCACCTATCCCGCGCTGGGCAACCACGAGTACAATCTCGGCAACGCGAACGCGTACTTCAACTACTTCGGCACGAGCTGGGGGTATCCGACCGGCTACTACAGCTATGACCTGGGTTCCTGGCACATCATCGTGCTCAACAGCATGGGGAACCCCTACGTCTCGACCGACGCGGGCTCGCCGCAGGAGCAGTGGCTGAAGGCCGATCTGGCCGCGCACACCAATCTCTGCACACTCGCGATCTGGCATCACTCGCGCTTCTATTCCCCCATCAGCACGACCGACAACGGCGATCAGGCGTCGGTGAAGTCTTTCTGGGTCGACCTGTACAATGCCGGTGCCGATGTCGTGGTGGGCGGCCACGAGCACATGTATGAGCGGTTCGCGCCGCAGGACGCGAACGGGGTGGCGGATCCCGAAGCCGGGATCCGCGAGTTCGTCGTGGGGACGGGCGGGGCCGGGCTCGGAGGCGCGTACACGAGCGTCCGGCAAAACAGTGAGGTCCGCAACAACGCGACGTTTGGTGTGTTGAGGCTGACGCTGCATGCCGCGAGTTACGATTGGCAGTTCATCCCGATCCGGGGCCAGACCTTCACCGACTCGGGCAGCGGCTCGTGCCACGCCGCGAAGCCGGTCGTCAATGCCGGCGCCGATCAGCTCGCCCATCCTGGGGCGACGGTCAGCGTGAATGCGACGTTCATCGATGTCAGCGCCAGTAGCCCCTGGAGCTACGCTATCGCGTGGGGCGACGGCGCGACAACGAGCGGCGCCATCTCGACCCAAGACACGATCCGGGGCAGCCACACCTATGCGGCGCTCGGGCAATACACCGCGACGGTTGCGGTGACCAACAGCGCGGGGAGGTCGGGCTCGGGCAGCGCCGCTGTGACGATCAGCAACGATGAGGTCCTGGTCGGCGCCGGAAACACCGCGCGCTGCGACTCGCAGAACGACGATGCGACCGCCAATCTCCTGGATCGCATTGGAGGAACGGTGTTCACCGCCGGCGACAATGCCTACCCGAGCGGCGCCGCGACCGACTTCTCCAACTGCTACACCCCAACCTGGGGCCGCCACGTCGCCCGCACGTGGCCCACACCGGGTGACAAGGACTACGCGACGTCGGGCGCCGCCCCGTACTACGCGTACTTCGGCGGTCGGGCGGGCGACCCGGCCAAAGGGTATTACAGCTATGACTTGAGCGCCTGGCATGTCATCGCGTTGAACAGCAGCCTCTCGACCTCGACCGGCTCGGTCCAGGAGCAGTGGCTCAAGGCCGATCTGGCGGCCACGAACAAGCGTTGCATCTTGGCCTACTTCCACTACCCGCTCTTCGCCTCGCAAAACGGTTCGCAGGTATGGAGCAGCATGCTGCCCCTGTGGACGGATTTGTATGGCGCGCGAGCCGACGTCGTGCTCGGTGCCCACTTCCAGTTCTATGAGCGCTTCGCCCAGCAGACGCCGAGCGGTGTCGCGGACACCGTGGCCGGGATCCGCGAATTCGTCGTCGGCACCGGTGGGCAGAGCTGGAGCTCGTTCGGCACGCCGCTGCCGACCAGCCAGGTCCGGGCGACTCAGACCTGGGGTGTGCTCAAGCTCACACTCCACGACGCGAGCTACGATTGGCAGTTCATCCCGATCGCGGGCCAGACGTTCACGGATGCGGGCACCACGGCGTGTCACACGAAGGCTCCAGTCGCTTCGGTGGTGATGAGCCCGACGTCCGCGACGGTGCCAGTGGGGGGCACCGTGCAGTTGAGCGCGACGCCCCTCGATGCGAGCGGGAATGCCCTTACCGACCGCGTCGTGACGTGGACCAGCAGCGCGCCGACAGTGGCAGCGGTTTCGCCGAGCGGACTCGTGAGCGGCGTGGCGGTGGGATCCGCGACGATCACTGCGACGAGCGGAGGCAAGAGCGCCAGCTCCGCGATCACGGTGGGCGTGCCGGTGGCGTCGGTCGCGGTCAGCCCGGCGTCCGCCACGGTCTCGGTCGGGGGCACGCAACAGTTGACTGCGACGCCGCTCGATGCGAACGGCAACCCGCTGAGCGGGCGGACGGTGACGTGGACCCCCGACGCGTCGGGAGTGGCGACCGTGTCGGCAAGCGGGCTCGTGTCCGCGGTGGCGGCAGGCTCGGCCACGATCACCGCGACGAGCGAAGGGAAGAGCGGAAGCTCGGCCGTCACCGTGCCCGTGCCGGTGGCCTCGGTCGCGGTCAGCCCGGCGCCGGCGACCGTGGCGAAGGGTAGTACGGTGCAGCTCTCGGCAACGCTCTCAGACGCGAGCGGGAACCCCCTGACGGGGCGAACGGTGACGTGGACGAGCAGTGCGCCGGGCATCGCGACCGTGGACGGGACCGGGCTCGTGACCGGCGTAGCGGCGGGTTCGGCCACGATCACCGCGACGAGCGAGGGGAAGAGCGGCTCGTCCGCGATCACGGTGACGGCGATGCCGGTGGCGTCGGTCGCGGTGAGTCCGTCATCGGCCGGTGCGCTGGTGGGTGCGACTGTGCAGCTCACGGCCACGGCGCTCGACAAGAAAGGGCACTCGCTGACCGGCTGCGCCTTCGCCTGGACGAGCAGCGCCTCCGAAGTGGCGACGGTGTCGGCGAGCGGCCTCGTGACGGGCGTGGCCGTCGGCTCGGCAACGATCACGGCGACGTGCGAAGGGCAGAGCGGGACCTCGGCGATCACCGTGAACCCAATCCCGGTGGCCTCGGTCGCGGTGAGCCCGGCGTCGGCCGCGGTGGGAGTCGGCGCCACGGTCCAGCTGACCGCAACGCCGCTCGATGCCAACGGGAATCCCCTGACGGGCCGGAGTGTGACTTGGACGAGCAGCGCGCCGAGCGTGGCGACGGTGGATGGGACCGGGCTCGTGACGGGCGTGGCGACGGGCCCAGCGACGATCACCGGCGCGAGTGAGGGCAAGAGCGGCAGTTCGGCGATCACGGTGTCCGTACCGGTCGCGACGGTGACGGTCAGCCCGCCGTCGGCCACAGTGTCGATCGGCACCACGGCGCAGCTTACGGCGACGCCGCTCGACGCGAACGGGAATGCCCTCACGGGGCGGACCGTGACGTGGACGACAGGGGCGCCGGGAGTGGCGACCGTGGACGGGACCGGGCTGGTGACCGCCTTGGCGGGCGGCGCAACGACGATCACGGCGACGAGTGAGGGAAAGAGTGGCAGCTCCGCGATCACCGTCCCGGTACCAGTAGCGTCGCTAACGGTCAGTCCTGGATCCGCGACAGTGGCCGTGGGGGCTACTCAGCAGCTCAGCGCCACGCCGCTCGATGCGAACGGGAATCCGCTCACGGGGCGGGCGGTGACGTGGGTGAGCGGTAATACCGCCGTGGCGACGGTATCGAGCAGCGGCCTGGTGACCGCCTTGGCGGCGGGCTCGGTGACCATCACCGCCACGAGCGAGGGGAAGAACGGGAGTTCGGCGATCACGGTACCGGTGCCGGTAGCGTCGGTAACGGTCAGTCCGGCGTCCGCCACACTGGCCGTGGGGGCCACACAGCAGCTGACGGCGACCCCGCTCGATGCGAACGGGAATCCGCTCACCGGGCGGACGGTCACATGGGTGAGCAGCGCGCCGAGCGTGGCGACCGTGGACGGGACCGGGCTGGTGACCGCCTTGGCGGGCGGCGCAACGACGATCACGGCGACGAGTGAGGGAAAGAGTGGCAGCTCCGCGATCACCGTCCCGGTACCAGTAGCGTCGCTAACGGTCAGTCCTGGATCCGCGACAGTGGCCGTGGGGGCTACTCAGCAGCTCAGCGCCACGCCGCTCGATGCGAACGGGAATCCGCTCACGGGGCGGGCGGTGACGTGGGTGAGCGGTAATACCGCCGTGGCGACGGTATCGAGCAGCGGCCTGGTGACCGCGGTGGCGGCGGGCTCAGTGACGATCACGGCGACGAGCGAAGGGAAAACCGGCAGCTCGGCGATCACGGTCCCGGTGCCGGTGGCCTCGGTGACGGTGAGCCCGGCGCCGGCCAGTGTACAGGTGGGGACGACGGTGCAGCTTACGGCGACGCCACTCGACGCCAATGGCAACCCGCTCGGCGGGCGCACGGTCACTTGGACGACGAGCGCTTCCGCAGTAGCCACGGTCTCGACGAGCGGACTCGTGACCGGCGTGGCGGTCGGCTCGGCGACGATCACGGCGACGAGCGAGGGAAAGAGCGGGAGCTCAGCCGTCACGGTGAACCCGGTCCCGGTGGCCTCGGTGGCGGTGAGCCCAGCCTCGGCGACCGTGGCGACCGGGGCGAGCGTGCAGCTGACGGCGACGCCGCTCGACGCGAATGGCAACCCCCTGAGTGGTCGCACGGTCACGTGGGCGAGCGGCAATACGGCCGTCGCGACCGTATCGACCAACGGTTTGGTGACCGGTGTGGGAGGCGGATCGGCGGCGATCACGGCGACGAGCGAAGGGAAGACCGGTACCTCCGCGGTGACGGTCACTACGGGATTCGCGCCTGTGACTTTGGTGGGCGCCGGCAACATCGCGCGGTGCGACCAGACCCACGACGACTCCACCGCGATGGTGATCAACGGCATCCCCGGAACGGTGTTTACGGCCGGCAGCAACACTTACTCCACCGGCGCGCTGACCGACTTCACGAACTGCTATGGGCCGTCGTGGGGTCAGTTGCTGGCGCGTACTCGGCCGGCGGTGGGGGCCAAAGACTACCAGACACCCGGGGCGGCGGGGTACTGGCAGTACTTCCACCCCTCGGTCGCGGTGGGGGATTCCGGGACCTACTATTACAGCTACGATCTCGGGGCGTGGCACGTCGTGGTGCTCAATAGCGAGATCAGCATGTCGGCCGGCTCGTCTCAGGAGCAGTGGCTCAAGGCGGATCTGGCATCGAGCGCGAAGCGCTGTCAGCTCGCGGTCTTCGGTCACCCGCGCTTCAGCTCGACCGGGACCCAGATCTGGTCGTCGGCGTTGCCGATCTGGCAGGATCTGTATGCAGCGGGGGCCGAGATCGTGCTGAACGGGCACTATCGGGTGTACGAGCGGTTCGCGCCTCAGACGCCGGGCGGGGTACTGGACGCGCAGGCCGGGATTCGCCAGATCACCATCGGCACTGGTGGCATCACGTCGGACACCTTCTACACGGCGCTCGCGCCGAACAGCGAGGTACGGGCTACCAAGCTGTACGGGGTGTTACGGCTGACGCTGGCGGACGGCAGCTACAGCTGGCAGTTCGTGCAGGCGCCCAACGAGTCCCCAGCGTTCACGGACAGCGGCAACGGGTCGTGCCATTGAGCGGCGGCGAGCGACCCATCGCGACGTCTGTGTCGGCGGAGCCACCGCCGAATCGCACGGAACAGGCCTTCGCCGGATGGCTGTGGCTCTCGTCCGGTGCGGTGGTGCAGGGCCTCGTGACCGTGGGGTCGCTCGCCGTGCTGGCTCGCCTGCTGTCGCCCGCGGACTTCGGGGCGGTATCGGCGGGCATGCTGGTGGTCAATCTCGTCTCGATCGTTTCGCAGGGTCTCGTGGGGCCGGCGCTGGTGCAGCACCCACGGCTCCGTCTGGAGCACGTCCACACCGGCTTCGCGATCTCGCTATTGGGAGGGGCGGTCCTCTTCGGGGCGCTCTGGGTGGTCGCGCCGGCCGTTGGACTCGTGCTCCATTTCGCTGGGCTGGTGGCAGTGTTGCGCGCGCTGGCCTGGATGTTGCCGCTGCAGAGCCTGGGGGCGGTAGCGGACGCGCTCCTCCGGCGTGACTTGGAGTATGGCCCGCTCGCTCGGATCCGCATGGTCTCGTACGCGATCGGCTACGGCGCGATCGGCGTCACGGTGGCGGTCTTGGGGGGTGGGCTGTGGGCCCTGGTCGCCGCGAACCTGGGGCAGGTCTCGCTCAATACGATCCTGCTGCTGAAGCGGAAGCGGCACAGCAAGCTGATTCGAATCTCGCGGCGCGAGCTCGGTGAGCTGGTATCGTTCGCGGGGGGCTTCTGCCTGGGCAAGGTCGGAAACTACGCCGCGACGGAAGGGGACTACCTCGTAACGGTAAAATGGCTGGGCTTGACGGCACTCGGCCTGTACGAGCGCGCCTACCAGCTGATGGCGATGCCGGCGATTCTGGTCGGGCAGGTGCTCGATGACGTGTTGTTTCCGGCGATGGCACAAATTCAAACGCAGCGTGACAGCATCGCGAACGCGTATCGCCGCTGTGTGGCGGCGGTGGCGCTGTTCGCGCTGCCCCTGAGTGCTCTGGTACTGATTCTTGCACCGGAAATCGTGAACGTGCTGTTGGGCCCGAAGTGGGACCAGGTCGTGCCCCCGTTTCGGGTGCTCGCGCTGGGAACGCTGTTTCGCACGAGCTACAAGATCAGTGACTCGCTCACGCGCGCTCTCGGTGCCGTGTACCAGCGGGCCTGGCGGCAATGGACGTATGCGGGTCTCGTCGTTGGTGGCGGCATCATCGGGCAGCAGTGGGGGCTGCAAGGAGTGGCGGCGGCGGTGCTGCTCGCGCTCATAGTCAACTTTCTCCTGACGGCACACCTTGCCACGCGGCTCGTCTCGCTGAGCTGGGCGGACTACTTTCGGGCTCACGTCGCTGGCGCGCGTGCAGCGGCGCTCGTGGCGTTCCCCGGACTCGTCATCGCGACGGTGACTCGGACGGTGTTGGGGCTTCCGTCCGCCGGGGTGCTCTTGGTGACGCTGGTGGGGACCGGACTGGTAGTCGCCGCGCTGCTGACCGCGAATCCCCCCTGGCTTCTGGGGGCGGATGGTCAGTACCTCGTGCGGGAGGGAGCGGCTTTCGTGCGGCGGCGGGTGGGTCGGTCAGGGCCGCCGGTGCGGGGAGTGATTTGAGTACCGCGGGCGGAGCGGTGCGGATGGGGGAGGCCTGGGGCCGACATGCTCCCAGAGCGGCTCCCCGCAACCACGCGAGGCGGGGCGGGGGCATCATGACCGTCCTCCTGGCGCTCTTGTACCCCTGGCACTTCGCGGTCTTCGCCACAAGCTACACCGGGAAGAGCCCCATCATTCCTCATGGAGGGCTGAACGTCAGCGCGGGAGACGGTGTCGTCGCCGTGATTGGCGTCATCCTGCTGTTCCAACTGGCAGCAGGTGGCAGGTTCCCGTGGCCTCGGTATGCGCTTCAAGCGTTTGTCTGGTTCGCGGTCGCCACCGTGTCGGTCACGGTGAACGCCTTGTCGCCGGAGTTTTTCTTTTCGCTTCACGAGTCGGAGGTCGGGCTGGTAAAGATCCTCGGGGCCGCGGCATGGATGGTCGCCGTCTTCTGGCTGCTGCAGGATTCGTTTCCACGTCGGTTTCTGCAACTGGCAGGCACCTCGGTCCTCGCCGCGAGCGGCTTTGCGATACAGTCCATCATCGAAAATGTGTTCTTGGGCGTCCAGCGCTCGTTCGGCCCGTTCGAGAACGCCAACATCTACGGCAATTATCTGATGCTCAACGCGTTCCTGGCCATCGGGGTCGATCGCTTCCTTGGCGCGGCGCCCGAGGGCGTCACGCTGCGGCCCGCCGCGCGGAACGTCATTCGCCCGCTCCTGAGGTTCGGTGCGGTGACCCTCTTGATCCTGGGCCTCCTTGCCTCAGGATCGCGGGGAGCGATGGTCGGTTTCGCGGTTGGGTTGGTCCCGGCGATTCCGTGGGGCGCTCTCAAGCGGGTAAGCGTGCGCGGGGCGCTGGCGGCGGTCGCTGGCGCGCTGGTGCTGGGGTCGGCCCTGGGTTGGTATTTCGAGCAGAATCCCTTCGTGGTGCAGCGGTGGTCGCAAACGGCTGAGGGCGAAGGACCGAACGTGGAGGAACGCTTCGCGTTGTGGGAAGGCGCGCTCCAAGCGTTTTCCGAACATCCCGTGCTCGGAATCGGGTACGCCCAGTACCCGAACTACGCCGAGCACCAGCCCGAGCTGCGGGCCACGGTGACCCACCAGACGTATCTGGCAACCGCCGCTGAACTTGGGGTCGCCGGGTTTGTCGCTCTCGTATGGCTGCTGCTGTCGGTCATTTGGGACAGCTGGCGCGTCAAGGAGCGAGCGTTTGTCGGCCTGGCCCACGCCTGCTGCGGTTTCGTGGTGGCGGCGTGCACGCAGGGTTTGTTCAACAATGTGCAGCAGGAGCGGTCGCTGTGGATCGTCTTTGCAGTGATCGCCGCCTTGATGGTTCACCTGGCTCGGACGCGGGCTGGCCGGACGGGCGGCTTGATGAGCGTCGGACGGCAGGGCGTAACAGCGCGCCTGCGGCTTTCAACGACAGAGGCAGCGGTTCGTGCTATTCAGTGAGAGTGACCCGGCGCTCGGGACCCCTCGACCCGCGCCCCAGCAGCCCTCGCCGAGTCGGACGGAGCGGGCCTTTAGTGGATGGTTCTGGCTCTCGTCTGGAGCGGTCGTGCAGGGCGTGGTCACCATCGGCGCCCTCGCCGTTCTGGCGCGGCTCCTCTCGCCGACCGACTTCGGGGAGGTGTCGGTCGGCATGCTGGCCGTCAACCTCGTCCAGATCATCTCGCAGGGCCTCGTGGGACCGGCGCTGGTTCAGCACCCGCGCCTCCGTCCGGAACACATCCAAACGGGCTTCGCCCTGTCCCTGTTCGGTGGGATCGTCCTTCAAGCGGTGCTCTGGCTAGCGGCACCCGCGGTCGCGGTAGCGCTGCACGC
>MNEU01000031.1 GCA_001917855.1 Armatimonadetes bacterium 13_1_40CM_64_14 | reverse complement strand
GACGACCCCATCGCAAATTCATCCAAGTTCGTCTTGCCGAGGATGATCGCGCCGGCCTCTTTGAGACGCGAGACGACAGTGGCGTCGTAGGGTGGAATCCATCCAGCGAGAATGCGCGAGGCGCACGTCGTGGGCATGCCGATGGTGCAAAGGTTGTCCTTGACCGCCACCGGCAGCCCGGCTAGCGGCGGGAGAGCGTCGCCGCGCGCGTATTGCTTGTCCCACCTCTGCGCGGCGTCCAACGCCTGCGCGCGATCGACATACAGGAAGGCGTGCACCGTGCTCTCGAGGGCATCAATGCGTTCGAGGCATGTCCGGACCAGGTCGCTAGCGGCCAGCTCCCGGCGGCGCAGACGCGTCAGCAGGTCGGTGGCGGGGGCGTCAATCAGAGCGGCGGCTCCATCTCCAGAACGGGGGGAACCTTGAAGTATCCATCCTCGTGCTCCGGGGCGGCCGCCAGGACCGCTTCCCGCGCCAACGGCGCATCGGGAATGTCGTCTCGGACGACGTTGGTGAGCGTGATGACGTGCGAGGTCGGCTCAATGTGCTCGGTGTCCAGCTCGTTGAGCATCGAGCAGTAGTCCAGAATGCTCGTCAACTGCCGGCGGAAATGGTCTCGTTCCTCCTCAGTGAGTTCCAGTCGGGCCAGCCGGGCGACGTGATCGACAATCGCGGGATCGAGGCGCATGCGGCGTCACTGGTCCCAATGGTAGCATAGGACACGCCCCACTACCACGAACCGCACGTTGGCGCAGCAGAGCGCCATGGCGAACGGCATCGGGTCAGCCGATTCTTAAAGCTTAATTTGCCAGAGGTTATTGTGAACCGCGCAGACGGGGATCGAGGATGTCCCGGAAGGCGTCGCCCAGCAAGTTCCACCCGAGGACAAACAGGAAGATCGCCGCGCCAGGGAAGACCACAGTAAACCAGTAGATGAACGGGTTGCCCGGCACGCCGAGGATCCAGCTGCGGGACATGTTAATGAGCTGTCCCCAGTCCGCGTACCCCACTTCCGCCCCCAGCCCCAAAAACGAGAGTGCAGCCGCGACCAGCACGATGATACCCATGTCAAACGCCGCGACCACGAGCAACGGGTAAATTGCGTTCGGGATTACGTGGCGGATCACGATGCGCAGGTCTCCCGCCCCGGCCGCGCGCGCTGCCTCCACGAAGTCCCGCTGTTTGACTGAGAGGATATCGCCCCGGAGGTACCGCGCATATGTCGGCCATCCCACGATCGCGATCGCGATCATGACTTTGTCCAAGCCCTTTCCCAGCACCGCGGTGATCACGACGGAGAGTACCAGGCTCGGGAATGCTAAGAAGACATCCGTGATCCGCATCACGATCTCATCGAGCCGCCGACCGTAGTATCCTGCAATGCTCCCCATCACCACTCCGATTGTGATCGAGATCGCCTCGACGACGATCGCCACCCGAAAGGCGGTGCGCGTCCCCCACACGATCCCGTAGTACAGGTCATACTGGTTGCCGGTCATCCCCAGCGGGTGCCCGGCCCGGGGAGGCGTGGGATCGGGGAGAAACCCTTCGTGGGGAATCAGGTACGGGTCGCGGGTATTGGCCAACGGAGGAGCCAGCACCGGCGCCAGAATGGCGACGGCGACAAACGCGAGGATGATCGCAAACCCGGCAATTGAGAGAGGGTTGCGCTTCATTCGTCGGGTGAAGTCGGACGGGAGGGCCCAAAACGCCAACACCGCTGCCACCATGAGCAAGAACGCTCCCACATCCAGCGGGTGGCGCACTACCCGCAAGCGGAGCGTAGGGACGGCAGTCGTGAGTACAGCGAGTGCGACGAGCACGCTGCCCGTAATCCGCAGCGTGTGCAGAGGAGCGGGGCGGGTGACCGTGGCGCGGATGACGCTCATCGAAAATCGCTCACCCCAGGCGAATACGCGGATCGATGGCCGCGTACAATACGTCGGCAGCCAAGTTACCCAGCACAGTGAGGCCGGCCACGAATATGGCGAACCCCGTGACGCCGGGGATATCCAACTGAACAGCAGCCTCCGCGCCCCACTTGCCGATACCGGGGAAGTTGAAAATCGTCTCGGCGAGGACCACGCCGCCCAGCAACCCGACAAAGAGCAGGCTGCTCAGGGTGATGATGGGAATCAGGGCATTGCGGCGAGCGTGCCGGTTGATCACCACCGGCTCCGCCAGCCCTTTGGCGCGCCCCGTTCGCACGTAGTCCTGTCGTAGAACCTCCAGCATCGAGGATCGCGTGATGCGCACCAAGAGCGCCATCTCCACCAGCACCAAGGTGAGCGCAGGTCCGGCGATGTGTTTGATGGCATCCACGAAGATCCACCCCTGCCCGTTCAGCAGCGCATCAACGGTCAGGAGATGTGTGTAGGAATGAAACTGGGGAGATTTCGTGAAGAGGTCCGCCTCGAGCGACAGACGGCCCGGCGGAAACCAGTTCAGCCACCCGTAAAAGACCATGAGCAAAATGAGGCCCCACACGAACGACGGCATGCCGCGGAGCGAGATAGCAAAAAGACGCGAGAAATGATCCACGAAGCGATCTTTGTGCACGGCCGCCTGCGTACCAAGCCAGACGCCGATGAGGACCACCGGCACGAAGATGTAGATGGTCAATTCTAGTGTCGCCGGGAAGAAAGCTGCGATCGCCTCGCTCGTGGGCATGCGGGCCGTTTGCGACCACCCGAGGTCACCGTGGGCCAGCTCCTGCAGCCACATCCCGTATTGCACGTACACGGGCTGGTCGAGTCCATACTTGCGGATGACGTTGCTGAGCTGCGCGAGCTGCTTGACATCTGTCACAAATAGCGCGGCGCGCTGTTCGGGTGAGACTAGCTGGAGGAGGGCAAAGATCAGGACAGTGACGCCGAACGCAACCAGCGGCAGCAGGAGGAAACGGCGCGCAACGTACGCCCCCATCAGGTCCTCCTAGCGGATTCTGGGGGGCCGGGCGCAATATCCCGGCCCCCAGGCCATTGACTTCAGTGTCGCCTTACTGCCCCTTCGAGAATCGGTATGCGTATTCATATCCTTCCGCGAACATGGGGTTGTTATACCAACCCTTCACCCAGGAGCGCAGGACTAAGGTCCCCACGGAGTATCTCAAGTAGATGGTGGGAACGTCTTGATACGCAAGCTCCTGGAGCTTAAGGTATGCCTCCTCCCGCTTCTTCGGATCGGGCTCCTTGCCCGCTGCCTCGATCAGCCGATCGACCTCGGGATTCTTGTACCCCTGAGGTCCCGAGAACGTCCCCGTGCTGTGCATGAACGGCGTGGTGAAGTTGTCCGGGTCCGGGTAGTCCGCGGCCCAGCCGAGGGCGAACATAGGGAGCCTGCGCTTAGCTTGCTGTTGCAGGTACGTTGACCACGTGATGCCGCGGGTGTCGATCTTGAACTTCGGATTCAGCCCTTCTACCGCTTCCTTGACCATCTGCGTCAACGTCTGGCGGGCGACATTCCCCGTGTTGAACGACAGGGTAAACTTGAAGCCCTTGTCCCAGACCTGCCCGCCCCAGGCTTCCTTGAATTCGGCGATCGCCTTGTCCTTGCTGACCTCAAACCACTTGCCGCGCGGGGCGTAGCCCAGCATGCCGAAAGGAATCGGCCCGTTGGCCACACGGCCCTTGCCGCGGTAGGCCTGGTCGATGAACGCCTGGCGATCCACTAGGTACGCGAAGGCGCGCCGGACATGGATGTCACTGAAGAAATTGGGCGGGATGCCGTTCCCGTCCAGCTTGGCACTGCCGATATCCGTATTGCCCTCGGGATCAATGTTGTAGGTCATGAAGAGCGCCGGGCTATTCCCCAACTGCGGAAGATCATCGACAACGCGGACGCCAGGCAGGCCCTGCACCGCGGGCAGGTTCACAAGGCCGCCCAAAGAAATCATGTCCGCATCGCCATTTTGCAGAGCCAGCCGGCGAGGGCCAAACTCCTCGACGTTCTGGAGGACGATCCGGCGCAGCTTGGCCGGGGTCCGCCAGTAGTCGTCATTGCGGATGAGGGTGACGGTCTTGGTCCCCCGGTCCCACCGCTCCAGCTTGAAGGGTCCGGTGCCGTTGGCCTTGTCAAAGAGGGTCATCTGATCCGGTTTCGGGAGGTTGTTGTACTTTGGCATTGTCGCCTTTTGGCCGTCCCACCCTCCGTTGGCGGCGACGAACTTCTGGGAGACCACGGGCGACCAAGTGGCTAGGATGCTGAGGAACCCTGCATAGGGCTTGGTCAACGTGATGACGACGGTGTTCCCCTGCACCTGGATCGCACGGTTGGCGCGGTCGAAGATGTCGGGAATCAAGTTGCCCTTGTCGTCGCGCGTCGACTGTACATCGAACCCCAGGATCGGCGCAAGCAAGAGCCAGGAGGGACCCGCGTCGCGGTCGGTCAGCATAATCCGTAAGAGCGAGTACTTGACGTCGTCAGCCGTCATGGGGGTCCCGTCGTGGAATTTCACGCCTTGGCGGATCTTGAAGGTGAAGGTCTTTCCGTCAGCGGAGACCCCGCCGTTTTGGAGGTTGGGGACCTCGGAGGCGAGCATGGGATCATAGAGATCCGTCCGTCCCCCCCGGAAGAAAATCAGGGTCTCGTAGATGTTCCACAGAATCGTGGCCGAGCTTGTGGTGTCATACTCCCACGCGGGATCCAGGGTCTCGACGTCGCCAGCACTCTGATAGACGAACGTGTCCGGATTCTTCACCGCCTGGCCCTGTACGACGCCCGTAAAGGTCGCGAGCGTGACCCCCAGGACCAAGATGAGTACAACTGCTAGTCGTCGTTGCAAGTTCATCACTTTGATCCTCCTTTAGTTATCGCCGTAACGCGTGCTGCAGCTGTGCGGCCTGCTCACCCACCACCTCCTTCGCCCATACTCATGTCAGGCGGTCGGCTGCTTCAGCACGGCCGCTTTGCTGCGCTGCTGTCGGAAAGGCTGGACCTCGCAGGCCACGGTGTGGCCATTGCCCCAGTAGTCCACCAAGTCTTGTTCGTTGATGCTGCAACTCTCTCGCGCATACAAACACCGGGTGTGGAACCGACATCCTGACGGCGGGTTCACCGGACTGGGAACATCTCCCGGAAGGATGATGCGGTCGCGCCGGAATCCCGGATGAGGGATGGGGACGGCAGAGAGCAACGCCTCGGTGTACGGATGCTGCGGATTGCTGAACAACTCATCGGCGGTGGCGATCTCCACGATCTTGCCCAGGTACATCACCGCGATACGATCGCTAATGTGTTTGACCACGGACAGGTCGTGCGCGATGAACAGGTACGTGAGCCCGAACTCTTTCTGCAGCTCCTCCAGTAGATTGAGCACCTGCGCCTGGATCGAAACGTCCAAAGCCGAGACCGGCTCGTCACAAATGATCAGCTTGGGGTTCACGGCGAGGGCGCGGGCGATGCCGATCCGCTGGCGCTGTCCACCCGAAAATTCGTGAGGATAACGGTTCGTATGATGCGGCGAGAGGCCCACGACCTCCAGCAGTTCCTGCACCCGCCGCACTTTCTCTTTGCCGCGCGCCAGGTTGTGGATCTCCAACGGCTCGCCGATAATGTCGCCGACGGTCATACGGGGGTTCAATGAGGAATACGGATCCTGGAAGATGATCTGCATGTCCCGGCGGAGTTTTCGCAGCTCTTCTTTGGTGATCTTGAAGAGGTTGCGCCCCTCGAAGAACACCTCGCCGCTGGTCGGTTCCATCAGCCGCAAGATCACACGGCCGGTGGTCGTCTTCCCGGAGCCCGACTCGCCCACCAGCCCCAGAGTTTCCCCGCGCCGGATCGCAAACGAGACGCCGTCGACTGCCTTCACGGCGCCGACCTGGCGCTGCACGATGAACCCCTTGGTAATGGGGAAGTACTTCACTAACTTGCGGACATCCAAGAGGATGTCGTTGGCTGGTCCTGCGCTCACGTTACCCTCCGTGACGTGCCTGCGCCGACCCGTCTCATCATCTCGGGCCGTAGGCCGCGGCGGCCAGCCCCGCCGCCGCCGCGGCGCGTTTCTCGTCCTCGGTCGCGTACTCGCTGTGCAGGAAACACCGCGCCGCGTGGTTGGCGCCCACCGGATACTCCGGGGGGTCCGCCTTCACGCAGATCTCCATGGCAAACGGGCACCGGGGCGCAAACGAGCACCCGGGGGGGAGGTCAATCAGGCTGGGCGGCTGCCCTTCAATGGGGATGAGGCGTTCCTTGCGCTCGTAGAGCTTGGGAACGGAATGCAGTAGCCCCCAGGTGTACGGGTGCTTGGGATCCGTAAAGGTCGCATCCACGGTCGCCCGTTCCACCGGCCGCCCTGCGTACATCACCACGACATCGTCGCACGTCTCCGCCACCACGCCCAAGTTGTGCGTGATGAGGATCATGGCCATGTTCAACTCCCGCTGCAGCTCGGTGATCAGCTCAAGGATCTGGGCCTGGATGGTGACGTCCAGGGCGGTGGTGGGCTCATCAGCGATGAGGATGGACGGGTTGCACGACAGGGCCATGGCGATCATCACGCGCTGGCGCATGCCCCCAGAAAACTGGTGCGGGTAGTCCCGCACCCGCTGGCGGGCCAGCGGGATCTGCACTTTCTCCAGCATCTCCGCCGCCCGATCCCATGCGTCTCTCTTGCCGAGCCCCTGGTGGAGCATGATGGCTTCCGCGATCTGCTCGCCGATCGTGAGCACCGGGTTGAGAGAGGTCATCGGCTCCTGGAAGATCATGGCAATCCGGTTGCCCCGGATCCGCCGCATCTCTTCTTCGGACAATTTCAGCAGATCCGTGCCATTGAAGAGGATTTGACCCTCCACGATCTTGCCGGGCGGCTGAGGGATCAGCCGCATGATCGACAACGCATGGACACTCTTGCCGCTGCCAGACTCCCCCACGATGCCCAAGGTCTCCCCCTTGCGCAACTCATAGGAGAGGCCGTCAACCGCCTTAACCACACCTTCGTCGGTGTAGAAGTAGGTTTTTAGGTTGCGAACGGACAACAACACCTCTGCCATGCGCTCACCCCGCTCTACATTTCCGAGAACCCGGTCGCGCCTACTTAGTCACGTGCGATCGCGTTCCCGACGAGCTTTGCCCATTGTACAGAACACGCCCCCTGACGTTTCCACACCCTCAGGATAGCCCCTTCCATCCTCTGTATCGACCGGTCCGCGCCTGCCCTCTACTCTTATCCTTTCAGCGCCCGCCCCGATGCGCCCGTTCCCGGAGGAGGCACCTGGGGCAGGCGAGGGCGAGCTAGATGCTGAGGCAGGTTGGACCGTATTCATAGGAGGCGTCAGACCTTTAGCCGCGGGTCCAGGGCGTCACGAAGCCCATCGCCCAGGAAATTAAAAGATAGAACGGTCAAGAAGATCATGGCGCCCGGCCATACGGCTAGCCAGGGAGTGGTCCAGATGAAATCCTGGGCGTTTTGGAGCATGTTCCCCCACGATGGCGTGGGGGGCTGAATCCCGATCCCCAGGAACGAAAGGCCAGCCTCAGACAAAATCGCCCCCCCAACCGTCAGCGTGCCGGCCACCAAGACCGGGGCGAGGGCGTTGGGCACTAGGTGGCGGAAGAGAATCCGGGCGTCGGAGGCCCCCAACGCTCGGGCGGCGTCGGCAAAGTCCTGGGTGCGCAGCCGCAGCATATCCCCCCGCACCAGTCGGGCGGTCCCCATCCACGCGAATACGCTCAGTACAAGGACGATCCCCAGTACACTACCGCCCATGTACCGCGCCAAGACGATCAGCACGGGAAGTGCAGGGATGGAGAACATTACATCGGTGACCCGCATAAGCACGTTGTCCAGCCATCGTCCGTAGAAGCCCGAGATGCCGCCGACCAGCGTCCCGAGGACGGCCGCGGTGAGCGCGGCGGTGAACCCGACTGTCAGAGAAATCCGGCCCGCGTAGAGCAGCCGGGTAAAGACGTCATGGCCAAGTTCATCGGTACCGAGGGGGTGGCTAAAGGACGGCACCGCCTTGCGCCGGTAGAGGTCGATCTGATCAAACTCATAGCGGGTGAGGAAGGGCGCAAAGACGGCAGTCGCCATAAACAACAAAATGACGCTGGCGCCCACAATGGCCACCCGGTGCTTCTTGAACCGCCGCCACGCGATCTGCCAGTACCCTTCTCCGCCCACTTCCGGACGCGCCGCGAGGCTGGCGGCAAGGACGGCTCCGGAGGCTCCCTGGCGCAGGTCAGTCATAGCGGATGCGCGGATCGAGCAGCGCATACGAAACATCGGCGAGGAGGTTGAACGCGATGACCAACCCGGCTAAGAACAGAATGATCCCCTGCGCCACGGCAAAGTCCCCCGCGAGCACGGCGTCGACCAGAAGGCGGCCGATCCCCGGCCAGCCAAAAACGGTCTCCGTCAGGGGCGCGCCCGAGAAGAGACCCGGGATCGACAGAGCGACAATCGTCACCAGGGGAATCAAGGCGTTGCGTAGCGCGTGCCTGTTGATGACCGTGAGCTCAGAAATTCCTTTGGCGCGTGCGGTGCGGATGTAGTCCTGCCGGATGACTTCCAGCATGCTGGATCGCGTATAGCGCGTATATGATGCCATAAAAAGCAGGGAGAGCACGAGGGCCGGGAGGACCACATAATGAACCCGGTCCACGTAGGTCGGTAGGCCGGCTGCCACCCCCGGCGAGTTGAATCCCCCGGCAGGGAACTTCAGCCATGCGAGAGCGGGCAGCGCCGTCCACGGGTGGGCAACCGCGAAGATGTAAATCATCATGATCCCAAACCAGAACGCGGGAATCGACAGGCCGAAGAACGTGAAGAAGGTCGCGCCGTAGTCCAGGGCGGAGTACTGTCGGAGGGCCGACGTGATCCCCACTGGCACCGCCACCGCCAGCGCGATGAGAAACGCTGGGACTTGGAGCCACAAGCTGTTACCAACCCGTTCCCAGAGCAGCGAGAGCACAGGCACCTTGTAGGTGCGCGAGTATCCCAGGTCACCGTGGAGGGCCGCCCAGACCCACTTGACGTAGCGGATGTGCAAGGGCTGGTCGAGTCCGTACAGGTGCTTCAGCCGGACCACATCGTCCGCCGTGATGTGGGGATTGCCAAACAGCAGAAGGTCGACGGGGTCTCCGGGCGCTGCCGCCAGCAGGAGGAAGATAATGATGGAAATGCCGATGACCAGAGGAACCATCTGCAAGAGGCGGCGGGTCAAGTAGCTAGTCATCGGGGGCGGCTCAGCACACGCGGCAGGGCCGGTCCACGCCGGCCCTGCCGCTCGATCACGTCTCCCCTACTTCAGCCAATTCCACTGCCCGGCGTTCCAGGAGACCGGAACCTGGGAACTGGTCGGCAGCCATTTCTGCAGACCCGCCTTGTGCGCCGTGTAGTCGGCGCGCAGGTACAGCGGGATGCTCGGCACATCCTCCGCCCAGATTGCCTGCGCTTGGCGGAGCATCTGCGCCCGCTTGGCCTGGTCCAGTTCTTCGGGCGTGGCGTGGCACAGCCGGTCGACTTCCGCGTTTCGATACCCGGGGTAATTCTGCCCGCCGGTCTGTCCCCCGCCTGGGATGTGATCGCTCGTCAGCTCCGACTCACAATTCGTGTCGGGCGATTTCACCCAGGCGTACATCGCGAGTTCGAACTTGCGTGTTGGCAGCGTGTCCCCGAAGTACGCGCGCGCAGGCTGATTCTGGATCTTCACTTCGACACCAACGGCCTTCCACTGCGATTGCAGGATCTGCTGCACGGCTTCGCGGGTGCGATTCCCCGCCGTCGTCACAAACGTCAGGGAGAGTCTCTGCCCGTTGTTTTGCAAGACCCCGTCCGGCCCCGCGCTATAGCCAGCCTCGGCCAGAAGCGCACGCGCCCGGGTGGGATCATACGGGTACTTCTTTACGTCCTTGTTGTACCCGTAGTGCTTTTCGGGCAGGAACGAGTGAGACACGGGCTGCTTGCCCTGGAACAGCTGCTGCACAAGCTCCTCACGATTGATCGCGTAGATCAACGCTTGGCGCACCCGTTTGTCCTTCAGGTGGGCGTTGTCCACGTTCATGTCGATGTGTTCCCAGATGAGACCGGGCTCGGCCTTCAAGACGATGTCCGTCCGCCCTTCGTTCTTGAGCCGCTGCTCGAGCTCCAGCCCTTGTATAAAGGGGATCGCGGTTTCGTCGACGGCATCGGCAGACCCCGAGAGCACGTTCGCGATGATGGTGTTTGTGTCGGAGATGAAGCGGTAGACGACCCTCCGCACGGCCGGTTTATCAGGCAGGACCCCTGGAATCCCCGTCCAGTACGGGTTCGCTTCCAAGGTCATCGAGGAGCCTTTTTGCCATTCCTTGAGGACATACGGACCATTGCCGATGGTGGGGACGGCGGTCCCCCAGGCTTCTACAAATTTGGCGGGGTTGGCTCGGAACAACTTTTCTGTCGCGTGCTTGGGCAAGATCCCTCCTCCGGAGAGGTAGCGGTTGGCCCCCTCGTACTTCTTCTTCCACTTCACCACAAGCGTAGACGAGTCGGGAGCGAAGATGTTCTCCACCCGTTCCGCAATACTCCGGTCGGCGGCTGGGAAGTCGGGGTGCACTTCCACACGCCACGCCCAGATGTAGTCTTCCGCCGTCACGGGCTTCCCGTCGTGCCAGGTCAGTCCTTTCCTGAGTTTCCACGTGACCTGCATTGAGCCGTCGGCATTCACCTTCCAGTCGCCGTCTTTTATGCTGGGCACCTTTTCGACAGTGGCCGGCAGGAATTTCCAATCGCTGGTCATCAGCACCGGCTCGCCGTCGTTGCTATTGTTGCAGCAGAAGATCATTGCCCGGATCGCAGATGCCACAAACATTTGGCAGGCGTCCGCCTTCGGGTTAAGACACGACGGCTCTTGTTGCAAAAACAGGACTACAGTGTCGGGTCCCACCGCCGGGCTGCTGGATGAAGCAGCGCGAGATGCGAACGGCATCGCGCTCACCAGCACGGTCGCGAGCAGAAGCGACATCCACCTCCACGAGCCCATAGAGTCCCCCTCCGTGTTGCGGAAGTGTCGTACCTTCTCGGTCACACTCGTGCACCCTAATGTAGTCCCCGTGCTACCCAATCCCAAAGGTTCCATGTGAGGGGATCTTCTTGTCGTGACGGCGATTCCGCGGGAGGCCTAGTAGACGGCTGCTGGTAGTGCCCGCGGATCTCGGATCCCAGAGTCTGGGTCATGCGCCGGACCGCTTGTCGACGCCCGAGGTCTCTCGGATTCGGTCCGCGACGACGGCCGTCCACCCGGTGAAGGCGGAGGAATTCATCCACGTCGGCTTTTAGAATGCGCAGCGAACGACCCAGACGAACGGCGGGGAGTTGTTGATCACGGACATAGCGGTAGACTGTGAGTTTGTGCACCTGCAAATACCGCGCCACCTGGGCTGGCGTCATAACCTCGCTCGGTGTCGCCGACGGCTGCTTCACAACACCACACCCCGTTGGCTTGATGTGGAGACTCGCCGCAATTCTCTCTATGGGATTGTTCTTCTATGGATCGTTCCTTGATCATACGGGATGTGACCGTGAACTCCTCCTGGCATGTTGCATACGCGGGCTCACCACAGTCTACGCCGCGATGCGTCACCGATTATCAAACCATCGAAAGTCTGTTCGACAGACCACACTCAGTGGGAAACCGGGTCTTTCACGTGTGTTCGACCAAGCGACAAAAATCCTAAGGACTTTCTGCGCCTCCGTTCCAGAGGAGGTCTACACGCGACCAGCCGGGTGGGCATACCGAACGGCGCCGAACACGCCGATCGCCAACCCTGCCACGGACCCGGCATAAGCGAGGAGGGCGAGGAGCAGACTCGGTGGGAGGAGGCGGATGGCCAGAAGTAGCAGGAGGAACCAACTGGTGAGCAGGACCGTGCCCCCGAGGACGATCAGTCTGACCGACCCACTCCACGCCCGCACGCTACGCCCTCCCCGCTGGACGCGGTGCGACGAGACCCGTGTCATCGTAGAGCCAGCACAACACATGCTGTCCTGGCGAGGGCTCGAAGTCTTTCGGCACGTGGACGTCGCAAATCCCCGGCATGAAGGCCGGACACCGGGGGTGAAACCGGCAGGCCGCGGGTGGATGGAGCAGGCTGGGAGGTTCCCCAGACGGCACGTCCCTCATGCGGTGCGCATTCTCGGGATCCGGATCAGGAATCGCCGCTAGCAGCGCCTGTGTATAAGGGTGTCGTGGCGTCCGCAGCAAATCGGCTATGGGGGCCCGTTCGATAATCAGCCCCCCGTACATCACGCAGACCCGTTCGCAGAAGTACCGGACGGTCGACAAGTCATGCGTGATATAGATCACGCTCAGGCCGTAGCGCTCCTGTAGCCCTCGCAGCAGCTGCAAAATCTCCACGCGGACGGAGGCGTCGAGCATGGACACGGGCTCATCCGCGACGATGAGTTGGGGCTGGAGGATCATCGCCCGAGCGATGACCAGCCGCTGCTGCTGGCCTCCGCTGAGCATGTGGGGAAAACGTGCGAGGAAGTCGTCGACCGGGGTGAGCTTCACGTCCTCTAACGCCGTGCGGATGCGTCGAACTCTCTCGTCTCTGGGGCCGATCCCGTTGATGATGAGCGGCTCCTCCAGAATTCGCTGCACGCGCATGAAGGGAGGCAAGGCGCCATACGGATCTTGCTGCACATAGCCTACGCGCGACCGATACCAGCGCAGATCCTCGCGCCCGCGCACACGCCGGCCGTCGAAGATGATCTCTCCCTGCCGGGGCAGGTGCAGGCCCAGGATCGTCTTGGCCAGTGTGCTCTTCCCACACCCGCTTTCCCCGACGATCGCCACCGCCTCGCCGCGGTGCAGATCGAAGTCGACCCCGTCGACCGCGTGCACAAATCCCACCCGCACAAATCCCCAGCGGCGGAGTTCAAACCAGGTGTGCAGGTCGCGGATGGACAGGAGGAGATCATTAGGCATGGGAGCGCTCTTCGTACAGCCAGCACTTCACGAGGCGGCCCTCCACGGGGAACAGCGGGGGTTCCTCGCTACATTTACTAAACCGAGCGGGACAGCGGTTGGCAAAGCGGCAGCCCGTGGGCGGATTGATGAGGCTGGGCGGTTGTCCGGGTATTGCGGCCAGACGTTTGTCGTCCCGAAGCGCCGGCACGCTTGCCATCAGCGCCTGGGAGTACGGGTGGAGCGGCTCGCGGTAGAACTGGTCAGCCCCGCTCACTTCGACAAATTGCCCCGCGTACATGACCGCGGCGTCGTCTGCGAGCTCGCTGCTGGCCGCGATGTCGTGGGTAATCAGGACAAAGCGAGTGTCGGTCGAGCGTTTGATCGTCTTGAGGACGTTCATGATGTTGGCCTGCGTCAGCACGTCCAGCGCGGAGGTCGGTTCATCTAACACGATGACGTCGGGATGGGTGATCAGGGCCATCGCCAGAACCAAGCGCTGGCGCATGCCGCCGCTGAGCTCAAATGGATAGCGATCGAGAAAATCCAGGGGGACACCGACCTGACCTACGCCTTCCTCAACGGCCCGACGCGCACTGAGCGGGGTGTCTGCCTGCTGGTGGACGAGGAGCGCTTCGGCGATCTGGTCGCCGATCCCAATGACAGGATTCAGCGCGTTCATCGCCCCCTGGGGGACCCAGGCCAGCCGGGTCCAGCGGACCTGCTGACGGAACTGCTCTTCCGTTAACGTCATCACGTCGATGCCGTTTAGCCAGACGCTCCCGCTGTAGGTCTGCACGTTCCGAGGGAGCAGGCGCAAAATGGCCCGGCCCAATGAACTCTTGCCGCACCCGCTCTCCCCGACTACAACGATCGTCCGCCCCCGGCCCAGGGTGAGGTTCACGCCGTCGACGGCCTGCACCGGACCCTGGTGGGTCCGAAAGTACAGCCGCAAATTCTCGATGACGAACGTCTCAGACGGGGTCATCACATCTCCCGTAGGCGCGGGTTCACGATGCGATCCAAAGCGAACCCCAACATCGTAAACCCAAGTCCACTGAGCACGAGGAGGACGGCGGGCTCCAGCACCCAGTAGTACTGCCCCACGTAGAGCGCTCCCGAGTGGTACGCATCTTCGAGTACTTTCCCCCAGGTGGGCACCGAGGGATCCCCTAGGCCGAGCACGGCTAGGGTGGCCTCCAAGAACACGAA
The DNA here is from genome assembly GCA_001917855.1 of Armatimonadetes bacterium 13_1_40CM_64_14. Classification (GTDB taxonomy): domain Bacteria; phylum Sysuimicrobiota; class Sysuimicrobiia; order Sysuimicrobiales; family Kaftiobacteriaceae; genus 13-1-40CM-64-14. Next base: position 768 of record MNEU01000031.1, on the reverse strand, counting down.
CGACGGGATGAGCGTGACAAACGAGGGGACGAGAACAGGTACGACCCGCGGCAGCATGTACTGGAGGACCACGCGCAAACCTCCAGCCCCGTACGCCCGGGCCGCTTCAATATAGGGGGCTTCCTTGATCTGCAAGAATAACGCGCGGTTGCCCTTGATCCCCCCAAACACGCCCAGCACAATAATGAGGCCGAGGATCACCCAAATGCTGCGGGAGTAGAGGGTGCTGACCATGATCAGAATCGGGAGACTCGGCAAGATCAGGTTGACCTCCGTGATCCGCTGAATCGCGCCGTCGACCCAGCCCCCGTACCAGACACCGATGGCCGCGATCACCAGCGTGCTCACCGTCGATCCCACCGCCGCCAATAACCCGAAGGCGAGGGCAATCGGCGTGCCCCACAGTAACGCGATCATCAGGTCGCGCCGCTGGCCATCGGTGCCGGCGAGCCCGTAGCCCTGCCCGTAGACGACAAGTTGCGCGTCCAGGTGCGAGGCCGGCTCAAACAGGAACCCGCGGATCAGCAGTTCGTAGCGCCCGCCCAGCGGCTGGTCCGGATGACGCGGGTCGGCAAAGAGCACGACCTCGGGGCGTCCGCCTATCGCCTGCTGCAACTGCTGGTCCGAAGAGATGCGGTAGCTGTCCGAGGGCTTCACCGATAGATCCGCCAGCACGGTTTCGGTTCCATCCGGACGTCGCCACCTGAGGGTGACTTGCGGCGCCTTGTCGGTGTAGCTCGTGTCCCAAAAGACCGCCAGCTCCTGGGG
>MNEU01000002.1 GCA_001917855.1 Armatimonadetes bacterium 13_1_40CM_64_14 | reverse complement strand
GTTGCGGCGTTGAAGGTGCGACGAATCTCAGAAACGAAGGCGCGTTGCCGCCTGGGACGTTTCCCCACTGCATTAGGCGGGTAGCCGCGGGTTCCTGCTCGGCCCGACGGTCCAGCCCGAGGGGACGCCTCGCGGTGTTAGCCCCGGTCGAGGTGGGGGAAGGTGTTCGCTCCGGGGAAGGAGGCGCGGTCGCCGAGTTCTTCGGCAATCCGCAAGAGCTGGTTGTACTTCGCCACACGTTCGCTGCGGGACGGGGCGCCCGTCTTGATCTGGCCGGTCCCGGTGGCGACGGCGAGGTCGGCGATCGTGGTGTCCTCGGTCTCGCCTGATCGGTGCGAGATGATGGCCGCATACCCCGCCGACCGCGCGGTCGCGATGGCGTCTAACGTTTCCGTGAGCGTGCCGATCTGATTGACCTTAATGAGGATCGCATTCGCGGCGCGCTGCTCAATCCCGCGCCGCAGCCGCGCGGGGTTAGTGACGAAGAGATCGTCCCCGATGAGCTGCACGCGGCCGCCGAGCCGAGCCGTCATGCGGGTCCACCCGTCCCAGTCGTCTTCGGCGAGGCCATCTTCGATGGAGACGATGGGGTACGTCTCGCACAATCGCGTGTAATAGGTGATGAGGTCGAACAGACTGCGCGCCACGCCCTCCCCGGCGAACCGGTACACCCCATCGCGGTGGAGATTGCTGGCGGCGATGTCCAGCGCGAGCGCCACGTCCACTCCGGGACGGTACCCGGCCCGGCGCACGGATTCCAGCAACACCTCCAAGGCTTCGTCGGTCGACCGCAGGGCTGGCGCGAACCCACCCTCGTCCCCGACCGCCGTACTCAACTCGCGTTCGTGGAGGAGTCCTTTCAGCGCGTGGAAGGTCTCCACCCCCATGCGCAGCGCGTCGGTAAAACGGGCCGCGCTGAGAGGGACGATCATGAACTCTTGGACATCGAGGGGGTTATCGGCGTGCATCCCTCCGTTGATGACGTTCATCAACGGGACGGGCAAGGTGTGTGCCTCACGGTTGAGATACAGGTACAGCGGGAGATGCTGCGAGGCGGCTGCGGCTTTGGCCACCGCCAGCGAGACCCCCAAGATGGCGTTCGCCCCGAGGTTGGATTTGTTGGGGGTTCCGTCGAGGTCGATCAGCACCCGATCGAGGCCGGCCTGATCTCGCGCCTCGCGACCGGCGATCGCGGGGGCGATACGCTCCCGGACGTTGGCCACAGCGGACTGCACGCCCTTGCCGCCATAGCGCTTGGTGTCGCCGTCGCGCAGCTCGAGGGCCTCATGGCTTCCGGTGGACGCTCCGGAGGGGACGGCGGCGCGGCCCAGACTGCCATCGCGCAACCGGACGTCGACTTCGACGGTGGGATTCCCGCGTGAGTCGAGGATCTCGCGGGCGGAGACTGCGTCAATGGCGGCCATCACGCCTCCCCTCTCCGTGAGCGGTCGGTGCCTTCGGTCGCGAGGTCCTGCAGACGGATGCGGCCGAGAATGTCCACCAACTCCGCTCCCGCGACAGTCCGTGTGGGCACCGCAAGGACTTTCGCGACGACGCGGCGGTCGCCGTACGTCACGGTGATGATGTCTCCGGCCGCAACCGCGGAGGCGGGTTTGGCGTCGAGCCCATTGAGCCGCACACGCCCCGCCGCGCACAAAGCATGGGCGACGGTCCGGCGCTTGACGAGTCTGCTCAGTTGGAGAAACTTGTCCAGTCGCACAGATGACCCGTCCGCCGGGTCCGATCAGACCCCGGCCTGCCGTCTATTCACGCGTTAGCGGGCCGGGGTCTCGATGCGCGTAATCTTGGCGGTCCCTTTGAGCGACTTCAGCCACTCTTGGAAAACGGCTTCCTGTTTCTGCGTTTGCAGCATGGTGCGGACCTGATCGCGGACCTGGTCTAAGCTCGCCGGTTGGGGCGAGCGGCGCTCGAGGAGCTGGATGATGTGGTACCCAAACTGCGTGTGGACGACCTCAGAGATCTGCTTGGGTTGGAGCTCAAAGGCCGCCTTCGCAAACTCCGGAACCACTTGGTCGCGCGAGACGAAGTCCAGATCCCCGCCCTTCCGGGCGCTGCCAGGATCCTTCGAGTACTGCTGGGCCAACGCTTCGAACGAGTCGGATCCGCGCTTCAGCCGCGCGAGGATCAAACGCGCCTCGCTCTCTGTGCCCAGAAGAATGTGCCGGACGTGAACCTGCTCGGGCCGGTCGAATTCGGTCCGGTGCGTGTTGAAGTATTGCTCGACGTCGGCCTCGCTCACCGCGACCGGGGCGACCTTGGCCATCAGGTTCCGCACGGCCAGGTTGGCCCGCAGGCGATCCCGCAGGGCCGCCTGGGTGAGGCTGCGTTGAGCCAAGGCGGTGTTAAAGTCGGTCTCCGTGGGAAAGGTCCGTTTGATTTCCTGCATCTGCGCTTCGACCTGCACCTCGGTGGGCATCGCGTTGCGGGCGCGGGCCTCTTGCAAAATCAGGCGCTGCTCGATGAGCTGATCCAAAATGGCGCGTGAGATCTCCTGGCGTTGCTGTGTGCTGTCGGTCTTGCCGAGGTCGATCCCGTACTGCTTGGCGACAATCGCCACCTCGCCGTCCACTTCGCGGGCGTAGATGACTTCCCCATTCACGGTGGCGGCGACCGCGGTTCCTCGCCGCATGCCAATCGTGAGGGCGGCGACAGCAGCGGCGCCGATCACCAGAACTACCACCGCGAGGACAACGATTTTGGACCGACCTGTCATGTGCGACTCCTCCAGAGTGCCAGGGGGTGGGTTCCCCCGATGTCTTGTGCGGAAACGGTGATCAACGTTGCGCCCAGCACAACAGCTCCAGTATGGCAAAAATCGCTGGTGTGAAGACGAAGGAGCGGGGCGTGCAGAGCTGATGTGGCTGGCTGTTTCATCCTACCTGGGGGGTGCCTCCGGTGCAACGCCGACGGGTTCCCGGCGGCGAGTCTGCCGCGCCAGGGCCTGCAGCACCTGCGTGAGGAGGTCCACGTCGGTGAGACCCGGTCCACTCGCGCGGAGGCGGAGGATGGAGCCACTGGACGTCAGCCGCCCGCCAAATTGCCCCAGGAGTGTCGCCTCCTCGTCGCGGGTCAGCGACCAGCTCGCCGCGGGCTTGATCGTGATGCGGTCCCCTTCGCGCGTCACGGCCGCGACGCCGGCTCTTCGTGCCAGGGTGCGCAGCCGGACAATTTGCAGCAGAGTCGACGCAGTCGGCGGGGGGGGACCGTAGCGATCGGCGACCTCAGCGGCCACCTCATCGGCGTCTTCTTCATTTCGCGCGGCCGCCATCTTCCGGTAGACCGCCATGCGTTGCCCCTCATCCGGCACGTATGCCTCCGGCAGGTAGGCATCCGCGCCGAGATCGAGAGTGACTTCCGGGGCGTCGTCGATGATCTGGCCGCGGAGTTCGCGAATGGCTTCGTCGAGCAATCGGCTGTAGAGTTCAAACCCCACCGCCGCCAGTTGTCCGTGCTGCTCGGGACCGAGCAAGTTTCCCGCCCCGCGGATCTCCAGATCGCGCATCGCGAGCTTGAAGCCGGATCCCAACTCCACAAACTCCCGCATCGCCTGCAGCCGCTGGTGGGCTTCTTCCGTGAGACCGGCACCCTTGGGGTACAGGAGGTAGCAGAAGGCTTGCCGGTCCGACCGACCCACGCGGCCCCGCAGCTGGTACAGCTGCGAGAGCCCCAGCAGATGTGCGTCTTCGATCAGAATGGTGTTGACGCGCGGAATGTCCAAGCCGATCTCCACGATTGTGGTGGAGACCAGCACGTTAGATCGGCCGCCGAGGAAGTCCAGCATCACCTGTTCGAGACGCTCTTCGGGCATCTGGCCGTGGGCGACGGCCACCGCCGCCGTGGGGACCAGGTTGCGAATGCGCCGTGCGGCGCGTTCGATCGTCTCGATGCGGTTATGGACAACGTAGACCTGTCCGCCGCGGTCGAGTTCACGCAGGATCGCCTCGCGCACCAGATCCTCCTCGTAGGGGCGAATCTCCGTGACAATCGGCAATCGCGCATCCGGCGGGGTCTCCATCACCGACATATCCCGCAGTCCGACCAGGGACATGTGCAGCGTGCGCGGGATCGGCGTCGCGGTGAGCGTCAGCGCGTCGACGCGGGAGCGCAGCTGTTTGAGCTGCTCTTTGTGTTTGACACCGAAGCGGTGCTCTTCATCGACGATGATCAGCCCGAGCCGCTTGAACTGCACGTCCTTCTGCAACAGCCGGTGGGTGCCGATGACGACATCGACCGTGCCCGCGGCGACGCCGTCGATGACGCGGCGCTGCTCCCGGCGCGATTGAAACCGGCTGAGGACCTCCACCTTGATGGGGTACGTGGCCAGGCGCTTGAGAAAGACATTGTAGTGCTGCTGGGCCAGAATCGTTGTCGGGACCAGGACAGCGACCTGGTGACCATCCATCACCGCCTTGAATGCCGCCCGCAGCGCCACCTCGGTTTTGCCATAGCCGACATCCCCGGCGATAAGGCGATCCATCGGCTTGGGGGATTCCATGTCGCGTTTGACATCTTGGATCGCCAGCCACTGGTCCGGGGTCTCCTCGAATTCAAACGTGGCCTCCAATTCTTGCTGCCACGGCGTGTCCGGGGCAAAGGCATGCCCTGGGACCGCTTCCCGCCGCGCGTACAATTGCAGCAGCTCGCGAGCCAGTTGCTGCGTCGCTTCCTTGACCCGGCCCTTCTCGCGCTCCCACTCGGCCCCGCCCAGGCGGTGAATCTTCGGCTGCTGTCCCTCGACCCCGATGTAGCGCTGCACCAAGTCAATCTGGTCGGTCGGGACGTACAGTCGGTCGCCGTGCGCGTACTCGACCTGCAGGTAGTCCCGCTCCGCCCCTTGCAACAGCAGGCGCACCATCCCGCGGTAGAGGCCGATGCCGTGGTGCACGTGGACCACGAAGTCGCCGGGCGAGAGGTCGGTCCACGAGTACAAGCGGACGCCTTCCCGAAATCGGAGTTTGCGTCGGCGGCGTCGCCAGCCGACGATCTCGCTGTCGGAGACCACGACGAGAGCGGCATCGTCCAGCCGAAATCCCCGGGACAGCGGCGCGGAGACGATGGCCACCTGTCCCGGTGCAGGGACTTCTGACCCATCGGCAGGGATGAGAGCGGTCAGTCCGTGGTCGGCCAGAATTTCTTGGATCCGCTGCCCTTGCGCAGTGGCGACGATGATACGCCGGCCTTCCGTTTGCCACTGCTCGAGGGAGCGGGCCAGCAGCGTCATTTGCCCGGCGAAGGCCTCCACCCCGGCAAAGCGGATCTCGACCTCCGGGGCTGTACGCTCGGAGGCGTGCAACGCCGACAGCCTTACGTGGTTCGTGGTCTGGGCCCGCTGAATGATCTCGTCCCACGACAGCAAGCTCCCGGGGAGCGCGTTTTCGGCGAGTGCGCGGGCTTGCCGCTGCAATTCGTCGGGTTCATCGAGAACCAGGAGCGAGCCGGCGGGTAGGTAGTCCAGCACGGTGGCCGGCCCGCCCCGTTCGGCGGCGGGGGTGAGCAGAGCTTGGCCGACTGGTTGCGTGCTGCGCTGGGTCTGAGGATCGAAGGCGCGCAGGGAGTCGATTTCATCCCCGAACCACTCGGCCCGCACCGGAGTGTCGAGGTGCGGAGGGAAAACGTCGAGGATTCCCCCGCGGATGGCAAATTGCCCGCGGGCGTCCACAAGGTCCACGCGTATGTAGCCGCACTCGGCTAAGAACGCCATCACGGCGTCCCGGTCGCGGCGCTCGTGTGGAGCCAGGCGGACGGACAGAGAACCAAACTCCGCCACAGATGGCACCGCACGCAGCAGAGCCGACACCGGTGCAATAACCCAGGACGGAGAGCCCTCGAGCAAGCGCAGCAGGACTCCGAGCCGCTCGCCCACGATCTGGGGTGATGGCTGTTCCCCGTCCAGGCGCGCATGGTCCCATCGGGGGAACACGGAGCTGATTCCGTCTAACTCCGGGGCAAATGTAAGCAGGTCGTCGTACAGGCGTTCGGCAGCGTCGTGTGAGGGGGTGATAAGCAGAACGGCTCCTGGCCGGGGGAGGGGGAGATCCTCCGCCAACGCGGCCAATAGGTAGGCCTTCTCCGAGCCGGCAGGTCCCACCACCCAGGGGTGACGGTGCTGTCGGAGGGCATCAAGCGCTTGATTGTAAGAGCGCTGCTGCCGCAAGACCGGCAACAGTCCATGCAAAGCCATGACTTCACCTGGCAACTGAAAGGCCCAAACCAATATCTTACCGCGCCCGTCCGGCATCACAATGCCGAACATGCCGGCGTCGGAGGGTCACGGTGGTGGGCGTGTGCTTTTCGTGCGTGGATCTCTTCCCGATTTAACGTAAATGGCGGCGACAACCATCCCCTCGCCGCGTCCTGATTTTCTCGCTACCTGAGACTTCCCAGAGGCTCATTCATCGGGTGCGGGCAGGCCGCTTGCCACAATCCTCTACAGCAGGGAGGTGGGGTGCTTCGGATGAATAAGCCGGGCATACACGCGGACTACTCATATTCTTTGCTTGGCAGTCCTGACGTATGGGGGGGGCGCCAGGCATCCAGGAGGCCTTTATGGGGAAGATGCGCAAGCGCGTCACGCGGCGACAGTTTCTCCGCGAAGCGGCAATGGCTACCGGAGGTCTCGTTCTAGCCGGATGGATTCCCCCCGCCTGGGCCCAGATGCCGGGGTCGAAGATTTCCGTTGCACAGAAACTCGGCGCGCAGCTCATCGGCACCCTCGAGGGCCCGCAGATCATCCGCGATCCGTTGAAGTGGCCCAAGATGTTCAGTGAAGCGCCGGCGCTCGCGGAGCTGGTGAGGCAGGGGAGGCTCCCCACCCCGGCACCTGGCGGCGTGGGTTCACCGGTCCGGGCGACGGCGAGAACGGGAACCGCATTGTCTCCGCCGACAAGCTTCTCTTCTGGGACTACACCGGGACGAAGGTCATGCCATCAATCGCCCAGTCGTGGCTGCTCTCCGAGGATGGGAAGTCGGCCACGATCTACTTACGCAAGGGCCACAAGTGGTCCGACGGGGCGCCGTTTACCGCTGATGACTTTGTGTTCTGGTACGAGGACATCTATCTCAACACAGACATCCAGCCCGTGCCGAATCCCGATTTCATGGTGAATGGCAAGTCCGGGGTCCTCCGGAAGATCAACGACACGACCGTGCGGTTCGAGTTCCCCGAGCCGAACTATCTGTTCCTCGACATCTTGGCCGGAAGTACGGCCATGGGTGGGGGGATGGCGCAACAGGGCTATGAAGACCGCACCATGGGCGCCTATCGCCCCGCGCACTACATCAAGCAATTCCACCCCAAGTATGTGGGCAAGGATGAAGCCGATCGGAAGGCCAAGGCCGCGGGGTTCCCCAGTTGGGTCGCCTACATCAAGAATCGCTGGGATTGGCGGCTCAACCCCGATCTGCCCATGCTGACGCCCTGGAAGACGGCAACACCGATCAACACGCCGACCTGGGTCCTGGAGCGAAACCCCTACTTCTATGAAGTCGACACGGCGGGGAACCAGCTCCCCTACCTGGATCGCATCGTGATGACGCTTGCGGAAAACCTGGAGGTGCTGAACCTGCGCGCGATCGCAGGCGAGTACGACCTCCAGGAGCGGCACACGGCCATGCCCAAGATCCCCGTGTTCTTAGAGAATCGTGACAAGGTCGGCTATAACCTCGCACTCGACCCGGCGCTTAATGGGTGTGATGCGGTCCTGCAAACAAACCAAGCCTACGACGGGGATCCTGAAATCGTAGCGTGGCTCCACACGGCCGACTTCCGCCGCGCCCTGTCGATGGGCATCGACCGCGACCAACTCAACGAGACCTTTTGGCTGGGTCTGGGGACTCCGGGCTCCGTCGCGCCGAACGAGAGCCTGCCCTATAGCCCCGGGCCGGAGTGGCGCAACAAGTGGGCCACGCTGGATCTCGCCCAGGCCAATGGGCTCTTGGACAAGGTGGGGCTTAGTAAGAAAGACGCCGACGGCTACAGGCTGCGCACTGACGGCAAGGGACGGCTCCGGCTCGAAATCGCGACAGCGGCGGGGTCCTTCATTAATCACACGCAGATCTCCGAGATGGTCAAAGAACAGTGGAAGAAAATTGGCATCCAGGGCGATGTGAAGGAATTTGAGCGGAGTCTGCACTTCACGCGCATGCGCAGCAACGAGCAGCAGATCGCCGTCTGGGCCAACGACGGTTCTGAAGTCCTCTACCTCTTCCCGCGCCACGCGCTGCCGGTTGATCCGGTCGAGGCCTTCTTGGGAAAGCCCATCGCCGATTGGTACGCCTCGAAAGGTACGGCAGGGAAGGCTCCTAAGGACCCTGAGCTGCTCCGGGCGCTCGACCTTTTCCGGTCGGCGAACGGGAAGAAGACGGAGGAACGCTACAAGATCGCTCAGGAAATCTGGAAGATCCTCGTGGACCAGGTGTACTCGATCGGGACTGTGGGCCAGTCCCCGGCCGTGATGGGCGTGCGGGTGATGAGCCGGAAGCTGGGCAACATGGCCTCGCGGCAGATCAACGCGCAACACTGCCGCACCCCGGGCTCGTCGCAGCCATCTACGTATTACTTCAAGGGGTAAGACGGGAACGGGCGGGCCTCTCCCCCAGTCCACGGAGCGGAGAGGCTCCCCGTTAGATTCGAGCCACGATGCTCGCGTACCTCAGCCGTCGAGTCGTCCTCGCCTTGTTAACGGTCGGGGCGATCTCTGTGCTGTCCTTTGTCATCATCCGGCTCCCTCCAGGAGATTACATTAGTTCGTACATCGCGAGTGTCTCCATGTCCGGTGGCTTCGTGTCCGAACAGGAAGTACAGGTCCTCCGGCGCGAGTACGGTCTCGATAAGCCCGTGTATGTCCAGTACCTGCGGTGGATGGGGATGGTCGTGCAGGGCCGATTCGGCGTGTCCCTCGAGTACCGGCGGCCTGTCTCGGAAGTGATCGGGGATCGGTTGTGGCTCACGATGGTCGTGGCCATCGCCGCGGTCGTGTTGACCTGGGCGCTCGCCCTGCCGATCGGGATCTACTCGGCCGTCCGACAGTATTCGCTTGGGGACTATATCGCCACGTTTGTGGGATTCATCGGGCTGGCGGTGCCGAGCTTCATGTTAGCGCTCGTCCTGATGTACCTCGGCTTTAAGTACTTTAACGCCAATATCGGGGGCCTATTTTCCGGGGAGTTCGACCTCGCGCCGTGGAGTCTCGCCAAGGTGTGGGATCTCGCCAAGCACCTTCCGCTCCCCACCCTCATCCTCGCCCTCGCGGGCACCGCCCAGCTCATCCGCATCATGCGGGCGAATCTCCTCGATGAGCTGAGCAAACCGTATGTAGTAACTGCGCGCGCGCGCGGCCTCAGTGAAAGGCGCGTCATCCTCAAGTACCCGGTGCGGGTGGCTCTGAACCCTTTTGCCAGTACCATCGGTTATCTGCTCCCCTATGTCGTCTCGGGAAGCATCATCGTCTCCCTGGTCTTGGGCCTGCCCACCGTGGGCCCTCTGCTGCTGCGGGCGCTCGTCGCTCAAGATATGTTCCTGGCGGGCACGATTGTGCTGCTGCTCGGCGTGTTGACCGTGGTGGGGACGTTCTTATCAGACCTCATGCTCCTGTGGATTGACCCGCGCATCCGCCTGGAGGGCACGCGATAGTCGAGTCCCGACTCCCAGCCGAGGCGGTCCCCCGGGGGGAGGACCACGGGTCCACTGCGGTCGCCGAAGAGCGGGTGTCCGTCGCCACCCAATGGCAGCTTATGCGGTGGCGTTTCCGGCGCCACAAGCTCGCTATTGTCGGCAGCATCGTGGTCATCTTCTTCTATACGGTCGTCCTCTTCGCGGACTTCCTCGCCTATGCGCCGCCGACGGAGTCGGAGGCCCAACGCTCCTTGCTGGCGCCCCAGGGCATCCACTGGGTGGATCACGGACGGATCGACCCTTACGTGTACGGGTTCACCGGGCGCCGGGATCCGCTGACCCTCAAGCGTGTCTACACGCTCGACCCCACAAAGAAGATCTCGCTGCGTATCTTCGCCCACGGTTTTCCGTACCGGCTCTTCGGACTGATCCCAACCGACCGGCATCTCATCGGGGTCGTGGGGGCACGCACCGAGGACACGCTGTTTGTGTTGGGTACGGATGAGCAGGGACGAGACCTCTGGTCGCGGCTCATGTACGCGACGCGGACATCGCTGATCATCGGCCTGGCGGGTGTCACGATCGCTCTCTTCTTGGGTGTACTGCTGGGCGGTATTTCAGGGTTTTACGGCGGCGGGGTGGACACGGCCATTCAACGCGTCATCGAGATCCTCCGCTCGATTCCCACGATTCCGCTGTGGCTGGGACTCGCGGCGGCGCTCCCCAACGACTGGACTATCGGACAAGTCTACTTCGCCATCACGCTCATCATCTCGCTGATTGGCTGGACGGAGCTGGCACGCGTCGTGCGAGGCCGCTTCCTGTCGTTGCGGGAGGAGGAATTCGTGATGGCGGCCGAGCTCGCGGGCAGCAGCCAGGTGCGCATTATCCTGAGCCACATGGTGCCCTCGTTTCTGAGTCACATCATCGCCGCGACCACGCTCGCTCTTCCCGCAATGATCGTCAGCGAGACGTCGCTGTCGTTTCTCGGGCTGGGCCTCCGGCCCCCCGCCGTGAGTTGGGGTGTGCTCTTGCAACAAGCCCAGAACGTCCAGGCTCTCGCCATCTCGCCGTGGCTCCTCATCCCGGCGATCCCGGTGATCACGGTCATCCTGGCCTTTAACTTCACAGGCGACGGGCTGCGCGACGCCGCGGATCCCTACGGGCACTGATGGCCGCCGCTGACCAGCCCATCCTGGACGTCCGCGATCTGCGGACCTACTTCTTCCGCGAGGAAGGCACCGTCAAGGCGGTCGACGGCGCAAGCTTCGAGGTGTTCGCCGGCCGCACGGTCGGCATCGTGGGAGAGAGCGGCTGCGGGAAGACCGTCACGGCCAAGTCGATTCTGCGCATTGTCGAGCGCCCGGGGCGGGTCGTGGGCGGCCAGATTTACCTGCGCCGGGCGGCGCACAATGGCCAAGCGAGCACGGTCGACCTCGCGACCCTCGACCCAGACGGTGCAGAGATTCGCAGGATTCGAGGAGGGGACATCGCGCTGGTGTTCCAGGAGCCGATGTCATCCATCAGCCCGGTCCACACGATAGGCAACCAAATGGTCGAAACGGTTCAACTCCACACGGGCCTGGGCGCATCGGCGGCGCGCGAGCAGGCCATTGAGATGCTGCGACTTGTAGGCATCCCCAAGCCGGAGCGGCGTATAGACGAATACGCTTTCCAACTGAGCGGAGGCCTCCGCCAACGCGCCATGATCGCCCTCGCGCTCGGTGGCCACCCTCGCATCTTGATCGCGGACGAGCCCACGACAGCCCTGGACGTGACCACGCAAGCGCAGATCCTCGACCTGCTGCGCCACCTCCAGGCCCAAGAGCAGATGGCGATCGTCCTCATCACCCACAACCTTGGCGTGGTCGCGGAGATGTGCGACGAAGTGGTCGTCATGTACCTCGGCCGGGTGGTGGAGCGCGGGCCTGTGGATGCCATCTTCCACGCCCCGAAGCATCCCTACACCCGTATGCTCCTGCGGTCCATTCCCTCGATTCACGCGCAAGTCCGCACCAAGCTCCCCACGATCGCCGGGTCGATCCCGCACCCGTTCAACCGGCCGCGCGGCTGTCCTTTCCACCCCCGGTGCCCCGATTTCATGCCCGGGGTGTGCGACCAGAACGAGCCGGAGCTGCGTGCGGTCAGCGAGAGCCAAGCGGTGAGTTGCTTCCTGTACGGAGCGCCGTGATGATGGAAGCCGCCACGAGCCCCGATTACCTCCTCGAAGTCCGAGGCCTGCGGAAGTACTTTCTGATCCACAAGGGGTTCTTGCGGAAGCTGGTCGGCCAAGTGCGTGCGGTCGACGATGTCAGCTTCTCTATCGAGCGCGGCCAGACGCTCGCACTCGTCGGCGAGAGCGGGTGCGGGAAGACGACGACGGCCCGCTGCATCATCCGGGCCCACGCGCCCACCGCAGGGCAGATCCTCTTTCGCACGGATGCGGACACGGTCGTGGATGTCGCTCAGCTGCCCAAGCGCCAGCTGCGGCCGCTGCGGCGGCAGATGCAGATGATTTTCCAGGACCCGTACTCTTCCTTGAACCCGAGGAAGACGCTGCTCGACATCGTGGGCGAGCCGCTGCTGGTCAACGGCTTGAAAAACCGACAGGAACGGGTCGCGCGGGTGGCGGACCTGCTGCGTCTGGTCGGACTCCAGCCCGAGTACATGCGCCGATTCCCCCACGCCTTCAGCGGCGGGCAGCGCCAGCGCGTTGGGATCGCTCGGGCCCTCGCCCTGCACCCCAGCCTCATCGTGGCCGACGAACCCGTCTCCGCTCTCGATGTGTCCGTCCAGGCCCAGATCCTCAATTTGCTACAAGACCTCCAAGCGCAATTCAAACTCACGTACCTGTTCGTCGCCCACGACCTGTCCGTGGTCAAGCACGTCAGCGACCGCGTGGCCGTAATGTACGTAGGGCAGATCGTCGAGTCGGCTCCGACCGAGGCCCTGTATACTGCGCCCAAGCATCCGTATACGGAATCCTTGCTGTCCGCGGTCCCGAAGCCCGATCCGCGTCTCCGCGCCCAACGAATCGTGCTCGAGGGCGAAGTCGCAGATCCCGCGCACCCGCCGTCAGGCTGCCACTTCCATCCCCGGTGCCCGTACGTCCTGCCCGTATGCCGAACGGAGCCGCCCGCGTTAGAGGCGATCGCCCCCGGTCACTTCGTCAGATGCCACCGCGCGCGCGAGCTCACACTGCGGGGGGTTGGTAGCTGACCCTGCACAGCACCGATCGAATGACGCGTGGAGGAGGAATGACCCGGTGGTTGCAACGCGATCCCACGACGGCAGAAACTTTCCCATGAACCGACGGCGTGTCGTCGTCACGGGTGCGGCCGGGACCATTGCCCAGCGCATGCTGCCCGAACTCCGCGATCGGTGGGACGTGATCCCCGTCGACATCAGACCGACCACACGCGATGGCACGCCGATTCCCGGCATCGTGATCGCCGATCTGATCAAGCCGGACCGGAACGAGTACAGGCACATCTTCCGCGGGGCGGACGCGGTCATCCACAGCGCGTTCGTGCGCGCGTCGCCTGATCGCGACGCCAATGCCTGGACGGATAACAGCGACGGCAAGTTTTGGGCTGAGCATCAGAATGTCGCCCTCGCCTACAACGTCTACCGGACGGCCCTCGAAGAAGGCGTGCGCCGGGTCGTCGTGGTCAGTTCCAACCACGCCACGGACTACTACGAGCGGCTCTGGTGGGCGGGACAAATGGAGATGATTGATCCCGACCTGGCCCCGCGCTCCGATAACTGGTATGGCTGGGCGAAAGGCGCCTATGAGCTCCTCGGGTTCGTCTTCGCCTCCGGCCAGGTCGATGGGCGGAGGCTGGAGGTCGTCCAGTGGCGGATCGGCGGTCCGCGCGAGGATGATATCGATCGGGTGAAGCCCGGAGACGTCCGGGGTATGCACCGCGCTCTGGGCGCGTACCTCTCCCGACGTGATCAGGTGCAGCAGACGATTCGCATGGTCGAGACGGAGGACATCGCCGATGAACACGGCGTGCCGTTTCTGATCGTGTATGGGATCAGCGGAAACACCCACCGCTTCTGGAGCATCGCCAACGCTCGACAGAGGCTAGGGTACAACCCCGAAGACGACAGCCAGGTGACGTTTGCGGACAAGATCGCCACACTGGCTCGGGCGGCGAAAAAATAACCGACCAAAAAAAGATGACATGATGGGCGACCCGGCCATGACCACCTACCTCGGCGGGCCCGAATCCCCCGCGAAGATCCGCGAGCGACATGAGCGCTACTGCCGCGGGTCCAACAAGGGACGGGTGTTCGCCATAATCGTCGGGTCCGATCGTCAGGCGGCCGGATGGGTCGGCTACTGGGAAAAAGAGTGGCGAGGTCAGCGTGTCTGGGAGATCGGTTGGAGCGTGCTCCCGGAGTTCCAAGGCCAAGGCGTCGCCACGCGGGCGACCGCTGCGGTGGTGGAACGGGCACGCGCAGAGGGGACGTACCAATTCATCCATGCGTTCCCGTCGGTCGAGAATGGCCCGTCCAATGCGATCTGCCGGAAGTTGGGCTTTACGCTTCAGGAAGAAGCCGAATTTGAATACCCTCCAGGCCAGTTCATGCGCTGCAACGACTGGCGCCTGGACCTGCGCGCCCGGCCCCAAAGGGCGCACGGATGAGGGGGGGATCAGTCTCCGCCGAAGCGCGATCCTTTTCGTGCGAGGGAGTCCGCAGTTGTGCTGCGATACCTGTTGGTGATGGGAAGGCGGCGGTCTTTGCCAAACGCCTTGGGCGTAATCTTGACCCCCGGGGGGGCCTGACGGCGTTTGTACTCGTTACGGTCGACCATCGCCACCACCCGCTGGACGATGTCCGCAGGAAACCCGGCGGCCACGATGTCGGCGGGCGGGGTGTCCTCCTCGACGTACTGTTTGAGAATCGGATCGAGGATCTCATAGGGCGGGAGCGTGTCCGTGTCCTTTTGGTTGGGGCGCAGTTCCGCAGTGGGGGCACGTGTCAACACGGCGTCTGGAATCACCATGCGGATCGCGTTGCGCCATCGGGCCACATCATAGACCAGGGTCTTGGGGACGTCTTTGATCACGGCAAACCCGCCGGCCATGTCGCCATACAGGGTCGCATACCCGACACTCATCTCACTTTTGTTTCCGGTGGTCAGGACTAGCCAGCCGAACTTGTTCGAGAGGCCCATCAAAAGCGTCCCGCGGATGCGCGCTTGGATGTTTTCCTCGGTCGCATCCGCGGAGCGATCGGCGAACGCAGGACGGAGCGCCTGGCCAAACGCCTCAAAGACGCGGTCGATCTCCAGGGTGATCACGTCGATGCCCAGGTGCGCGGCGACCTCGTAAGCATAGCGGCGGCTCTCCGCCGAGCTATACTGCGACGGCATCCACACCGCGTGCACGTGCGCGGGGCCCAGGGCGTCGGTGGCGATCGTCGCCACCAGAGCGGAATCGATGCCTCCGGAGAGGCCGACCACCACGTCGGTGAACCCATTCTTGCGCACGTAGTCGCCCGTGCCGAGCTCCAGCGCCCGGTAGACTTCCTCGACGGGCGGCAAGGGTTCGACGATGCGCGGGGACAGCAGACGCCGCTCTGTGGGGCGCGCGTTGGAGATATGAAACGTCGGAGTCTCGATCGGACCGTCGCCTTCTTCCGCGGCCCGGACAGGGGCAAACCGACGATGCCGCGAGACGGATTCGGGATCGATGTCGCAGCAGATGAGGTCGTCAGTGAACTGGGCCCCGCGAACCAATAGCGCCCCGGTGTGGTCGAAGATCATCCCCGTCCCATCAAAGACCAGTTCGTCCTGCCCCCCGACCTGATTGTTGTAGCAGAGGGCCACGGCGTAGTCCCGCGCGCGCGTGGCCAGCATCTGCGCGCGTTCCCGCCACTTGCTCGCGTGGTAGGGGGATGCGTTGATGTTAATGATCACGAGGGCGCCGGCCGCCGCTTCTGCTTGGCAGGCTCCCCCCGGCGCCCAGATGTCCTCGCAGATGGTCACGCCCACCGGCACACCGTCGATGACAAATACCGGCGCGCGCCGCCCAGGGTGGAAGTACCGTTTCTCGTCGAACACGCCGTAGTTCGGCAGGCGCTGTTTGTGATACACGCCCACCCGCTCGCCGTCTACACACACGGCGGCGGCATTGTACAGGTGCGCCCCCTGGTCGACAAATCCGATGACGGCGGCGATCCCCCGCGTGTCCCGGGCGACCTCGTCCAGCGCATGCAAGTTGGCTCGGACGAAATCAGGCTTGAGGAGAAGGTCTTCGGGCGGGTAGCCGGGGATCGAGAGTTCCGGGAAGCAGATGATGTCGGTGGTCAGGTCGCGGGCCCGGTCAAGAGCCTCGCGGATACGGCGGGTGTTGCCCTCCAAATCCCCCACCGTCGTGTTGATCTGGGCCATGCAGACGCGAAGCATGCGAGTTTCTTCGACCCCAATTATACCTCGATTGATGGGACGACAGATGGGCAGGGGGGTGCGGTGTTACTATGCGCCCGCAAAAACAGCCAACGGGTGCGCCTCGTTGAGTTAGGCCGGGTTGCCGCCGATCGCGCAGCGCCGGAGGCACTGCGAATCGAGCGGTACCTCGCTCCCATCTCGAACAACCGCTAACCCGCTGGCGACTATGTTTCTACCATGCGAAGGTGTACAGGGTCAATTCGGAACCTTCGTTCCTCAGGTGTGGACACTGGGGATAATGAGGACAAACACCTCAGGGGAAATCTCGATTGCGTGGGGAGGTCGGCGCTCGGGGCCGACTACTCGGCCCGCCCGGCTCCCCGGTCTCCCGACGGGGGAGTGTCGGCAGCAAGGATGGTTTCGGCGATCTCTTTCATCGGTTTGCGCGCGTTGCGGGCTTGACGCTGGATGTGGGCAAACGCCGCCGCTTCGTCGAGGCCCATCCGGCGCATGACCACGCCTTTGGCCCGTTCAACAAGCTTCCGGACAACGAGAGCCTCTTCGAGACCGCCAATTTCGGTCCGCAACGCCTGGATTTCCCGAAAACGCGCCCGCGCCACCTCGATGGCCGGGTACAGGTCGCTCTCGCGGACAGGTTTGACCAAATACGCCAAGACCCCCGCCTCTTTCGCCTTTTCCACGAACTCGCGGTCCGCATAGGCGGTCAGAATGATCACCGGGACCGCGCGGTTGGCTAAGAGCGCCTGCGCCGCCTGCAGCCCATCTGTGCCTGGCATCTTCACGTCGAGGAAGACCAGGTCAGGGCGCAGGCGGCGGACCAGGTCAAGGGCCCGGGTCCCGTCGGCGGCCTCGCCGACCACTTTATAGCCCTGCTCTTCCAGCAGCGCCCGCAATCCCAGGCGGATCACGGCCTCGTCGTCGGCAATGAGGACCCGCAGCGGCTCAGGCACGGAATTCGACCTTGGGCACGGTGATGACCGCGCGCGTCCCGGGCCCTCCGCTGAACGTCAGCGTGCCGCCCAAATCCTCCGTCACGAGCGCGTGGACGATCTTCAGCCCCAGGTCGCTGCTCTCCCGCGGGTCAAACCCCTCCGGCAATCCCTGCCCGTTGTCTTCGACCTGCAGCACCAACCCGGCGTCCTGCGTGGCGATCCCGATCTCAATGCGCCCGGCGGCGCGCTGCCCAAACGCATGCTCAAAGGCATTTTGCAGCAGTTCGTTGACCGCCAGAGCCAGGGAGGTCGCCTGCTGAGAGGTGAGGTAGACATCTTCGCCGCGCACCGAGACGTCGATCGCCGCCCCGGGACGGCTCATGGCGTGCGTGACGTGCCCCGCGACGCGCTCGAGAAGCTGGCGCAAGTTGATCAGGCGGAACCCTTCCACCGAAAGGATCTCGTGCACGGAGGCGATACTGAGAATGCGGTTGATGGTTTCCGTGAGGACCTCGCGCCCGGAGACCTCACGGCCATCCCGCAGTTGCAGCCGCAGCAGCATGGCAATCGTCTGCAGGTTGTTTTTCACACGGTGGTGCATTTCGCGGATCACCGCGGAGCGCACGACCAGGTTCGCGTTCTCGATGGCTAACGCCGTTTGGTTGGCCAGCGTCGTCATCAGCGAGGTCTCCGCGTCGGTGAATCGGTGCGGTTGGGCCTTGTAGCAGTTAAACACGCCGATGGTGCGGTCGCGCACGACCAACGGCACCGAGAGCAAGGCACGCAGTCCTTCCTGTTCGGCCATCTCTTTGGCCAAAAATCGGGGGTCCTCCAGGACGTCTAGGACCGCAATGGGCTTGCCATCTCGAGCCACTAACCCGGCAATGCCGTCCCCGACTTTCAGGTGGGGCCGGCTGAGGTAGGTCTGACCCGCGTCCTGGGACGCGGCGATGACCAGCTCGCCGGTCGCTTCATCCAGCAGCATCAGAGAACACGTCTTGGCCCCGAGCAGACGCGTGGCCATCTCGGTGATGAGACGCAGCACCTCTTCGAGGTACAGCGGCGAGGTCAGCGTCTGGCTGACCTCGGCCAGGGTCGAGAGCTCCATGATCTGCCGGCGCATGTGGTCATACAGCGTCGCCTTCTCAATCGCCCCCGCAGCCAAGTCGGCGATCACGCCCAACAGTTCGAGCTCGTCGGCGGCATACGCGTGCTCGGCGGCGGTTTGGACATTGATGGCGCCGAGGATCTTGCCGGCGGTGATCAACGGCACGGCGGCGAGCGAGCGGAACTGGTACTCGTGGGTCTCGGGCAAGAACACGAACCGCGGGTCGCTCGCGGCATCACTGCTGGCGACGGGCCGGCCTTCACTGGCCGCCCACCCGGTCAGACCCTGACCAAAACGCAATCGCGCCCGCCCGACGGCATCCGCCGCCAAGCCAGTCGTCGCCTTCAACACCAAGTACTCCCCGGCAGAGTCCAACAGGTAGATGGAACAGCTGTCCATGCCTAAGACTTCCGCCGTCGTTCGGGTGATGAGGTGCAGTGTAGTATCCAGATCCAGAGCCGAGCCGATCGCTCGGCTGATGGCCCGCAGGGCGGCGATCTCCGCCGTTTTCCGCTTGAGGACATCCTGAGTTATGTCGGTCATAGGTATGCCGCCATGAGGCGATTATCCACTAATTACCCGCCATGATAACATGTCGCCTTAATCGTGGAGCCCCACCCGCGAGGACGCGCGCGGGGCGGTGCAGCGGGAGCGTTCGGGCCGCAGGACTCTTTTGAATTATTTGACTTTGAAGGCGGGGATGACCTTGGCGCCCACACTGATGCCGCGTCGCGCAAAAAGTCCTTGATTAACTTCCAGCGCGTAGCGACTGGGGCGGGCGGCCTCGTAGATGTCCAGCCGCCCGGTCTGGGGGTTGGGGCCGACCCGCATGTCCTGGATGTCGACGATCTTCCACTGGTCGTCGATGAACCCGACCGACAAGGGGATGAGGGTGTCCTTCATCCAGAACGCCCAGTGGCTGGTCGACTCAAACACGAAGAGCATGCCTGCGTCGTCCGGTAACGATGGGCGGTTCATCAGTCCTACTTCGCGGGTTTCCGGGGTATCGGCAATCTCGACGTTCAGAGTGACGCGCACCTTGTCCTGCACGAGGACCAACATCCCCCGCCGGAGCGTCGATGCCGTCTGGGCCGGGACGTGTGCGGTTACTCCAATGAGGAACACGCTGGAGACGACAATCACGACGGCGTGCGCTGTGGTGCGTCGTGCAGAGATCATCCACGCCCCCGCAGGTGCGATAGGCTGTTGTGCTGCCATCTTACAGGAGGTGGCCGCAGGATTCCAGAACCCGCAGGGACGTGAGTGCGAAAGCCGATTTTGACCTCATCGTTGTCGGTGCCGGACCCGCCGGCGGAATGACGGCTTTCACTGCTGCGCAGTTGGGCCTGAAGACGATCCTGCTCGAAGAGCATCCGGAGGTCGGCACGCCGGCCCACTGCTCTGGCAAGCTGCAGGTGCGCGCCTTTCGCGAGTTCAACTTGCCCGCGCACCTCGTCCTGAATACGTTGCAGGCGGGCGCATTCTACGCGCCCAATGGCACGGTCGCGCGCGTCCGCCGCGCCTCCCCGGACTCGCACGTCGTCGACCGCGCGGCCTTTGACCGCTGGCTGGCTGATCAGGCCCAACAACGGGGGGCGGATCTGCGAACCAGCGTCCGGGTGCGAGGAGCAGAACGCCTCAACGGCGTCATGCGCGTCACAGGCGAGTGCGGGGGGCGCACGTTTTCCGCCACCGCCCCGATCATCGTGGATGCTGAAGGTGCTCGGCCCGTGCTGCCGCAGAGCCTGGGGATGCACCTGGGTCGACGGATGGTCTTGGGGCTCCAGTATCAGATGCGCGACGTGGACCTGGACAGCGAAGATTGTCCCGAGATCTACTTAGGCTCGCCCGTGGCGCCAGGCTTCTTTGGCTGGTTGATGCCCATCGGGGGACGGCGGGCGCGCGTGGGCGTCTGTGTGGACCCGCACAAAGCCTCTTCCGCCCCGATGCACTATTTGACACGTCTCATGCGCGAGCACCCAGTGGCCTCGCGCCGGCTCCGCGGCGCTGTGGTGGAGCGCAAACTCGCCGGCCCCATCCCGGTCCTGACCTCCCGGGCGCGGACAGTGACCGACGGTGTGATTGTCGTGGGGGATGCCGCGGGTCAGGTCAAGGCCACGAGCGGAGGCGGCATTTACTTTTCATTGATTGCCGCCCGCCTCGCCGCGCAGGCGGCGGCCGCGTATGTGGGCGGCGACGACACTGCCCTGTTGCGCTACGAGCGCCTCTGGCGGCGCCGGTTCGGTCGAGAACTGCGCGCGACCGCGATGGCTCGCCTGGCCATCAACGAGATGACCGATGCGGAGATCAACGCGTTCATTGGCGCGATTGCGAGCGATGGGGCACTGCGGGGGATGATCGAGCGGCTCGGGGACACGGCGTTTCAATCGCGCCTGCTGCCTCCTCTGGCCGCGCGGGCGCTGCATCCTGCGCACCTGCGCCAGTTGGCTCCTCCCCTGTTTAAACTCCTCCGCTACGGGCTGCGCGCGTGGTGGGCGGATGGAATTCCTGCGGAGGAGAACGGTCCCAGCAACGTGAACGGGTAAGGAGCATGCGCCTCATCGCGGATCTCCACCTCCACTCGAAGTACAGCCGGGCGACGAGTCGAGAGATGGATGTGGAGAACATGGCCCGGTGGTGCAAGATCAAGGGCATCTCCATCGTCGGGACCGGCGACTTCACCCACCCCGTCTGGCTGCGCGAATTGAAAGCGAAACTCAAGCCCACCGACCGCGGGCTCTACACCCATGCCGGCGTGCACTTCATGCTCACCGTGGAAGTGTCCAACGTTGGCCCGCAGGGCGGCGATCTCCGCCGTTTTCCGCTTGAGGACATCCTGAGTTATGTCGGTCATAGGTATGCCGCCATGAGGCGATTATCCACTAATTACCCGCCATGATAACATGTCGCCTTAATCGTGGAGCCCCACCCGCGAGGACGCGCGCGGGGCGGTGCAGCGGGAGCGTTCGGGCCGCAGGACTCTTTTGAATTATTTGACTTTGAAGGCGGGGATGACCTTGGCGCCCACACTGATGCCGCGTCGCGCAAAAAGTCCTTGATTAACTTCCAGCGCGTAGCGACTGGGGCGGGCGGCCTCGTAGATGTCCAGCCGCCCGGTCTGGGGGTTGGGGCCGACCCGCATGTCCTGGATGTCGACGATCTTCCACTGGTCGTCGATGAACCCGACCGACAAGGGGATGAGGGTGTCCTTCATCCAGAACGCCCAGTGGCTGGTCGACTCAAACACGAAGAGCATGCCTGCGTCGTCCGGTAACGATGGGCGGTTCATCAGTCCTACTTCGCGGGTTTCCGGGGTATCGGCAATCTCGACGTTCAGAGTGACGCGCACCTTGTCCTGCACGAGGACCAACATCCCCCGCCGGAGCGTCGATGCCGTCTGGGCCGGGACGTGTGCGGTTACTCCAATGAGGAACACGCTGGAGACGACAATCACGACGGCGTGCGCTGTGGTGCGTCGTGCAGAGATCATCCACGCCCCCGCAGGTGCGATAGGCTGTTGTGCTGCCATCTTACAGGAGGTGGCCGCAGGATTCCAGAACCCGCAGGGACGTGAGTGCGAAAGCCGATTTTGACCTCATCGTTGTCGGTGCCGGACCCGCCGGCGGAATGACGGCTTTCACTGCTGCGCAGTTGGGCCTGAAGACGATCCTGCTCGAAGAGCATCCGGAGGTCGGCACGCCGGCCCACTGCTCTGGCAAGCTGCAGGTGCACGCCTTTCGCGAGTTCAACTTGCCCGCGCACCTCGTCCTGAATACGTTGCAGGCGGGCGCATTCTACGCGCCCAATGGCACGGTCGCGCGCGTCCGCCGTGCCTCCCCGGACTCGCACGTCGTCGACCGCGCGGCCTTTGACCGCTGGCTGGCTGATCAGGCCCAACAACGGGGGGCGGATCTGCGAACCAGCGTCCGGGTGCGAGGAGCAGAACGCCTCAACGGCGTCATGCGCGTCACGGGCGAGTGCGGGGGGCGCACGTTTTCCGCCACCGCCCCGATCATCGTGGATGCTGAAGGTGCTCGGCCCGTGCTGCCGCAGAGCCTGGGGATGCACCTGGGTCGACGGATGGTCTTGGGGCTCCAGTATCAGATGCGCGACGTGGACCTGGACAGCGAAGATTGTCCCGAGATCTACTTAGGCTCGCCCGTGGCGCCAGGCTTCTTTGGCTGGTTGATGCCCATCGGGGGACGGCGGGCGCGCGTGGGCGTCTGTGTGGACCCGCACAAAGCCTCTTCCGCCCCGATGCACTATTTGACACGTCTCATGCGCGAGCACCCAGTGGCCTCGCGCCGGCTCCGCGGCGCTGTGGTGGAGCGCAAACTCGCCGGCCCCATCCCGGTCCTGACCTCCCGGGCGCGGACAGTGACCGACGGTGTGATTGTCGTGGGGGATGCCGCGGGTCAGGTCAAGGCCACGAGCGGAGGCGGCATTTACTTTTCATTGATTGCCGCCCGCCTCGCCGCGCAGGCGGCGGCCGCGTATGTGGGCGGCGACGACACTGCCCTGTTGCGCTACGAGCGCCTCTGGCGGCGCCGGTTCGGTCGAGAACTGCGCGCGACCGCGATGGCTCGCCTGGCCATCAACGAGATGACCGATGCGGAGATCAACGCGTTCATTGGCGCGATTGCGAGCGATGGGGCACTGCGGGGGATGATCGAGCGGCTCGGGGACACGGCGTTTCAATCGCGCCTGCTGCCTCCTCTGGCCGCGCGGGCGCTGCATCCTGCGCACCTGCGCCAGTTGGCTCCTCCCCTGTTTAAACTCCTCCGCTACGGGCTGCGCGCGTGGTGGGCGGATGGAATTCCTGCGGAGGAGAACGGTCCCAGCAACGTGAACGGGTAAGGAGCATGCGCCTCATCGCGGATCTCCACCTCCACTCGAAGTACAGCCGGGCGACGAGTCGAGAGATGGATGTGGAGAACATGGCCCGGTGGTGCAAGATCAAGGGCATCTCCATCGTCGGGACCGGCGACTTCACCCACCCCGTCTGGCTGCGCGAATTGAAAGCGAAACTCAAGCCCACCGACCGCGGGCTCTACACCCATGCCGGCGTGCACTTCATGCTCACCGTGGAAGTGTCCAACGTCTACCCGCAGGGCGGACGACTGCGCAAGATCCACAACATTCTATTCTGTCCGTCGTTCGAGGTCGCGGAGCGGATCAACGCGGTCTTAGGGCGCTTCGGCTCGCTGATGGCCGATGGCCGCCCCACGCTGACCCTGCCGTCAGACAAGATGGTGGAGTACTTGATGGAAATCTCGCCGGACTGCATGGTCATCCCGGCGCACGCGTGGACGCCATGGTTCAGCCTGTTCGGGTCGAATTCGGGGTTCGACTCAATGGAGGAGTGTTTCGGTGCGCAGCTGCGACACATCGCGGCGGTGGAGACCGGGTTGAGCAGCGACCCGCCGATGAACTGGCGGCTGAAGCAGCTCGACCCGGTCATGCTGGTGAGCAACTCCGATGCTCACTCTCCCGCCAAACTGGGCCGCGAGGCCAACGTGTTCGACGCAGACCCCGACTACGTCGAGCTGATGCGGATCCTCCGCGAGAAGGATACGAAAAAGTTCCTATACACGATCGAGTTCTTTCCCGAAGAAGGAAAGTACCACTACGACGGCCACCGCAACTGCAACACGCGCATGACACCCCAGGAAGCCAAGGCGGCGGGAAACCTGTGCCCAGTGTGCAAGCGCCCGGTGACGATCGGGGTCATGCACCGCGTCGAAGATCTCGCAGACCGCCCGGAAGGGTACGCGCCGTCTGGGCGGGTCCCGTACCGCAACCTCATCCCGCTGGAAGAAATCATCGCTGAGGCGATGGGCGCGCAGGTCGGCACGAGTGGCGTGCGTGAAGAGTACTTTAAGCTGTGTGCCCGGCTCGGGTCCGAGTTTGCTGTCCTGCTGGACGTCCCGCTGGCCGAGATCGCCAAACACACCACCGCCCGCATCACTGACGGCATCCGTCGGGTGCGCGAAGGACAGGTGAGTATCGCCCCGGGCTATGACGGTACGTACGGCGAGATTCACATCTTTGGGGGCGCGGCCCCGGCCACTGCTCCTACGGATGCGCCGAAAGTCGTCCAACCCGCGCAGACATCGCTGTTCTGAGGCTCAAAGTGCCCGGATGTCGAGGTGATGCTCGGGCGCTTGTGTGCGCGAGCGCACGCTGATGGCGACCGTCGTCCTCAAAGCCAATCGAGACCAGCGCGTCACGTCCGGATACCTGTGGGTGTTTGCGGGGGAGATCGCCCGCATTGAGGGCCCGGTCGAAGACGGCGGCGTCGTGGACGTGCGCACCTATCGCGGCGGGTGGATCGGGCGGGGCTTTATCAACCGCAACTCCGCGCTGACTGTGCGCCTCGTGACGTTCGGGCATGAGGCGATCGACGAGGCCTTCTTTCGCCGACGTCTGCAAGACGCCCTCGCATACCGGCAGCGGGTCGTGGGCACTCAGTCGGCGGTGCGGGGCGTCTACGGAGAAGCGGACGGCCTCCCCGCGCTGATCGTCGATCGCTACGGACCTCGCGTCGTCGTCCAGACTTTGGCGCTGGCCATGGACCTCCGCAAGCGGATGCTGGTCGAGCTGCTCACCGACTTACTGCACCCCGATGCGATTTACGAGCGCAATGACGCCCCCGTCCGCCGGTTGGAAGGCCTCCCGTTGCAATCCGGGTGGTTGCAGGGCGACGCCGATCCGGTCGTGGAGATCGAGGAAGAGCGTGCGCGGTTTCTGGTCGATGTCGCCCGGGGGCAGAAGACAGGCTTTTTCCTCGACCAGCGGGAGAACCGGCTGGCTGCGGCGGCCTTGTGCGAGGGGGCGACCGTGCTGGATGCGTTTTGCTACACCGGCGCCTTTGCGGTGCACGCTGCCCTGGCCGGGGCGGCCTCAGTGATGGGGATCGAGAGTTCCGATGAGGCCGCAGCCATGGCCCGACGCCACGCGACTCTCAACGGGGTCGAGGATCGCTATACGGTCACGGTGGCGAATGCGTTTGACGAACTTCGTCGACTCCAGTCCGTCCACGCCCGATTTGATGTCATCATCTTGGACCCGCCTCCGTTTGCCCGCGGCAAGGAAACGGTCGACCGGGCGCTTGCGGGATACAAAGAAATCAACTTGCGCGCTCTCAAGTTGCTGCGACCGGGGGGAGTGCTCATCACATGCTCGTGCTCGCATCACGTGGGGGAGGCGCTGCTGCTGGACGTGGTGGCCGCGGCGGCCGTCGATGCGCAGCGGACCGTCCGCCTGATCGAGAGCCGGGGCCAGAGTCGGGACCACCCCGTCCACCTGGCGATGCCCGAGACGCGGTATTTGACCTGTCTGATCCTCGAGGCCCGAGGACGGAGCACGTAGGCGCGGAGTCCGGCAGGTCCGTCTTTGCGGGCATGGTATAATTAC
The DNA here is from genome assembly GCA_001917855.1 of Armatimonadetes bacterium 13_1_40CM_64_14. Taxonomy (GTDB): domain Bacteria; phylum Sysuimicrobiota; class Sysuimicrobiia; order Sysuimicrobiales; family Kaftiobacteriaceae; genus 13-1-40CM-64-14. Next base: position 2,441 of record MNEU01000002.1, on the reverse strand, counting down.
AGGTGACGTTGTGAGACCCAACTTCGACATACCTGACAGCCTGTCTCGGGTCTCCATACAAGGAGGGTGCGTGCGGGGAGCCGCCAGGTTCCCCGTGTTTCGTTTCCTATGGCCGACGGTGTGATCGTCCATCCCGCGGTCGTCCGCCGCGGGTCAGGGGTGACTATAACCCCCCGACAAATTCAGATTACCGATGACCTGGACTTGCTGCTGGCCGTCCTGCCCGACCGCGTGCGGGATGTGTTGCAGCAGCAAGGCGATCTCGAGATGCTGCTCGAGGTGGTCTTAGACCTCGGTCGCCACCTCGAGGCGCGATTCCCCAATCGCGTCCTGCATTTGGGCGACGACTACGCGACCCACGACGACATCCGGCACGTCACCAGCCGTGTGGGCGCGTTTGGGAAAGACAACCGCGCCGGCATTGAGCGCACGCTGCACCGGATCTCGGCGATCCGCAATCGCCAGGGCGAGGTCATCGGGCTCACCTGCCGGGTGGGCCGCGCGGTCGTCGGCACGGTGGACATCGTGCGGGATGTGATCGAGTCCGGCAAGAGCATCCTGCTATTAGGCCGCCCAGGGGTCGGCAAGACGACGCTGCTGCGGGAGGCCGCGCGGGTGATGGCCGACGAGTTTGCCAAACGCGTGGTCGTGGTCGATACCTCCAACGAGATTGCCGGAGACGGGGACATTCCGCACCCGGGGATCGGCCGCGCGCGGCGCATGCAGGTCCCGCACCCCGAGCTGCAACACGCGGTGATGATCGAGGCGGTAGAGAACCATATGCCGCAGGTGATCGTCATCGACGAAATCGGCACCGAGGCGGAGGCCCTCGCCGCCCGGACCATTGCTGAACGCGGCGTCCAGCTCATCGCCACCGCCCATGGCAATACCCTTGACAATCTGCTGCAGAACCCCACGTTGTGTGACTTGATTGGCGGGATCCAGGCCGTCACGTTGTCGGATGAGGAAGCGCGGCGCCGCGGCACACAGAAGACCGTGCTCGAGCGCAAGGCTCCGCCGACCTTTGACGTGGTGATTGAAATTCAAGACAAAGACCGGTTGGCCGTGCACCACGACGTGGCCATCGTCGTGGATCGCTATCTGCGCGGCGCCCCGCCCAAGCCCGAGATCCGGGTCCGCACCCCGGAGGGCGAGGTGCAGATCGAAGCCCCTGCGGTGAAGGTCCAATCCTGGGCGGCGACGGGCCCGATGGCCCCACCCGCCTCAGAGGACCACACCCGCCCGGGCCGCCGGGCCGTGCGGATCTACCCGTATGCAGTTAGCCGGAGCCGCCTTGAGCAGGCGATTCAGGATCTGCATGTTCCGGCGTCAGTGGCCGAGACGCTGCAAGACGCCGATATCGTCCTGACCCTGAAATCCCAAGAGCGCCGCCAGCCGCGCAAGCTCCGCGAGGCCGTCGAGCGGGGGACGACCCAGCACGTGCTGAAGAGCAACACCGCGAATCAGATCCAGAAATTCCTCCGCAGTCTGTTTGAAGTGGAAGACGTGGACGAACAAGAGGTGGCACTGCGCGAAGTAGAGGGAGCGATCTCCGAAGTGCTCAAGTCCACGCAGCCCGTCGAGCTCTCCCCGCAGAACTCGTATGTGCGCCGCCTGCAACACCAGCTCATCCAGCGCTACGGGCTTGCCTCGGAGAGCCGTGGCGAAGAACCCTTCCGCCGCGTCGTGGTCTTCCCCAGGTAACCCCGGAGCATGCAGCGAACAGCGCAGGCGGTGAGTAGCCGACCCCGCGTTGCCGCCGGAGGCGCCGCACTCATCGCGATGCCTACGCGCGCTATCCGGTGCTCCACTCGCGGGAACCGGGGGGAACGGCGATCGGAGAGCGCATCCGCGCGCTGCTGCTCGACGACGCGCACGCGGAGATGGACCCGCGCACAGAGATGTTGCTGTTCGCCGCCTCCCGGGCGCAGTTTGTCGCGGAGGTGGTGGAGCCCGCGCTGCGCGGCGGGCAGATCGTCCTCTCGGAGCGGTACGTCGACACCTCCATTGCGTATCAGGGGGTCGGCCGCGGACTGAGTGTGGAGCTGGTGCGGCGCGTGAACGAGGTGGCCACCGGCGGGGTGAGCCCGGACTTGACGATCTTGCTGGACATCGAGCCGGCGGACGGATTGCAGCGGGCCCGCGCGGCGGACGGGAAAGAAGGTCGCCGCGGACGCGGCGATCGCTTCGAGCAGGAAGCGCTCGCCTTCCATGCACGTGTGAGGGCAGGATTCCTCGCAATTGCACACGAAGAACCCGACCGCGTTCGCATCGTCGACGGTAGTCGCGCTCAGCACGTGGTGCACGACGAGATCCTCCGCGTGGTCGAGGGGCTCCTGGGCGCGAGGGGGTGGCGGGCATCAAGCTCGTCTTAGCCATCGTGCAGGAGAAAGACGTGGGGCGATTGATCGATGCCTTGACCGAAGCCGGATACAATGCGA
>MNEU01000026.1 GCA_001917855.1 Armatimonadetes bacterium 13_1_40CM_64_14 | reverse complement strand
GCGGATGGCCGCCTTGAGCAAGCCCTTGGCGTCGGCGGGTGTGGCAGGGGCGACGACGACCCACCCGGGGATGTGGCAGAAGAGGGCTTCGAGCGATTGCGAGTGCTGCGCCCCCTTGCCGCCGGCTGCGCCCTGCTGCGTGCGCACCACGAGCGGGACCACGCGCCGGCCGCCGGAGATGTACCGCGCCTTGGCAATGTGATTGAAGAGCTGATCCGCGGCGACAAACACGAAGTCAACAAACATCAGCTCCACCACCGGCCGAAAGCCTGTCAGCGCCAGGCCCAGTGCTGCGCCGCAGAATCCCGCCTCGGAAATGGGGGTGTCGATGACCCGGCCGGACCCGAACCGCTTGTGCAGGCCTCGGGTCACCGTGAAGACACCACCGAAGTCCCCGATATCTTCACCCAGCAAAACAACTGTGGCATCCCGGGCCATCTCTTCTTGCAAAGCTTCGTTGAGGGCTTGCGCGTACGTCAGGACGCGTTCCTCGGTCGTCGGCACGACCAACCGGCTAGACGTAGACATTGGCGGTGGCCTCCGTTTCTGCGGGTTCGGGGCTGCTTCGAGCAAACGCGACCGCCGATTGGATCTCGGCGTCGACCTCCGCGTCGATGCGGCCAATCGCCTCTGCGGGAACGCCGCGCTCGCCCAGGCGCCGCCGCGCGACATCCAGCGGATCTTTCGCCCGCCACTGCTCGACCTCATCGCGTGATCGATAGGGCTGGGTGTCGCCGAACATGTGCCCCGTCAGACGGTAGGTTATCGCCTCAATCAGCGTGGCCCCCTCGCCCCGTCGTGCTCGGTCCACAGCCTGGGATGTGGTGGCGTACACGGCCTCGACGTCGTTGCCGTCGACGACGACCCCGGGCACGCCTGAGGCGCAGCCGCGGTCGGCTAACCGGTCGACGGCAGCCTCGTGCGAGATCGGGGTCATCTCCGAATATTGATTGTTCTCGCAGAAGAAGATGACCGGCAGTTTCCACAAACCGGCCATGTTGAGAGCTTCGTGGAACGTGCCCTGGTTGGTCGCGCCGTCTCCGAAGAAAGTCAGCGCCACCCGGGTGTTTTTCGCCAGCCGGGCGCTGAGTGCGGCACCGACGGCGATCGGCAGTCCGCCGGCGACAATACCCGTGGCAAACAGGACCCCCACCGACAGGTCTGAAAATAGCATGGAGCCGCCGCGACCGCGATTTGCCCCTGTCTGCTTGCCGAACATCTCGGCCATGAAGGCCTGGAGGGGCAACCCCTTGGCCAGTTCCGCTCCGTGGCCGCGGTAGGTGCAGGTGATCGAGTCCTCCGTGCGTAACGCCGCGCACGCTCCGACCGCGGTCGCCTCCTGACCGATGCACAGGTGCAGGGAACCGTAGAGGTCCCCCTGCTTGAAGAGGGCTTCCAGCGTCTCCTCGACGCGCCGGATGCGGACCATCTTCCGGTAGAGATCACGTAGATCAGGCGACTCTGCTGTCATCGTGCGATCCTCCTCACGCGGCGGCCTCCCCTTCGATGAGCGCGATGAACGCGTCCTCGAGCGTCGGCTCGGGATGCGTGGCGCTCTCCGCGCGCGCCTTGAGCTCATCGGGCGTGCCTTCGGCGATGGCATTGGGGGCGGAGGACTTGAACTGCACGCCGAGGGCTTTCAGCCGCGCGAACTCGGCGTGAATGTCGTCGACGACGAAGGCCCAGTGCCCGACCCCCGGGCTGTTCGTTTGCAGGGGCCCAACCGTCCCCCGCGGGCGCTCGTACTCCACCAGTTCGATGTGATGCCGGGAGAGGGGGACCGTCATGTTGGGAATCCGGAGCTGGGCCACTTTGAGCCGCGCGTCCGGAAAGCCGACGAGCTGGCGCGTGTAGGGGTTATCCTGGACCTGCCCGCGCACGTACTCCAGTCCGAGCACCCGCGTGTACCACTCCACAGATCGCTCGAGATTGCTGACCGTGAACGACACGTGCCACAAGCCCAGGATCACCGCAAGACCTCCTCCACCTGCTGGGTCATCGCCTGCAGGGCGGCGCGCGGAGATTGCGCGCCCGTCATGGCGCGCACCACTCCCTCCCATAGAATATCCTCGACCAGAGGGTATCGGGCAAACTTCGGAGGAATCAGCGCAAACTGTTCAATCGTCTCTTGCAGGGCCGCCAGCCGGCGGGCGTCGCGACTGCCCGGGGCGACGTCGCCTCGCACCCGCTCGAACAGGCTGCGGCGCACCGGGGTGTGGCCGCTGACCCTCGCTTCCGTGTACTGAACTTCGGGGGAAACCAGATACCGGAGCAGAGCCAGCGCTCCTTGCGGGTCGCGGGCGGCCTGAGGAATTGCAAACGAGTGGCAGCCGGCATAGGCACGGCGCACGCCAGCCGGACCCGCAGGGTAGACGGCGACATCAAACTGCTCGAGCACCGCGCACGTCTGCGCCTGCTTGTACAGGCCATAGAACCCGGGCCAGTCTCCAATCATCAGCACTTTCCCCATGCGAAATCCTTCGGAGACTTCATCGTAGTACCAGCGCTCCAGAAGATCCGGAGGGGTTACACGGTCAACGGAATGCAGCCGGTGCAAGAAACCGAGCGCCCACTCGCCCGCTTCGCTGTTGAAGCGAGGATGTAAGGCCCTATCGAACAGCTCCCCGCCGGCCATCCCCAGCAGCTCATAGAACGTCCCAAACAGACCAGACTGCCGTCCGGGAAAAGCAAACCCAAAGAATCCGGGGCGGGCGTAGCGTACCATCTGGGACGCGGCGTCATCCCACGTCTGCGGAGCGGGGATCAGATCCGCCCGGTAGAACAGCAGCCGGGCGTCAAAGTTGCGCGGAAGCTGCACCAGGCGCCCATCGATCCGGCACAAGTCCAGCACACGGGGGAAGAAATCGCGGATGTCTTGGGGGCTCAGGAGGTCATCGAGCGGTCGCAGATGCTGCACCTGGGACGGCGCGTACTTCGTGTGAGTCGAGATCAGATCGTAGTCCCCGCCCCCGGTCCCCAGGTCGGCCGCCATGCGCGTGTTGAGTTCCACATGCGGCACATTGACCTCGATGACGACGCGGTAGCCGCTCTGCCGCGCAAACTCGGGCAGCGCGTCGAGCAGCCGATCGTACTGGGGGCCTCCGATGAGGGCAACACGCAGCTCCCGCATCGCAGTCAATCCATTTCGATCCCGCCACAGACGTTGAGCGCCTGCCCGGTAATGTACGACGCCTGCGGCGAGCAGAAGAACGATACTGCCGCGGCCACATCGTCCGGGGAGGCCATCCGCCCCAAGGGGATGCGGCCAACCATCCGGCGCAAGGATTCCTCTGGGCTCACGCCCAGTTCGCGCGCGCGGCGTTCGTGAATCCGCCGCGTCATCGCCGTGTCCACGATGCCGGGGCAGATCGCGTTCACCGTGATCCGGTGAGTGGCCAACGCTCGCGCGGCCGACCGGGTCACGCTGATCACACCCGCTTTCGCTGCCGCATAGGGGGCCTGGTCGCTGCGGCCCGAGCGGCCGGCAATCGAGGCGATATTGACGATCCGGCCCTCCGCGCCGCGGGCGATCATCGCCCGCGCGGCCTGCTGCGTGGCGAAGAACACCGTGCGCAGGTCCAGCGACAGGATCGCCTCCCAGTCCGCCGGGGAGATTTCGGTAAATGGCTTGGTGATCTCGCGGCCGGCGTTGTTGACGAGCGCGTCCAGACGACCCCAGGTCGTCTGGACCTGCTCGATAGCACGCGTAACCTCGTCAAGCGACGCCAGGTCCGCGTGGATAGCGACCGTCTTACCGTCGCGTTCAGCGACCTCGCGCACCGCCGACTCAAGCGTATCTGCGTTGAGATCCACGAGCGCGACCGCGAAGCCATCTGCAGCCAGCCGCACGGCAGTCGCCCGCCCAATCCCCTGCGCGGCGCCGGTCACCACCGCTACAGGCGTCACGGCGTCCTGCCGGAGGGGGCCCACCGGGAGCCTTCGGGATCGGCGGTCCATTCCGCAAATTGATCCAGCTGCGACCAGAGTTCATCGGGAATGGGGCGCGCGGCAAGAGCAAGGGTCTCGGTGACCCGTTCCGGCCGGCTCACCCCCACGATTGTGGAGACAATCCGCGGGTCGCGCAGCGAAAACTGCAGGGCGGCCGCCGCGAGTGGAACTCCATAGCGCTTGCACAGCGCCGCCATCTGGTGGGCACGCTCGACGACCGATTCCGCCGCGTCCTGGTACGCGTAGCGCGGATAGGCCTCCGGTCCTTTGGCCAGGATTCCGCTTCCATACGGGGCCGCATTCATCACCGCCACGCCCAGCTCATTCGCCCGCGCGATCAACGGTGAAGCGCTGCGGTTCAGCAAGGTGTACCGGTTGTGAGTGACGACCGCGGAAAAAGCCTTCGTCTCGACGTAGCGGATCAACAAATCCGCGGGGCCGCCGGCCACTCCCAGGTGGTCAATCACGCCACCGGACTGATAGCTTTGCAGGACGTGCAGCGGTCCCCCGCGTCCCATCACGTTGTCGAACGTCGTGTGCTCCGGATCATGCAGAAAGACGATTTGCAAGTGGTCCACTCCGAGAAGGCGCAGGCTGCGCTCGATCGAGCGCTTGATCTGGTCGCCACTATACTCGCCGGTCTGGAGGTTTCGGTCCGCCTTGGTGGACAAGACGACGCCCGGGGGCAGACCTCCCCGCTCGCGCAACACTAGCCCGATCCGGCGTTCGCTCTCTCCATCCCCGTACGCGGCCGCCGTATCCAGAAAGTTGATCGGGCTCGCGAAGACCGCCCGGATCGTGGCCAGAGCTTGAGCTTCGGGCACCGCGTACCCGAACGTCTCGGGCATGCTCGCGAGTGCGCCGCCCCCAACGCCTAGCGGCGTAACACGCAGCCCTGTCGCTCCTAACGCCCGTCTTTCCATCGCTCATTCACGCGGCCTTCAAGAATGTTACGGCGCTAGCAGCATTCTACAAGACGCCTCCGAGGACTCGTGGCGCGGGCCGTACGGCGTGGCTGAGGATGTAATGATAGAACCTGACGGCGAGGCCGGATCAGGTCCCCGGAGGGGTCCCGCACTCGCCGTCAGGCCGATCCACGTGCGCGCCCTGTCAAGCGGCGCGCCGTCTCCACCCTGCTCAAGTACCTTCCGACTACTTATACAGCAGGGGTGCGATCTTGCTCGAATCAATGTTCGTCTTGTCGTACCAGAAGAACCCCGTGTCGGTGAATTTCGGCAACTTCTCGCCCTTCAGCGCCTTGACGGCGGCCTCGACGCACTTGTAGCCGATCCCCACCGGGTTCTGCGTGATCGCACCCGCCATGGTGCCCTTCCGGATGGCGTCCATCTGTTGCTGGCCCGAGTCGTAGCCGACGACGACGATCTTGCCCGTCTTCTTCAGCTCGACCACCGCATTCAGGACCCCGATCGCCGAGCCCTCGTTGGCACCGAAAAATCCCTTGAGGTTCGGATGCGCCTGGATGATGGCTTTGGCTAGATCGGTGGACTTGAGGTGATCACCCGCGCCGTACTGGACGCTCACGACATTGATCTTGGGGTGCTTCGCCTTCATCTGGTTGAGGAACCCATCGCGGCGATCGATACCGGTGCGGCTGGTCTGATCGTGGACGATCACGGCCACCTCGCCCGCATCACCGATCAACCCCGCCAGCTTGTCCGCCGCTAGCCCGGCTGCCGCGATATTGTCCGTGGCGGCGGTCGTGACTGGGATGGGGCTGTCCACGCCGGAGTCAAACCCGATCACCGGAATGTTTTGCGCCTTGGCGCGCTCCAGGAGGGGAACGACGGCCTTGCTGTCTAAGGCCGCGATTCCTATCGCGCTGGGCTTTTTGTCGAGAGCCGCTTGCAGCATCTCGATCTGCTTGTCGACCTGGGACTCCGACTCGGGGCCCTCGAAGGTGATGGTGACGTTGAAGTCCTTGGCCGCCTGCTCTGCGCCCTGCTTGACGGCCTGCCAGAACTGGTGCTGGAACCCCTTCGAGATCAGCGGGATGTAGGGCTTCGTAGCCGCCTGCGCGGGAGGGGTCCGGACGGCCGGCACGGTGACCAGCAGCCCCGCAAGCACTACGGCCACAACCCCCAACAACATATGACGTACTTTCATGTTCAGTCTCCTCTCAGTACACAGTGGGATCGATCCACACTTTCTTCCTGCTCAACCACCGGCCGAAACACCGGCCTGCTGCTCGCGCTCCGGACCTGGCGGCTGTGTCAACGCCTGATCACCTCCTTCGAGAAGCATGCGCCCCTGCTGCTGCCGGCGGCGCAGCATATCCGCGTACACCGCCACGATGACGATCCCTCCGGTGACGACGATCTGCCACTCCTGCGCCACGGAGAGGATCCGCAGCCCGTTGGTGAGCACGCTCATGATGAACGCCCCGATAACGGTTCCCAAGATGGTGCCTTCCCCGCCGCTCAGCGACGTGCCGCCGATGACGACCGCGGCGATGGCGTCGAGCTCGTAGCCGGAGCCCAACGCCGGCTGGGCGGAGTTTAGACGGGACGCGATGATCACACCGCCCAGGCCGCTAAACACCCCGCACAGCGTGTAGACCGCCGTTTTCCAGAAGTCCACGTTCACGCCGGACAGGCGGGTGGCCTCCTCATTGCTGCCGATGGCGAACGCGTAGCGGCCGAGGATGGTCTTGCCCAAGATCAGGCTAGCAATGATGGCCGCCCCGAAGAGGTAGAAGACCGCGTTGGGAATGTCCAACCCGGGGATCACCGAGCCCACAACGGAGTCCATGGTCAGGCCGCGGACGATCGAGGTCTGGGCGAAATAGATCGGCTTCGAATGAGCAATGACCAACGACAGCCCCTTGGCCCCCATCATCACCCCCAGCGTTGCCACGAAGGGGGGGACTTTCATTTTGGAGATCGTGATGCCGTTCGCAAACCCCGCCAGTGCACCCGTCAGCACTCCGCCCAACAGACCCAGGTACACCGGTAGGCCCCAGTTCGTAACAAACTCTGCGGCCATGACGGCGGACAGCGTCATGACCGTGCCCACGGACAGATCAATGCCCGCGGTGATGATGACAAAGGTGGCCCCCAGCGCGAGCACACCGTTCACCGTGGTGGCCAGCAGAATTCCCATCAAGTTGTCGAAGGTCAAAAAGTACGGCGAGGCTACGGTGAAGACGACGAATAGCCCAATGAGGGCACCAAACGTGAGAATTTTTTGCGTGGCCGCGGAGCGCAGCCGCGACTCAGGCCGGACGACACGCCCCGCCGCGTGCACCGAACTCCCCACGCCGCTCATGGTTATGGGGTCGCCGGAATCGGCCGCCAGGCCGCGGGGGGTTCAGCCCGCATGGTGGCGTAGCGCATGATCTTCTCCTGCGTCGCCTCGCCCGCCGTCAGCTCGCCGGTGATCCGTCCTTCGCTCATGATCACAATGCGATGGCTCATGCGCAGAATCTCTGGCAACTCGGAGGAGATCATGATGATGGCTTTGCCCTGTTTCGCCAATTCGTTCAGCAACCGGTAGATTTCGCTCTTCGCGCCGACGTCGATCCCGCGGGTAGGCTCATCGAACACCAAAATCTCGGTGTCGGCCACCAACCACTTCCCCACGACCACTTTCTGCTGGTTCCCGCCGGACAGATTCTTGACCTGCTGCTGCAGCCCGGGGGTCTTAATCGCCAACCGATCCACGATGCGCCGTGCAATTCCGCGGGTCGCCTCCCGCTTCATCCATCCCAACCACCCTAGAAACTTTGCCAGGGAGGCGAGCACCAGGTTGCTCTCGACATCCATCCCCAGGGTCAGACCGTAGCGCTTGCGATCTTCCGACAGGTACCCAATGCCATCGTGCACGGCATCTTGGGGGCTCCGAATGGTCACGCGGCGCCCGTGGACAAAGACCTCCCCACTATCGAGGCGATCGGCGCCGAAGATAGCCCGCATGACCTCCGTGCGACCGGCGCCCATCAGCCCGGCGAACCCCAGGATCTCCCCCCGGTGCAATTGGAAACTCACGTCCTTGATGACGTTGCCCCGCCGCAGGTGCCGGACTTCCAGCACGACCTCAGGGCTGGGCTGTTCGGGAAGCTCCGGGGCGGCCTGAAAGATCGTCCGCCCGACCATCATCCGAATCACCGCGTCGATATCGGCCTCGCGCGTCGGCACCGTATCGATGCGGCGGCCATCGCGCATGACCGTGATCCGATCCGAGATGCGCTTGAGCTCATCGAGACGGTGGGTGATGTAGACGATCCCCACCCCCTTGCGACTAAGCTGGCGGATCAGGTGGAAGAGCTCCTCGATTTCGGATTCGGCCAGAGCGGCGGTGGGCTCATCCATGATCAAGACCTCCGAGTTGAACGACAACGCCCGGGCGATCTCGACCATCTGCTGCTTGGCCACGGTCAGCGTGGCGACTTTCGTGCGCGGGTCGAGGGGGAGGTGCAGCAACGCGAGTAACTCGCGCGTCTTCTCGTTAATCTCGGCGTCATCGACCACGAGTCCGGCGTGGCGTGGTTCGCGACCGATGAAGACGTTTTGCGCCACCGTCAGGTGGGGCATCAGGCTTAGTTCCTGATGGATCATGAAAATCCCCAACTGCCGGGCAGCCTGCGGGGTCGGGATCTTTACCTCCCGGCCCTTGTAGATCACGTGGCCTGCGTCGGGGGTATAGACGCCGGCCAGGACTTTCATCAGCGTGGACTTGCCGGCGCCGTTTTCGCCGACGAGCGCGTGCACCTCGCCGGGCAGGATGTCCAGGCTAACGTTTTTCACAGCGAGGACCCCAGGGAAGCTCTTGGAGATGTTGCGGAAACTCACTAATGGCTCGGGGACCGCGAAGCCCGCAGCGTGGGGGGCCTGAAGATCTTGATCCCGGTTGTCCGGGTGACCGCTTGTTGGTACGGTCAAGCTTCCCTCATCAACGCGCCACTGGCGTTACCCGTCGCCGTGGGGGGATCGCTTCGGGGGTGTCCCTTCATTGTATATAGCGTCACACACGTGTCTAGAGGTTCACCTTACGGGCACCGTCTCAGGACGGTGGGGGAACCGTCGCCCCCCGGTGTCGGCGCAGCCGCTTCATCACCGCGCTGCCGCCTTCGCCGAAGTATTTGGCCGCGTCCAGGTACTCGTGGTAGAGCGTGTCATAGGTGCGGTGGGCGGCCGGGCGCGGATGATATACCGTGCGGTCGGTGCCTCCCATCTTCGCGATGGCATCGCGCAGATCCGCATACCCCCCGCTGCCTACGCCGGCGGCTGCCGCCGCGTATATCGCCGCCCCCACAGCCGACGCATGCGGCACGGGGGATGCGAGCACGTCTTGACCGATAATATCGGCCGTCAATTGCAGCAGTAGAGCGTTCCGTTCGGCGAGGCCGCCACAGGCGATCACCTCCCGAATGGGAACCCCGCCGGTGGTGAAGGTTTCAATGACCCGCCGGGTGCCAAACGCGGTGGATTCCAGTAAGGCCCGGTAGATCTCGTGGATCTCTGTGGTCACGGTCAACCCGATCAGGACCCCGGACAGCTCGGCATCTACTAGGGGCGTCCGGGCCCCGTTCCACCAGTCCAATGCCAGCACTCCAGCTTCCCCCGCCTCCAACCGCCCCGCTTGTTTTTCAAGGGCATCAAACGCCGCATCGCCTGTGCCCACGCGTTCGGGCGTAAGCGTGCGGACGAACCATTGAAAGATATCTCCCACCGAGGCCTGGCCCGCTTCATACCCAAACATCCCAGGCAGAATGCCGTCGGCCACCACGCCGGAGATTCCTGGGATGACGTGCCGGCGGGGATCGACCAGCAAATGAACGGTAGACGTCCCCATGATGGCTACGAGTTGACCGGGGCCGGCCACGCCTACGGCCGGCAGTGCCGCATGCGCATCAATTACGGCCACCGCGACGGGCGTACCGGCTCGCAATCCAGTGCGCGTGGCCCAGCTCGCCTGGAGCCCACCGGCTGATTGGGCGACTGGGTGGGGGGGTCCTAACCGGTCGAGCAGCTGCGGGAGGGCTGGATCGAGGTGCTGCAAAAACGCTCGATCGGGATACCCTGCGTCTTTTTGCCAATGTGCTTTATAGCCCGCCTGACACGCGCTGCGCGTCTCCGTGCCGGTTAGTTGCCAGACGATCCAGTCGCCCCCCTCGATCCACCGCTTCATCGCCTCGCGTACTCGGGGGGCCTCAGCGAGCACGTGCCATCCTTTGGCCCATGTCCATTCGGAGGACGTTTTCCCACCATAGAACGCTAGAAATTCCCCTCCGGGGTGGGAGCGAGCGGCATTGAACCGATCGGCGTACGATTGCGCCGCGTGATTCTTCCACAGCTTGGGCCAGGCATGCGGCTCGGCGCGGAAATCAGAGAGCAGGCACAGCGGCGTGCCATCCCCGGTCGTCGGCAGGACCGTGCAGGAGGTGAAGTCGATTCCGAGGCCGACGATATCGTCAGCAGAAATGCCCCTGCCCACCGAGCGCAGCACCTGCTCGAGAGCTTCTAGCCAGTCCCCCGGATGCTGCAGCGCCCAGTCCGGCGGCAGACGTGTGGTCTGCCCCGGCAAGATGCGATCAATGACCCCGTGGGCGTAAGCGGCTGTAGCGGTCGCGGCCACCTGCCCGGTGCGCACGTCGACCAACACCGCACGGGCGGATTCGGTCCCGAAGTCGATTCCGATCGTGTATTTGGGCATCGCGGCACTCCCGTTATGCGTACACGTGAGACTCAATGCCGAGGATACGGCACATCCAGAGTAATTCTTGCGTGTAATCTCCGTAGACGCCGTGGATGTGGTTGCTGTCGTAGGAAGCGAGAAAATCCTCGGGTGTCACCCGGAACCGGGCGAACGCGTGAGGCCACTGGAGCGTCGTGGCCTCGGCCTTCTTCCAGGCCAGTTGGTCCCGGAACTCCACGAACTCGGCCGGGACGATCGCCATCCAGTAACGTCCTTCTCGCCGCGCCAAGCGGGCCAGCGTCACCGCTCCCGGGGCGGCGATGTGCGCGACCGATGCTCCGCCGGCCGGGAAGTAGATGATCTCGGGATAGAAGCGCACGTGCGGCAAATTGGCGCGCGGATCGAAGGACTTCGCCGCAAAGTAGGTCGCGTGCTGTCCCGAGTTGCACAAGTCCCAGACATTGTCCGCGGCATCGTAGTGGCGGACATCAGCAAAGAGCACCGGCGTGGCGGCGATGTGCTTGAACAGCTCCATCGTCAGCGCCCCATCCATGTCCGCCTCGGTGGCGCAGACGATCGGATCGTGCGGTCCTTCCCAATCGTACGGATCATTGCAGAACGCTTCTGCAATATCCATCGTGCAGAAGTGATCGGTCATCTCGGGCTGGCCTTTGATCCCGCAGAAATCCAGCTTCCAGTCACTGACGATCTCGCGCACCGCATGGTAGCTGCGGATCTGCCGCTTCAGTAGCTCTGGGGTGAGTTTCTTGCCATCGTAAAGGATCTCGCCGACGTGCTGGCCCAGCCACCGGAACCCGGCCTCCACGCGATCGTCGGGAATGAGGCCCGCGCGGCGCACGATCTCAAACTGGTCGATGTGCTCCACGTCGATCCCAAACTGCCGGCGCCACTGGTCAAGCGGGCTTTGGGCCGTGTACATCCCCATGGAGCGGCCGCCAATCAGTCCGTACGTCTCGCCGCGCAGGCGATTGACCGCCATCCCCGCCCGCAAGAATTGCAGCGCGCGCGCAAAGACGGCGTCATCGGCGACGTCCCCGGACACCCGTGCGCAAAAGGCCCCGACCTGATCCAAGGCGCCGGCGCCGGCCAGCATTCCCACCAGCCCGGGGTACTGCGGATTGACGTTGCTAAACAGAAGAAACGGCCCCGGGGCGAACTGGCTGGCAATCGCCGGCAGATGCGGGAAGCTCCAGATCGCAAAGTTGAAGATCGTGACCTCGACGCCCTCGGCGGCGAGGTACCGGCCCTCACTCTTGGCCAGATCGGGAGTCCAGATGATATCCCGCCCCGTGACGACCTCCCACTCCTCGTCCCGCAGCCGCCGGGCCAAGCGGTTCTGAAACTCCCGCGTCAACGACAGTAGCTCGTTGTGGACGTGCGGACGGCCATCGGAAAACGTCAGGATTCCTACTTTGGGCGCGCGCATCTGGGGCCTCCAGGTGGCCCTGCGGTGCAGGAAGGCTTCACTTCATGCGAAATGCAGGACAACGTTCCCGGGAATCGAGGGCTTTTTTCGCTGCCCCCTGCGGGGAATCCTATGCGCCTGTACGTCGACACAGCAGATGCCGATGCGCTCACCGGCGCGCAGGCGACGGGGTATGTGTTCGGCGTCACGACGAATCCCACGCTGCTGCGCGCAGCCAGGCTCACCCGGGCCGACCTGCCTGCCCTGGTGGCGCGCGCTGTGGGCGCGGGGTTGCAGGAAATTCACCTCCAGGTGCTGGCCGACAATCTGGAGGGCATGCTGAGCGACGCTCGTGCGCTGCACGCGCTCGACCCTGCCCACGTGGTGGTAAAGATCCCTGCCACCGCGACGGGCTTTCGGGCTGCGAGCATCGTGGCCCACGAGGGACTGCGCCTGACCATCACGGCCGTGTACGCGGTGCGCCAGGTCGTCCTCGCCGAGGCGGTCGGCGCAGGGTATGCCGCCGTCTACTTCGGCCGGCTACGCGATGCGGGCCACGACGCCACGGCCCTGCTGCGCGGGATGATGGAGACCATCCGCGCACAGCACCTGACTATGCAGCTTCTCGTGGCGAGTGTACGGAGTGCCGACGACATCGAGACCCTGGCGCAACTGGGTGTGCCCGCCGTGACGCTGCCGCCGCCCATTCTGCTCGCCCTCCCCGAACACGCCGGGACAGCGCAGGCGGTCCAAAGCTTCCACGACGACGGCGTTTACCTATGACCCCCGTGTTTGCCTCGATCGGGGAAGTGCTGATCGACTTTACACCAGTAGAGGAAGACGGCCGCGCAGTGGGGTTCCGCATGCATCTAGGCGGCTCACCCTGCAACGTCGCTGTAGCGCTCGCCCGCCTGGGCGCCTCGGTGGAGTTTGTCGCGAAAACGTCGACCGATCTGTTCGGGCATTTCATGATCGAGCAACTCCAGCGCGAGGGCGTGGGGGTGCGGTGGCTTACCCGCGCGCGAGCCCCGTCCACACTGGCTTTCGTTGCGCTGGAAGGGAAGGACCCCTCCTACGCCTTCTACGGGGCGGGGGCGGCCGATACGTTGTTAGAGCCTGCAGACCTCCCCGCGCAGGTGGCCACAAGCACGGTTCTGCACTTTGGATCGATCAGTTTGCTTCAGAATCCCACATCCCGGACGATCATAGGTCTAGTGGAAAAATTGCGGGGTCAGGTCCTGCTGTCATTTGATCCCAATATCCGCCCGTCGCTCGTACGCGACGAGCCCGCGTACCGGAGGACGCTCGAGCAAATGTGCGCCGCCGCGGACATCGTCAAGCTGAGCGCCTCAGATGCGCGCTGGTGGGCTCCCGAGCGGGCCCTCCCCGAGCTGGCCGCGGACATCTTGTCGCGGGGGCCCGCCCTCGTCGTGATCACTCAGGGCGCCGATGGCGCGTACGCGCGGACCGCCCGCGTCCAGGCGCAGGCCCCTGCCCCTGAGGTGCGCGTGGTCGACACCGTGGGGGCGGGGGATGCCTTCACCGCCGCGATGTTATTCACTCTGATCGAACAGCGCGTGACGTCGCGTGCCACCGCACAGACGTTGGACACCGACGGCCTCCAAGCCACACTGCAAGTGGCCGCCGCCGCAGGGGCGCTGACTTGCACCCGCGCGGGGGCTGATCCCCCGCGCCGTAACGAGCTGGACGCGTTCATGGCCCATGAACGCGAATCCGGGAGGAGGGCGTTATGACCGGTGAATTGCTGGCCCCTCAGCTCCACGAATATCTCGACGCGCTCGTCCCTCCTCGCCCGCCTGAGCTTGAGGCGATGGAGGAAGAAGCGGCGCGGACGCGCTTTCCCATCGTCGGACCCGCAGCCGGTCACCTGTGTTATCTGCTCGCCCGGATGCTCGGCGCACGGCGGGTCTTTGAAATGGGGTCGGGGTTCGGGTATTCTACGGCGTGGTTCGCGCGGGCCGTCTTGGAGAATGGCGGCGGGAAAGTCTTCCACGTCGTCTGGGATGAGGAGTTGTCGAAGCGGGCAAAGACGCACCTGCGCACGCTGGGATTGGATGCGCTCATCGAGTACCG
This sequence comes from Armatimonadetes bacterium 13_1_40CM_64_14, assembly GCA_001917855.1. GTDB lineage: Bacteria > Sysuimicrobiota > Sysuimicrobiia > Sysuimicrobiales > Kaftiobacteriaceae > 13-1-40CM-64-14. The sequence goes on along the minus strand of MNEU01000026.1, from coordinate 1,814 downwards.
GGTGGGCGAGGCCGTGGACGTCTTACGAACGACCGACGGGCCGTTCGATGTCATCTTTAACGACATCAACAAAGAAGGGTATCCCGCCTCCTTGCCGGTGATCGCCTCAAAGCTGCGGACCGGGGGACTGTTGATCGTGGACAACATGCTCTGGCACGCGCGGATCTTTGACACGGGCGATCGCTCGGAGACGACAGAAGGGGTCCGCCAGTTCACAAAGGCCATCATCGCTGACTCTCGCTGGATCAGCACGGTCATCCCGATTCGGGACGGATTGCTCCTGGCGTGGCCAAAACCGCAGACGTGACCGACTCCCAACGGGCTCACTACAGCAGGCTGGAGGGCGGGGGAGCAGGAGTCGTCACGGGAGCACCGAACCCAAGGACGGTCTGCCCGCAGTCGTTGGCGTTTTCAGCACGTAGCGCTGCAGCCAGCTGGATCACTCACTAGTTCCCCCCTGTAAGTGTGTGCGCAGTCGGACGCTTGAGGGGCTCATTGCCCCTGAGGAGGAAGGTTTCTTGCCGAACAGTGTGCGTCGGGGCGCCTTGTGTGTCATCGTGGCCATCCTCACTAGCACCGCGATCCCCGCGACCGCATTAGCGACACATCCCGGCCGCCGGGCCTCCCCTCTGGTGGTCGCCTACCATATCGACTCGGACCCGGAGTCATTGACCACGCTGTTGACCCACGGCGATCAAATCCACTGGGTCATTACGACGAACTTTGCTTTTGTCGATCCGTCAGGCCGCCTCGACGGCGTGCACAACCCCGCCCTGGTGGAAGTGGTACACCGCCTGGGGAGTGAGGTGCATTTTCGCGTAGCCAACTTCGTCCGCCGCGATTGGAGCCGCACGGTGGCCCACGCGGTGGTGACGCAACCGACCTCGCGCAGGCAGGCGATCACGCAAATCCTCCACGTGCTTGATGCGTATGGGTATGACGGCGTCAATCTCGACCTGGAGAACGTGCCGCCGGAGGATCGTGTCTCTCTCAGCACGTTCGTGGGCGATGTGAGCGATGCCGTCCACGGGCGCGGCAAGACGGTCACGATCGCGGTGCCCGCGACGACACACGATGTCCCGGAGAGCAGCTGGGCGGGCGCCTTCGATCTGGCTACGCTGGGACGCCTGTGTGATGCGGTCATTGTGATGGCCTATGACCAACACTGGAGCACCAGCACTCCGGGCCCCGTCGCCGCGTTGCCATGGGTGGAAGACGTGATCCGGTACGCTGCGGGCGAGGTAGGCCCTCACAAGGTGCTGCTCGGCCTAGCGTTCTACGGCTACGATTGGCCGCTACGAGGACGTGGCATGGGAGTGTCGATGCGCGAGGCGATGAACCGAGCCCTACGCCGGAAGGCACAAGTGCGGTGGGATCAGGACGCGCGCGTCCCGTACTTCACGACCAAGACCCGGACGGTCTACTTCGAAAACGCCCGCAGCATCGAGCACAAACTGGACCTGGCGACGCGCTACGGTCTCGGGGGCATTGCGGCCTGGCGGCTCGGCCAGGAACTCGACGACGTCTGGGACGCGGTCAACGCTTACGCGGGTTCCCAACCCGCAGCCGCTCGTCCGTTCCGGTGACCCGACCCCCCAACCGCGCGCGATTAACGACCACGAGGAAGCGGGGCGTCCCATTCAGGTGCGCCTCCCGGATGGCGATGGCTCCACCGCATCCGCTGGAGGGCTCACGCGGCGGGTCGGACAGGCTCACGCCCAACAAGCACCAGACCTGCAGCGAGAACCCCTAGACTCGCGCAGAGCAGCCAGAACCCGCTCGCGTTCCACGCGTACACCCGGGTCCCCACCACA
>MNEU01000027.1:36236-40882 GCA_001917855.1 Armatimonadetes bacterium 13_1_40CM_64_14 | reverse complement strand
CCAACCACTGCGTGAACTGTGAGCGCCACCTCCAGCAGGGGACCCCTTAACTCCAAACCCGCAACTGGCGCATGGTGACTATCGGAACGCCCCTCATAGCCGCGAGACGCTCGCGTTTTGTAAATCGGACCCTGACCCCGACAAGGGAAATCGAGCCATCTTCTTCCCCGGTGAAGGCCGCGGCCCCCCGCTCATCCCATTAATGGCGATGTCGTCGACGAGCTATCTCTCGCCCGAGCCGAGGTAGGCCGATACACGCCCGCTGAAGAAGTAGAGGTTCTCCAACGACTGCGAGAATTCCAAGCCAACCAATCTCAATCCCCTCCCTAACCTAGACATCGCTCGGGCTGAGTGGCAGAGGCGTTCAGGTAGATCGAGATCTTCGGGGGGAAATGCAACTGCGCCGATGTCCTTTTCATCTTTCAAGAGGAGTGCGCGGTTACGGACCCCAATAATTGCTGATTTGCCTGAGACGGCGCGCTGCAACCTAATAGGTTCCTCCCAGAAGTGTGCAGTGCAGGACGCGCGCAGCTGTGGCGATGGCGGGAATCCCTTAGCATTTGAAACGCAATCTCCGCTGACCCTGTCAATCCTGGATCAGGACCGCCTCGAACCGGTCCGTGTCGGGCGACCAGTAGTAGCCGTACCAGCCCACCTGGATGACGTCCCCGACGACATGGACTGAACCACTCTCCAGGAATTTGAATTGCCCGTTCGCTGGCTTCTTCTGGCAGAAGGGGCCCGGCCACAATGCGCGGTCTTCATTGAAGCCATAGGGATCGGTGACCTTGGGAAGCGCGAAGACGCGATAACGCGGAGGGACCGCAAGAAACACGTGCGGAATCACCTCGCCGCCCGCGCCCCGCAGGAGGAGCGCGTAGTCGCGACGGCCGTCTCCGTTGAAATCCCCGTAGCATCCTGCCAACAGGGGACGAGGCTCTTGATAACTCAGACGGAAAACATCATATACGGTGACGTAATTACACACTGCGGGATCTGCTTCTTCAACGCTGCGTTTCTCCAGGTAGATTGGACGAAATCCTGCGACAGTTAGCAGGCCAGCCCGAACCGCAGGGTCGGTGGCCGGCACGCCGTAGGCTCCTGGCGCAAACCGCTGAGCGCAGTCCATTGCCGCAGCCGCGGCCGGAACCGGCGCCAGCAGCGTGATCAAGAGGATGAGAAAGAGCCGGACAAGGTGCACGCGCGAGTGTCCCATCGACATCATGCCCGTAGTTCCCATTGCAAGGCACCGGGGGTCTGGCAATGACCGAAAGAGAGCCCTAGTTTAGTGAAGCTGAAACCGCAAACGCAGACCCCGGAAGTGCGTCGTCGCGAGACCGCATTTAGTAACGTCAACGTTACCGGCACCCTTAGCGCCTTGTCGGGCCTGCGGGTAGCTGCGGATCAAGCACGGCGGCGCCCACGATCTGCCCTCGCTTTAGTGCCGCCAGGACGCGGTTAGCCTCCGCGAGAACAAAGAGCTCAGTCTCCACGGTAACAGGAATCTGTGCCGCCAAGGCCAGAAACTCCCGACCGTCCTGCCGGGTGCTATTGCTCACGCTGCGCAAGGCGCGCTCCCAGTACAGCAAGTTGTACTCGAACGCGGGGATCTGATCGAGGTGGACGGCGTTGATCGCCACCGTCCCACCCCTTCGGACCCAGCGCAGCGCATCGATAGCAACCTGTCCTACGGGGGCAAATACGACAGCCGCATCCAGCTCATGCGGAGGTCGGTCCTGACTACCTCCGACCCACACCGCGCCGAGTCGCTCAGCCAGCTGACGGTGGGCCGCGCTGCGGGTGAACACGTAGACCGCGCACCCCCAGTACCGCGCCACCTGGATCGCGAGGTGCGCGGACGCGCCAAACCCAAACAGCCCCAATCGTTCGCCGGGCCGGATTCCCGAGACACGCAATGCGCGGTACCCGATAATCCCCGCGCACATCAAAGGCGCGGCGGTGGTGTCGTCAAACGCTTCCGGCAGACGGTACACGAAGTCCGCACGGGCGACCATCCACTGCGCGTACCCGCCGTCGACGTGGTAGCCGGTAAAGGTGATCTGTTCACAGAGGTTCTCCTCCCCACGTCGACAGGCAGCGCACACTCCGCAAGCGGCATACAACCACGCCACCCCGACGCGCGTCCCCGGAATAAGGGTCGTGACCGCCGGACCGACGCGGTCCACCACCCCGACCACTTGGTGCCCGGGAATGAGCGGGAGTTTGGCCTCAGGCAATTCGCCTTCGACCACGTGCAGGTCGGTATGGCACACACCACAGCGCACGATGCGCACGAGCACCTCGCCTGCTCCTGGGGTGGGGGGCGGCAGGTCGCGCCACTGTAGCGGGGAGGCGTCCACAGGTTGGGGTCGAAGCAGCACCATCGCGTTCATCCGCGCACTCCTCGCTCTAAATTCCATGATCGCAGGACGACCGGACCCATCAGCGAACTTCACCCGCAAATGAGAGGGTGGGCAGCTATCACATCGGTCCTCATCTTTGCTGCCTGCGCCCGCCCGCCGGCTCCCCTCACTGAATTCCATGACCCTGAGCACGGCTTCACGGTCCGCTACCCGCCGGGATGGGCGCTGCCCATCCGCCGCGGGGAGGCGGTCTGGTTCGTTCCGCCCGACCGCGCGCCTGAGGCCGGCGAATTCATTCTGGTGGTCACCCGCCCCGCGGATGCCCAACTGGATGATGCGGCGATCCGCCGGGCTGTTTTCGAGCAGCTGTCGATCCATGGAGTCTCGGGGTTCCAGCAGGATGCACGCACGACCCCACGGGTGCGGTGGTACAAATTCGAAGTAACGGGCTCGTCAGGGGGGGCAGAGTGGGCCTCGGTCGGGGCGGTCAGTGCCGGAGATGCCCGCTATCACCTCATCGTCTGCGCCAAACCACTCGCGCAGTGGCGCGACGGCCAAAAGCAGTGCGACCAAGTCGTCAAAACCTTCCAGCCGGGCCCGCTGCAGTAGCGACTCCGTCTCCCACCACACCGCACACGGGTCTGTGTCAGCGCACCGCTGCCTTGTACTGTTTGGTGGTCTCCTGCAGCCGACGCAAACCCTCCTGGATGTTGTCCACGCTGGTCGCGTAGGAGAACCGCAGGTACCCGCGACCGTACTCGCCGAACGCCGTCCCTGACAGACACGCCACCCCGCCCGTGGTCAGTAGGAAGTCTGCGAGGCGTTTGCTGTCCGCGTCAATCCGTCGGACGTTGGGGAAGGCGTAGAATGCGCCCGCAGGCATGGCGCACGTGACCCCCTCGATGGCGTTCAGGCCCGCGATGATGACATCGCGGCGGCGCCGGAACTCGGCCACCATGCGCTCCACCGGTGCCCGCGGGCCGCGTAGAGCCGCGATCCCGGCCAGTTGGGTGAAGGCGGCGGCGCAGGAGTTCGAGTTCACCATCAGCTGTGCCATCCGCGCCGCTAACTCCTTGGGCATCACGCCGAATCCCAACCGCCATCCGGTCATGGCGTACGCCTTGGAGAATCCGTCCAGGAGAATTGTCCGCTCCTTCATCCCGGGCACGCTGGCGATGCTGTGGTGGCTGCCGTCGTAGAGGATCTGCCAGTAGATCTCATCCGCTAGGACATACGCTTTCGACGACTGCACAGCTGCGGCGATCGCCGTCACGTCCTCGCGCGTCAGTACCGACCCGCAGGGGTTGTGGGGAGAGTTCAGCACGATGAGCTTGGTGCGGGGCGTAATCAAGGCCCGGAGCTCGGCGGGGTCGACGCGAAAGCCACGCTCTTCCCGCAGCGGGAGCGGACGAGGGACCCCGCCTGCGAACTTTGTGACCGACTCGTAGATGGGATAGCCGGGGTTGGGGCAGATTACTTCGTCGCCGCGATCGACCAGCGCCATAATCGCAAAAAACATGATCGGCTTGCTGCCGGGCGTCATGACCACTTCATCCGGGTGTACCGGGATCTTCCGTGTGGCCTCGACCTGCTGAGCCACCGCTTCGCGCGCTTCGTATAACCCGGCCGACGGTGTGTAGTGCGTAAAGCCGTCGCGCAGCGCTTTGACCGCCGCCTCCTTGATGTGCTCGGGCGTGTCGAAGTCGGGCTCCCCGATCTCCAGGTGCACGATGGACTTGCCCTGCCGTTCCAGGTCCCGGGCCCGCGCCAAGACCTCGAAGGCGGTCTCGGTCCCCAGGTCGGCCATTCTCGCAGCCAACGGTAGATGCATCGGGTTGCCTCCACGACGTACGCTCAAAAACGGAGCGCCCAGCACGGACGCGAGTGACCACCAGCGCGCACCGCGCGCGTATCAGTGCTCACCGCTTCCACTTGGGGCCGCTAGCGTCCTGCCGTGATGCGCGTCCCCGTCTCGCCGGCCAGCGCCCGCTCGATGCGCTCCGGCGAAGTGATCAATGCTTCGTGGCCGCCCGCCTCGACAAACTGTAGCGCGGCGCGGATCTTCGGCCCCATGCTGCCCGGTGCGAAGTGCCCCTCGCTGAGGTAGCGCTTGGCGTCGTCGACGGTCATCGCGGTCAAGTCTTTTTGGTCTGGCTTGCCGTAATGCAGCGCGACCCGTTCCACGGCGGTGGAGATTAGCAATAGATCGGCACCGATGGATTGGGCCAGCAAGGCACTCGCGAGATCCTTGTCGATGACCGCCTCGACGCCGGTGAGATCGCC
>MNEU01000027.1:0-36092 GCA_001917855.1 Armatimonadetes bacterium 13_1_40CM_64_14 | reverse complement strand
GGTAGAACCGACCAATCGGCTTCGTGGGCCGTTGGAACGCGGGGTCATGGGCATCGACGACGGTCTGCGTCACCACGGTCACGACCCGCTTACGGATCGACCTCCGGCGCAACTCGTTGCCCAGAACCTGCTGGAGCAGATACCCAATGGAACCCTGGGTCTGCGCCCCCAGGACGTCCAGAGGGAGCGGCGGCGCCGACGGGGCTGCCAGCTCGCTGCGTAACAGGTTATAGCCCACTTGGGGACCGTTGCCGTGGGTGAGCACGACCTCCCATCCGGATGCCAGCATGCCCGCTATGTGGGCGGATGTCTCCTGCAGGGCCGCAATCTCACCGGCGACGCCTGGATGCGTTTCGTCTTTCACGAGGGAGTTGCCGCCAATCGCGACAACGGCTACTGGCAACGGAGGCTCCTTAAGGGGAAGAACGCAGCGGTAGAGTTCGATGCACTGTGGGCCCTCCCTCTGCTGGCAGCCATCTTGCTCTGGGGACAGGATATTTCCACTCGCCCCGATCCGGGCTGGACGCTATCGGTGAGCCGGGGAGCCGGCGAGTGGTCCAGCAGCGGCCGGATCAACGCGCCCCGCCCAGTGTCCGGCAAGAACATCCGGTAACACGCTATCACGCGGCGCGCGAAGCCTGATTCGGCCGTCAAGTCAACGGGAGGGGAGGCGTCTGCCTCCCCTCCGCTCTGGGTGTCGATTGCGTCGATTGCCTGCCGTGGCCCCTCTCCTAGGCCCCTGTTAAAATGGGGGGCGTGCTATCTGCCCGGTTCATTCAGTACGGATTAGGCCCGATTGGGGTTGAGGTCGCAGCACTCGCGCTACGGCGTGGTCACCAGCTCGTAGCCGCCGTGGATATCGACCCGGCGAAGGCGGGGAAGCCTGTTGGCGCGTTGCTCGCCACTGCCCCGCCAGGCGTCATTGTCGCCTCGCGTGCCGGTGACGTCGTGAACACGGGCGCTGACGTCGTCCTCCACTGTACGCAGTCGCTTCTTGCCCAGGTCCTCCCCCAGCTGTTACCGCTGGTCGATGCAGGCCTGTCTGTGATTTCCACGTGTGAGGAGTTAGCATTCCCCTGGCACCATTTTCCTGCCAAGGCGGCGGAGTTGGATAGTCTGGCCCGCTCTCGTGGCGCGGTCGTCGTGGGGCTGGGGGTGAATCCTGGGTTTGTGATGGATCTGTTGCCAGTGGTCCTCACGGCCCCGTGCTCCGACGTCCGGGGTGTGGTCGTCGAGCGGATCGTCGATGTCGCAGGGCGCCGTCTTCCGCTCCAGCGGAAGGTCGGCGTGGGGCTCACCACGGACGCATTCCGCGCAGGTGTCAAGGGGGGGACGATTGGCCATGTCGGTCTGCCGCAGTCGGTCGCCATGATCGCCCATGGGCTTGCGCGCCCACTAGAGAGGATCGAGGAATCGATCGACCCTGTCGTCGGCTCCAACGCGCGGGTACTCGGACTCCATCAAATCAGTCGAGGCTTCCTCGATGCCACCCCGTTTATCACCTTGGATATCACGATGGCGATGGGCGCAGACCACCCTTGCGACCGTATCACGATCGACGCCACACCGCCCATCCACGCCATCATCGAGGGAGGCCTCCAGGGCGACTTGGCCACCTACGCGATCGTCGTCAACGCGATCGGTACTGTGCTTGCGTCTCCCCCGGGCCTCCTCACTGCGCTGCAGCTGCCTGCCCTTTCCCTGTCTCGGCACGGGCCGGCCCCCTCAGTGAAGATGCCAGGGCCGAGAGCGAAGACGTCCTGAACGCGCGAAGACAGCCAAAGCAGACCCTGGTGCTGGGGGGAATGGCGAGAGCGGACCGTCGAGGATTTCAGGGCCTCGCCGCGCAGCTCTTCAAGCGGGAGGCCGATTGGACAGCGCGGCTAGAGAAGCACCACGCCACGTCTCGGGGGCTCTGGCGGCGGTTGGCGAAGAGACGCTCGGGGACGATCTCGGTCTCCTACGCCGAGGCGCTGGACGTCGCCCTCGCGCGCTGTATCCGTAGCCAGACCTCAGGTCCCTTCCGACCACGACTGCAAGTAGGTCCGCTGCTCTGCCGTTAACTCATCGACGCGGATCCCTAGCGCGTCCAGCTTCAGCCGGGCCACCGACTGATCAATGTCTGCGGGGACCGTGTAGACGGCCGGGGCAAGGGTCTTCGCGTGCGCGGCAAGGTACTCGACCACCAGGGCTTGGTTGGCGAAACTCATGTCCATCACCGCCGCCGGGTGTCCCTCCGCCGCAGCGAGATTGAGCAGCCGCCCTTCGGCGAGCAGATAGAGGCGACGGCCGTCGCGCATCCGATACTCTTGCACGAAGGGCCGCACCTCGCGGGTCGATTCGGCAAGGTCCTCCAGCGCGGGAATGTCGATCTCGACATTGAAGTGTCCGCTGTTGCCCAACACCGCGCCGTCTTTCATCGTCTCAAAATGCTCTCGGCGGATCACCCCGCGATTCCCGGTTACCGTAATGAAGATGTCGCCCTCCATCGCCACCGCCGCCAGCGGCAGCACTTGATAGCCTTCCATCACTGCTTCCAGTGCGTGCAGCGGCGAGACTTCGGTAACGATCACGCGGGAGCCCATGCCGCGGGCGCGCAGGGCCAACCCCCGACCACAGGACCCGTACCCGCAGACGACAAAGGTCTTGCCAGCCAGCAGCAGATTCGTCGCCCGCAGCAGCCCGTCAATTGTCGACTGCCCCGTCCCATAGCGATTATCAAACAAGTGCTTAGTCTTCGCGTCGTTCACCGCCACGATGGGGTACTTCAGCGCGCCGTCCTTGGCCATGGCGCGCAGGCGAATGACGCCGGTCGTGGTTTCCTCCGTGCCGCCGATGAGATCGCGCAGCAACTCCACGCGCGTGCTGTGGATGGTCGACACCAAATCGGCCCCATCGTCCATCGTGATCTGCGGCTTGATGTCCAGGGCCTGACGAATATGGCGGTAGTAGGTGTCGCGGTCTTCGCCTTTCACGGCGAAGACCGCGATCTGATCCTCCACGAGCGCGGCGGCCACGTCGTCTTGCGTGGAGAGGGGGTTGCTGGCGCACACGCGCACCTGAGCGCCGCCCGCCACCAGCGTGCGCATCAGGTTGGCGGTTTCCGTGGTCACGTGTAGGCAGACCGCAATGCGGAGGTTCGCGAGAGGCCGGGTCCGTGTAAACCGCTCGCGGATCCGCCGCAGCACTGGCATCTCCGCCTCCGCCCACTCGATGCGCAGTCGCCCTTGCTTGACCAGGCTCAGGTCTTTGACGTGATGCTCCACGGGATCCCCTCTACAGACGAAGAAGGCTGACGGCCGCGCCCCCGGGCGCACCCTCAGCCTTCCTCCGACTCCTACCGGTCACTCGATGAAGTCCTTCAACCGCTTGCTGCGGGACGGGTGGCGCAGCTTGCGCAGCGCCTTGGCTTCGATCTGGCGGATGCGCTCCCGCGTAACGCCGAACTCGCGGCCGACCTCTTCTAACGTGCGGGGCCGGCCGTCATCCAGTCCGAAGCGCAGCTTCAAGACCTTCCGCTCGCGCGGGGTCAACGTCTCCAGCACGTCTTCGAGTTGCTCCTTGAGCATGGTGAACGACGCGGCCTCGGCCGGAGCGAGCGCGTCTTGGTCCTCGATAAAGTCCCCGAGGTGGCTGTCTTCCTCTTCGCCGATCGGGGTCTCCAGCGAGATGGGCTCCTGCGCAATCTTGATGATCTCGCGCACCCGCTCCACGGGCAGGGTCATCGCCTGCGCGATCTCCTCCGCGGTCGGCTCGCGGCCCAGTTCTTGCAGCAGCGAGCGGGAGATGCGAATCAACTTGTTGATGGTCTCGACCATGTGGACCGGGATGCGAATCGTCCGCGCCTGGTCCGCCAGCGCGCGGGTGATGGCCTGCCGGATCCACCAGGTCGCGTATGTGCTGAACTTGAATCCCTTCCGCCAGTCGAATTTCTCGACGGCTCGGATGAGGCCCAGGTTTCCCTCTTGAATGAGATCCAAAAAGAGCATGCCGCGGCCGACATACTTCTTGGCGATGCTCACGACCAGGCGCAGGTTCGCTTCGATCAGGCGGCGTTTGGCTTCCTCGTCGCCTTTCTCCATGCGCTTGGCCAGGTCCACCTCCTGCTCGGGGGTCAGGAGGGCGACTTTGCCGATTTCCTTGAGGTACATGCGGACCGGGTCGTCGATGGCCACGCCCTCGGCCTCGCGGGTCTCCTCCTCCTCCTCGGCCTTGCCTTTCTGCTCCGCCTCCTTGGCGTCTTCGACCACATCGATCCCCTGCTCTAAGAGCACGGTGTAGACGCGATCAATCAGCTCGATGTTCTGTTCCGCCTCGGGGAACTGTTCCAGAATGTCGTCGTGGGTCAAGAACCCCTTCTTCTTGCCCAGCTCCACGAGCGTCTTGAGTTCGGCCTGGATCCGCTCGTCGGAAATCGGCGGTTCAGGCGCCTTCTTTCTAGCCATGGTTGTCACCCCCCTTCGGCGCAGGGGTTACGGACCCACCAGGGACCGGAGATGACGCCGTTTCGGGTCCCGATGGCCCAATCAGTTTTATGTACGCCATTTGCAACTGTCGAACCTGCTGTAGATCTCCCGCGGTCTGGGCCTGCTGAATCTGCCTCGCGAGCGCTTGGCGCTGCTGTGCGGCGGGAACCCGCACGCTGATGTAGTCGATCGTCTCGCGCACGACCTGCTCCTTTTCCTTCTCCGCGACGGGCAGCTCCTCAAACACCAACCGCATCAGAAGCCCCTGGGTGTCCTCATCCTCCAGCCCCTCGCGGAGCCGGTCCACGTCAGCGTCGGGGGCGGCGAACAGGGCGCGCGCCAACCGGCTGTGCGGAGGGTCGATGAAATCGCCTGGTGCCAGGGCGCCTCCGACGATGGGCCGCAGCGCCGGGTCGTGCACCATTAAGTGGATGAGTAGCCGCTCGGCTTGGTTCCGCGCCCGGTCGGGGGGCGGGGCACTGGGCGGCTGTCCTCGGTGGGCCTCACTGGGCCGAGTCCGCGCGGTCAGACGCTGGCGCACGGCATCCTCCGCCAGATCGAATCGCTGCGCGAGACTGCGGAGGTACTCGGCTTGGCGCACCGGGTTGCTCACCGCGGCGATCGAGGGGAGCAGGACATCGACAATGCGGACTTTCCCCTCGACCGTCTTCGCATTATACCGGGAAGCTGCCAGGGAGACTTGGTAGTCAAAGATCGGCACCGCGTTTGCCACTAACTCCTCAAACTTCTGCGGACCGGCAGTCCGCAGAAATTCATCGGGATCGCCAGACGGTAGCACCGCCACGCGCACCGGCAATTCCGCCTCTTCAAACAGACTCTGCGCCCGTTCCATCGCCGCCTGGCCCGCGGCGTCTGCGTCGTAGACCAAGACGGCCTTCCCGGCGAACCGCTTCAACCCCGACACCTGCTCGGCCGTCAGCGCTGTACCTAGCGTCGCCACGGCATTGGTGATTCCGAACTGATGACACGTCAACACGTCCATATTCCCTTCCACCACCACGACCTCGTCGTGCTGGCGGATCGCTTCGCGCGCCCAGTTGAGCGCGTAGAGGGTCTTGCCCTTGACAAAGACCGTCGTTTCTTTCGAGTTCAGGTACTTGGGTTGCGTCTCGTCTAGCGCACGCCCGCCGAACGCAACCGGACGATCCTGGAGGTCCAGGATCGGGAAGATCAGCCGGTGGCGGAACATGTCGTAGTACCCATCGCCACCGGTTCGCATCTGCACGAGCCCGCCGCTGGCAAGGAGTGCCGGCGCGAAGCCTTTTGCTCCCAACGCCTTGAGCAGATCGTCCCAGTTCGCCGTCGCGTACCCTAATCGAAATCGCTCCGCCGTCGGGGCATCCACGCCGCGACGTGCGAGGTACTCTTGGGCCACACGACCCCGTTCGGGATGGAGCAGGTTCTCTCGAAAGATGCCCGCTGCCGTTTCCAACGCCCGGTACAGTCGATCCCGTTCCGTCGCCCGCTGGATTTCCTCCGGACTGCGTTCCAGGCGCACGCCCGCCCGGCGGGCGAGCATCTCGACCGCTTCGCCAAACGACACGTTGCTCGTCCGCATCATGAAGTCGAACGCCGAGCCTCCCAACTGGCATCCGAAGCAATGCCACAGGCCTCGCTCGCGGTCGACGTGAAACGATGGCGTCTTCTCCTGATGGAAGGGACAGAGCCCTTTGTAATACCGGCCCGCCTTCTTCAGGGCCACGTGAGCACTGACCAGCTCAACCAGGTCGATCCGCTGGCGGATTTCTTCTCTTATATCGGCCGATAAGCGCCCGGCCATAAGGCCGTGACAACCTCCCCGCGTACAATGCTGGAGGGCCCTATCTCTGCGGAGATAAGGCCCTCCCATCCGCGATGTAGCATCTGGGCTTTCGGCGATCTTCCCTTCACTCCTGCCGAACGCCCCGAGAGTCGATGGTATTCCCCAGGGAACCTCGAAGTCGCTCGCCCGGCGCGCGTCCTGGAGCTTACCTCCGCCATGCTACCCCTCCTCTAGTCGGGCAGGCCCGATCTCGGAGGGGGAGGGCGGCGTTAGCGGGAGGCGGCTTCGGCCTTCTGGTGCTTGGTCTCGGCGATGATCCGCTCGGTCACGTGCGGAGGCACATCTTCATAGTGCGAAAACGTCAACTCAAATGTGCCCCGCCCCCCCGTGATCGACCGCAGGTCGGAGGCGTAGCGCAGCACTTCTGCCTGCGGGACCTGAGCCACCACCACGGTGACGCCATCGCCTTGCGGGTCCATCCCCTGAATGCGCCCGCGCTTGGCATTGAGGTCTCCGATGATGTCGCCCATCTGTCCTTCGGGCAGGCGGACCGACAAGGTCATAATCGGTTCCAGCAGCACGGGGCTGGCAGAGGTGACCGCCTCCCTGAAGGCCATGGAGCCGGCAATCTGGAAGGCGATGTCTGAGCTGTCCACGTCGTGGTACTTCCCGTCTACCAGCGTGACCCGGACATCGACGACCCGAGCGCCCGCCAGCACCCCTTCGTCCAGCGCTTTGCGCACGCCCTTCTCCACTGACGCGATGAACTGGTTAGGAATGGCCCCGCCACGGATTTTGTCCACGAACTCGAATCCGCTGCCCCGGGGCAGCGGCTCGATCTCAATGAAACACACCCCGTACTGCCCGCGGCCGCCGGTCTGCTTGACATAGCGACCTTGTGCATTGCTCCGGGCGCGAATTGTCTCCCGGTAGGGGACCCGGGGCGGCATCAACGTGACAGCGACGCTGAATTTCCGTCGCAGGCGGTCGGCCATGATCTCTAGGTGCGACTCGCCCATGCCGGAAATGATGGTCTGTTTCATCTCGGTCGCGCGGTTGACGTGAAACGTCGGATCTTCCTCGGTCAGCCTCTGCAGGGACACCCCCAATTTGTCCTCATCGGCCTTGCTTTTGGGTTCCACGGCAAGCGAAATCGCCGGGGGCGGGAACGCAATCACCGGAAGCAGCACCGGGGTCTCCTTGGCGCACAGGGTGTCTCCGGTCGAGGTCTCCGCGAGTTTGGCGACAGCCGCCAGGTCCCCGGGACCTACTTCGGGGGCCGCCACCTGTTGCTTGCCGCGGACGAAAAAGATCTGCCCGATCCGCTCGCCTTTCCCTTTCGTCGCGTTGAACACCTGAGAGTCTGACCGCAGCACCCCACCGTACACGCGGAAGTACGAAAGTTTGCCGACGAACGGGTCGGCGACCGTCTTGAACACCAGTGCCGCGAGCGGACTGCCCGCCTGTTGTGCCACCGGCACCGGCTTCTGCGTGCGTGGGTCGGTCGCCGTGACCTCGTGGCGTTCGGCTGGGGCCGGCAGCAGAGTGACGATCTGATTGAGCAGCAAAGAGATCCCGACGAGCTTGCCCCCTGCCGCGCAGACGACGGGGACCAGTGTGCCTGCCTTCACGCCGGCGTGCAGTCCGCGACGCAGCTCCTCTTGTGAGAGCTCCCCCGCTTCTAGGTACTTCTCGACCAACGCGTCTTCGGATTCCGCCGCCGCTTCCATGAGCTTTTCCCGCGCGGCCTGCGCCCCCGCTACTAAGGTAGAGGGAATCTCGGACGGCGTCATCTCACCGTTCTTGGCAGCGTAGGCTTTCATCTCGACCAAATCCACGACCCCGCCAAACGCCCCCTCCGCCCCGATGGGAATCTGAATCGGGGCCACCTTATTCCCAAACCGCGTCCGGAGCGACTGGAGGGTCCGGTCGAAGCTCGCGTTCTCGCGGTCCAGCCGGTTCACCACGACCATCCGGCTGACGCCTGCCTTGTCCGCCTGTGCCCAGGCGACTTCAGTCTGCACCTGGACGCCCGACACCCCGTCCACGACCAGCACGGCGCCTTCGACTGCCCGGAGCGCGCCGACCACCTCTCCGACAAAGTCGGGATAACCCGGTACGTCGATGAGGTTGACTTTCACGCCGTTCCATTCGAGGGGTGCGAGGGCGGCATTGATGGTGTGCTTGCGGCGTTGCTCTTCGGGATCGAAGTCGGTGGTCGAGGTTCCGTCGTCGACCTTCCCTAAGCGGTCCACCGCCTTGGCGGTGAACAACGCCGCCTCAACGAGCGAGGTCTTGCCTGTACCGCCGTGCCCGACGACGGCGACATTGCGAATCCGGTCCGGAGGATACGGCTTCACGCCTCCCCCTCCTCACCCCAGGGCTCTGCAACGCAACCCCGGTCCTTCGCCTTGTGAAATCCTGTCAGCTCGCCTGGAGGATTCGTCGCCGGTGGGTCAATAGCCTCGTTCGGGATCCACGAGATTGCGCAACGGCGCGCCGCGCAGGTAGCGCGCAAGGTTCTCACAAAAGAGCGGCACGGCGCGGTCCATATAGCGTGGCGAGGCGCCGGAGACGTGCGGGGTCAGGATCACGTTCTCCAGCTCGTACAAGGGGCTGTCGGAACGGAGGGGTTCGTGTTCGAAGACGTCGAGTGCTGCGCCGGCGATCCGTCCCGCGCGCAGCGCCTGGATCACCGCCGCCTCGTGCACGATCGGACCGCGCCCGACATTAATGAACCACGCGGTCGGCTTCATCATCTGCAGCTCGCGCTCCCCGATCAACCCGCGCGTCTGCGGGGTCAGGGGCAGAGCCACGACGACGGCATCGGACTCCCGCAACACCTGGGGGAGGCCGTCTGGGGGAAGCACGCGGTCTACGCCGGGGAGGGGTGTCGGCGTCCGCTTGGTCCCGATGACCCGCATGTCGAAGGCCTGGGCCTTGCGCACCAGTTGCTGGCCGATCGTGCCCAACCCCAAAATCCCGAGCGTCTTACCGGCAAGCTCGTCCCCGACGGTGTGGGTGCGGTCCCATTTGCGTTGGAGTTGCAGGCGCATCGCCACGTGCAGCCGCCGCTCTAACGCCAGCAGGAACGCAAAGATATGCTCCACCAATTGATGGTGGATCCCCATGCTGGCGGTCAAGATAATCCCGCGTTCGCGGATCTCCGGGTAGAGCAGCTGGTCCACCCCTGCGGCGGTGGAGTGGATCCACTTCAGGCCAGACGCCCGTTGCACCGCCTCTCGTGGGATGTTCCACCCCACCATGATCTCCGCCGTCCGCACCCCATCGGTACCCTGCGGTTGATCCGTCACCAGCGTCACGCGCACGCGGGGGTCGACGGCGCGTATCTGCTCGAGGTGACGGGCCTCAAGATGCGCATAGACCACGATGTTGACGTCGCGGTCCCCTGCCATCGCCTAGTGCACCCCTGACCTGCGCACGCCCTGCGCCGCCTCACGCAGCCGGGCGACGACGAAGTCTCGGTCCAGCGCCGCGAGAAACCATCCGGCCTGCGGGCCCGAGGCCTTGCCCAAGAACGCCAAGTAGATCGCGCCAAACGCCGCCGCTGCTGCGATCCCGAGCTGGGTCTTCAGCGTGTGGATCGCCTCGTGCAACTCCTCCCCCGACCACGCCGGCCGGCTGTGAATGAGTTCTGCCAGATGACCGAGGAACGCGCGCTGGCTGTCATCGAGAGGAACCGCGGGCAGACGGGGCTGCACCTGAAAGCGGTAACTCTCGGGCGCATATGTCTGAAGCCAGCGCCGCGCGTCCTCTGTGCGCTGGCGGAGTTCTGCGCGGTCGGTATCGGTCAGGGGAGCGCCTTTCTCACGTTCGGCTTCTCGATACACATCGACGGTCGCCATCTGCATGAGGTAGGCGACCTTGGCGAACCGCATCCGAAAACAGCGCGCCGGCTCGCGCTCGAGAGACGCATAGGAGAATGTCCGCGCATGATCCTGCAGCAGGTCGGCCTCCGCCGGGGTCTTCGCCTGCAGGTCCCCAAAGTGCGCCGCGGCGGCGCGGTCGTACTCGTCGTACAGCTGGGGAATGGTCTCTCCGCCCGGATCGAAGTTGATCTGCTGCCGGTAGTGGGGGCGGACCAGCAAGAACCGCGCGAGCTCCGGCCGCAAGATCTCAACGAGTTCGGAGGCCAGCATGCCCACGCCGCGGCTAGTGCTCATCTTCTTCCCGCCCACCAGGATGAACTCATAAGGGATGGGATAGGGCGCAGGATACGCAAAGATGCGTTGCACCATGGCACGGGCACGGTCGTGGCTCCCTCCTTTGGTCATGTGGTCTTTGCCCGCGCCTTCCACGGTGACGCCTAAGATCTTCCACTTAGCCGCCCACTCGACGACGTACTGCAGCTTACTTCCCCCGTCAAATGGCGAACGCTTCCCACGGTACCCGCACCCCTGTGCCCACTCGACTTTATCGGGCCGGCACTCGTAGCTAACCTCATTCCCATCCCACGCCGTCACCACGGTCGTGCCGATGCGCCCACAGTGCTCACAGACGACCTGGATCGGGTGGCGCTCGGCTTTCTTGCTGCCGCTGATCTCCCGGTCGATGTGCATCAACTCCTCCGCGCGATCCAGCGCCAGACGGATGGCATCGTTGAAGCGTCCGGACTTGTACATCTCACTCGTCCAATAGATGTCCGGGTGGGCCCCCAAGCGGGTGAACACCACAACAAATGCGTCGCCGATCTGTCGCCCGAAGCTCGCTGCGGCGCCACCCTGCGCCGGAACCTCCGACAGTGGGACGCCCAGGTAGCGACGCCACTCCTCAGACGCCCCAGCCGGGAGCGCGTCCAACGGGTCATAGTCGTCAAAGCCGTACAGAAACCGCACGCGTTGGCCTTTCTCCTGAAGACCGCGGGTGACACAGTCGTGCAGGATCACTCCCCGGAGCGACCCCACGTGGATCGGTCCAGACGGGCTTTTGGCGTCGTTGACGATGTGCGCATCGTCAGTGCGCGTGCGCAAAATGTCCTCCACGATCACATCAACCCACATCAGACCACCTTAGCGCGGGAGCAGATCAGCGGGGTCAGAACTTCAGTCATGTTCGGGGCACGCGTAGACGGACCTGGGGGTGGGGTGCCGAGGCGAGCTTGCGTTGGAGCAGTTCGCGTACCTCCCCGACGAGGAAAAACGATCCGGTGACGACCACCACATCCTCGGGACCGGCCAGGGCCAGGGCCCGGTCCAGGGCGGTCGGGCGATCCTCGATGATCTCCACATGCGCTTGGTAGCGGGCGACCTCCTCGGCCAATACGCGGGCCGGCAGGGGTTTGGCATGCTGGGGGGTCGTCACAATCACAGTCTCAGCCAGGGGCGCGATAAGGCTCGTGCAGGCCCGGTGATCATGGGTCGCGATCATCCCAAAGATCAGGATGAGGCGCCGTCCTGAAAAAACCGCCTCCAACGTCTCGCGCAAAGCGGCCAATGAGGCCGGATTATGGGCAACATCGACCAGCACGTACGGCCGCTCCGCGACCACCTCTTCTCGAGCCGGCCAGTGCACCGCCGCGAGTCCCTCCCGCACGGCGCCGACCGAGGTCGGGAACCCTCGCAGCGCGAGGGCCTCGACCGTCGCGACAGCGGTGGCGGCGTTCGCGCGCTGGTGGGCTCCAATGAGGGGGAGCCGCAGGGGACCGTAGCTGCGCTGGGTCCCCACGAACTCGAAGCGCTGTTCGTGCAGCGTGGACCCCAACGCGTCCCACCGCATGGTTTCATCAACCAGGACCAAGTGCGCGTTTCGCCGTGTGCAGACGTCGATGATCGCCGCCCGCGCCTCTGGGCTTTGGGGGGCGCTAATCACGCGGCCGTGATCGCGGACGATGCCCGCCTTTTCGCGTGCAATCGCATCGAGGGTCTCTCCCAGCACGTCCATGTGATCATAACTGATGGGCGTGATGATGGAGACGATCGGGTCGGCCACATTGGTGGGATCCAATCGGCCTCCCAGCCCGACCTCCACGATCGCTAACTCAACGGGCGCGCGCGCGAAGTGGACAAAGGCCAACGCCACGGACAGTTCAAAGTAGGAGGGCAGCCCCCATGGTCCCCCCTCCATCGCCTCCACGTGCGGGCGGGCCTGCTCCACGATCGCCGCAAGATCCTCTGGTGAAATCCACCTCCCGTTGATGCCGATACGCTCCCGGTACTCCACGAGGTGCGGCTTCGTATACAAGCCAACATCGTAGTCGGATGATTGCATCATCGCCGCGAGCATCGCGGCAGTCGACCCCTTTCCTTTCGTCCCGGCGATCAAGACGGTTGGCAAGGCGTGATGCGGATCCCCCAGCCGTCGGAGCAAATCTGTGACCCGTTGCAGTTTCATCGTCTCCGGTCCCGGATGGGGCTGGGCGCGCGCGAGAAGGCTATCGATGTAGCGCAGCGCGTCTTGGTAAGTCATCGGCGGGGGCTAAACGTGACGGGCCGCGTGGAATTGGGCCTCGGCCGCTTGAACGGTATTCTTCAATAGCATGGCGATTGTCATCGGACCCACTCCCCCCGGCACGGGGGTGATCCACCCCGCGACGGCGGATGCGGAAGGAAAGTCAACGTCTCCGACCAGTTTGCCTTCGATGCGGTTGATGCCCACGTCGATCACCACGGCGCCGGGCTTGATCATGCTCCCGGTGACGAGGCGGGCCTTCCCTGCGGCGACAACGAGGATGTCTGCCCGACCGGTGTGGGAGGCCAAATCCCGTGTCTTGGTATGGCACCAGGTGACCGTAGCGTTGGCCTGCAGCAGCAGCACGGCGACCGGGCGCCCAACGATGACGCTCCGGCCAATCACCACCGCTTCCTTCCCGGTCGGATCGACTCCCGTGTGTTGAAGCAACCGCATGATTCCCGCCGGAGTATTCGGCACCAGGCGGGGACGGCCCACGAGGAGAGCGGCCATGTTGATCGGACCCAGGCCGTCGACGTCCTTAGCGGGATCGACGTGCTCGAACACGGTGCGCGGGGTGATCTGCGGGGGCATGGGCTGTTGGGGTAGGATGCCGTGGATGTCAGCGCGCGCGTTCAAATCGGCGATCAGGGCCAGCACCTCGGGCTCGGGAGTATCCGCGGACAAGTGAAACGTCTCAGATCGCAAGCCCGCGCGGCCGAACGCCTCCGCCTTGCGTCGCACATACAATGCCGACGCCGGATCGTCGCCCACGAGGATTGCCGCGAGCGCGGGAGACATCCCGTAGCGCTGGGTCAACGCCGCCGCCTGGGAGGCGGCTTCCGCTTCGATCTGCGCGGCAAGCGCTTTGCCGTCGAGAATGCGCGCCGTCATGGACGGTACGGTTCGGTCCAGTCTTGGTCCTCTCCTGGTCGGCCAGTGTAGCGACACACGCCTGGAATGCATCCCTCGCTTAG
Source organism: Armatimonadetes bacterium 13_1_40CM_64_14 (assembly GCA_001917855.1). GTDB lineage: Bacteria > Sysuimicrobiota > Sysuimicrobiia > Sysuimicrobiales > Kaftiobacteriaceae > 13-1-40CM-64-14. Next base: position 22,458 of record MNEU01000027.1, on the reverse strand, counting down.
GGGGGCAGCATGCGGACTCAAGACCTTTCCACCCACTTGCCTCAGGTCTTTTCCCCACCACCGTGTACGTATCCTTACGGACTAACCTCTCGGATCTCGTGGCATTTTCCCTACGAGGGTCCCGCCGACCCATCCTCGCTCGTGGAGTCCGGTGTGAAGGCACGCATTCGATCATCTGTCGAGCCAGCGGCCCTTCGTCCGGAGAGTGGGCGTGACACGCGTTCACACGACTACTCCGACGTCTGGAGCGGGCTGCCCGTCGGCCTGTACCAGTCGACCCCCGATGGCCAGATTCTCGATGCCAATCCCACGATGGTGCGCATGCTCGGGTATCCGACCCGGGAGGCTCTGCTCGCGATCCGCGCCGGCGACCTGTACGTGAACCTCGACGACCGGCAGCGGTGGCAGGCGATGATCGAGGGTGAACGCGTGCTCGTGGATTTCGAAACGCAGTATCGACGCTACGACGGCTCGGCGATCTGGGTGCAAGACCGCGCCCGCGCGGTGTTCAACCCTCAAGGACGCGTAGAATACTACGTCGGGATTTTGACCGACATCACCGCGCGGAAGCAAGGAGAAGAAGTCCTGCGGCAGAGTGAGAAACGGTATCGGTCGCTCTTTGAAAATGCCACGGACGCTATCTTCACGATCGACTTGAAGGGGAATTTTACCTCCGTGAACGCAGCCGCCGAGAGACTCAGCGGCTATCCTCGCGCCGAGGCTCTCCAAAAGAACATCACGGATGTGCTCGCGCCCGAACACCTCGACACCGCCCGGGCAATGATGGCCGCGAAGCTCGGCGGCGAGGAGGCGACCACCTACGAGCTGGAGGTGGTGCGCAAAGACGGCCGCCGAGTCCCGGTAGAGATCAGTACGACGCTGGTCCAACGGGACGGCGTGCCGGTGGGTGTGCAGGGCATTGGGCGGGACATGAGCGAGCGGAAACAGGCGGAAGAGCAGGTCAAGCGCCACCTCAACCGGTTGACCGCGCTGCGGGCGATTGACTTGGCGATTGCCTCCAGTCTTGACCTCTCCTTGGCCCTCAACGTCGTGCTGGAGCAGGCCACCACCCAACTCCAGGTGGATGCAGCGGCCATTCTTCTCTTAAACCCCCACAATCAGGTGTTGGAAGTGGCGGCGGCGCGCGGCTTTCAGTCCGACGAAATCGGCCGGACTCGGCTGCGTTTGGGAGAGGGCTTCGCAGGTCGGGCGGCGCTCGAGCGCCGCCTGATGCATAGTCCGAACCTGCCCGAGGCCGGGCGCACGTTCACACGGAGCGACCTCTTGAAAAAAGAACGATTCGTGGCATACCACGCGGCCCCGCTCGTGGCGAAAGGGCAGATCGAGGGGGTCCTAGAGGTATTTCATCGCAGCCCGCTGCACGCCGACCACAACTGGCTCGATTTCTTCAAGACGCTAGCCGGGCAAGCGGCCATTGCCGTGGACAACGTGAACCTGTTCGCGAACCTGCAGACCGCCAACCTCGAGCTGAAAGTAGCCTACGATAACACTCTGGAAGGATGGGTGCGTGCTCTGGACCTGCGCGACAAAGAAACAGAGGGCCACACGCAACGGGTTACTGATCTCACAGTCCATCTGGCGCGCTCGATGGGAGTCTCTGAAGCGGATCTCACCCACGTCTACCGGGGAGCGTTGTTGCATGACATCGGGAAGATGGCGATCCCCGATGCGGTGCTCCTGAAGCCCGGACCGCTTACACCTGAGGAGCGGAAGGTCATTGAGCAGCACCCGATCTACGCCTATGAGTTCTTATCATCCATCCCCTACCTCCGCCCCGCCCTCGACATCCCCTATTGCCATCATGAGAAGTGGGATGGGACCGGGTATCCCCGAGGGCTGAAAGGGGAGCTGATTCCCCAGGTCGCCCGGATTTTTGCAGTCGTGGATGTGTGGGACGCGTTGCGATCCGATCGTATTTATCGGAAGGGGTGGCCGGAGGACAAGGTGCGGCAGTACATTCGAGAGCAAGCAGGACAGCACTTCGATCCGAGAATGTCAGAGATCTTTCTCGCGACGGAATCGTAAGCCCAGACAAACCCGCAGAAGCTGCCCAAACCTGCTACGCGTCCGGGACCCGGCGAGTCTGCAAGGACCCCCCGGGGTCCAGTGGCTGCCGGCGCGCTCGGCGGTCCCCCGCCTCGAGGTCGGTCACATAGATGGCGGCGGCCAGAGCCGCGCTGATGCGATGAGTCCGGCCCTCGATGCGTACATCCACCCGATGCGGGCCCACGGCCACGACCTCTGCCAGGACACCCGGCAGCAAACCGGCCGCGGTCAACTCTCGGACGATCTTTTCGCTGCGGTCACTGACACGGACGACGCGCACACGCCCGCCTGGTCGGGCATCCGTCAAGACCCGCCCGGGCTTTACGATGATGCCTCCCGCTTTCGTTGGGATGGGGTCGCCGTGCGGATCCAGATCCGGCTGCCCGAGCGCTGAAGCAATCTGCTCTTCCAGTTCCTCAGAGATAACGTGCTCCAGCCGGTCGGCTTCGCCGTGCACGCGGTCCAAGCGCATCCCCAGCGCCCGGCTGAGGTACAACTCCAGTAGCCGGTGGTGCCGGATCACCTCGAGAGCTACTCTCTCCCCGTGATCGGTGAGCTCAACGCCGTGGTAGGGGGTGTGACGCACCAGTCGGATTCGGGCGAGCCGCTTCATCATATTCGTGACGGATGCGGGCGCGACGCCGAGGTGCTCGGCGAGTCGCGTCGTGGTGACCGGATGCTCGCTTTGGGCCAGCGTGAAGACCGCCTTCAGGTAATCCTGGGTGGCCTGGCTCAGTGGCGCCGGCATGGCTCTGAGTACCTCTCCGTGAGCGACGAAGCGTCCGTCTTCATCTTACACCGGAAACCAGACCTGTCAGTTGTGGGGCCGGTGCTCAGTCTGGCATAGGTCATTTGATCAGCAGGACGGTAACACGCAGCGATTTGGAACCCGTGTTAGCACTGCGGAGATTCGAGGCGATCTACGGAAGGCGCTGATCCTCATGCGCAACCGGAAGGGACGTGAAGCCTGTGGAGCGGGCAACGGGAATCGCACCCGCATCGCCGGCTTTGTTAAGACCGGAACTCTGGCGTTGCCCAAAGCGGGCGGCATCTACTGACAGTACATGTTGTTGAGGCGGTCGAGCCCTTGTAGTATGCTATGGGGCAAGTGACGCGCATGGACGCGCATCGAGTACTGCACAGAGAATTCCTGCCTCGTCCCCGAGACTGCATCTGTCCCTGGGCGAAGGCCCGCGTGCCTTCGCCGTTCCGTCCGGTCTAGACTGCACCCGCTCCGCCCGACAATTGAGATCTGCGGTGCCCGTTCGGGCCGCTGAGGCTTTGCCTGCGGCGACTATCAGGGTGCCGGAAATGGGGGTCCGATGCATGTCATCCGAATCGCCACACCTTGGAGTGCTATACGAACATCCTGAATGGTTCGGCCCGCTGTTTGCGGAACTCGATCGCCGGGGCATCGAGTACGACCGCATCCTGGCGACATCCCTGAACTTCAATCCGGCCGACGGTACCGCGTCGTACGCGCTGGTGCTGAACCGGATGAGCCCGTCGGCCTACGTGCGGGGGCACGGGCACGCGATCTTTGCCTCATTGGCCTACCTGCGGCACTTGGAGATCATGGGCGTGCCTGTTGTGAACGGCGCTGACGCCTTCGGCCTTGAACTCTCCAAGACCGCACAGATCAGCCTGCTCAGCCGGCTGGGCATGCCGCATCCGTGCACGCGCGTGATCAACGCGCCCGCGCAGGCCGTCGATGCCGCTCGCCACCTGGCGTTTCCGCTGCTGGTGAAGCCGAACATTGGGGGCAGCGGCGCGAAGATTCAGCGCTTTGACGCGCTGAAGGATCTCGAAGCGGCCGTCGCCGGCAGGGTCCTCGACCTCGGGATCGATCACACCGCGCTCGTCCAAGAATATCACGCGCCGGTTCGCGGCTCGATCGTCCGCGTCGAGGTGCTGGACGGTCGGTTCCTCTACGCGATCAGGGTCTTCCCGAACCCGTCGGCAGGGTTCAACCTGTGCCCGGCCGACATCTGCCAGCCCAATGGGACGGTCGCCGCGAGCCCGCCCGTGGTTTTGCTGCCACAGCCCGAGAAGGAACCCGCGGCATCGTCATCGGCCCTGGATTACTGCCCGGTGGACCTGCCCCGCACGAACCTGCGTGTGGAGGGGTACACGCCGCCACAGGAGATCGTCGCCCAGGTGCTGCGCATCGCGCAGGCCGCCCGCATTGATGTCGGCGGGATCGAGTACCTGATCAGCGAGCGGGACGGGCGCCTTTACTTCTACGACATCAACGTACTCTCGAACTTCGTCACCGACGCGCCCCGGGTCGTGGGCTTCGACCCGGTGCCGGTCTTCGTGGACTACCTGGAGAAGCGGGCGGCGACCGGCGCGGCTGTTGCGCGTTCGTCGTGACCTGCGCGGCGGAGAGGTAGGCCGGCGGAGAGGTAGGCCAGGGAGATACCGCTTCTGTCAACTCCCGCATCGGCGAAGCGGAGGGCAACGCCCTTTCAGTGAGGGACGATTATTGACCAGAACACTTGAAGAATTTTGACGAGGAGTCCCAACCTACGGGAGCGGAAGACGCGACGCCGGGGGAATCCAGCATGGCCCCAGATGTATTCCTCCTACTAGCCTAAGTCTCCTGCTGCCTGTTGCTTACCTCTATGGCGAGGTATATTTACGCTGAATTGAGAGGAGGTATATAGGGGGGTTTAGGGAATGTTCACCTTCAGAGCCCGACGATCACCTTAAAGTGATTGCCGTCCGAGCGATAGAGCAACGTAGCCGGGGGACTGGATTCTGGTCCGGCCTCTGGTCCCTGACAACTTAGCAACGTGGTGCATCGTCTCCGAGTCGCCGGGTTTCTAACCGCATGACCAGACGACCAATTTTTACGAGAAGTCATTCACCGTAAACGGCAGCCCTCCTCGATGAGCAACGGATGCGCAGACGGTGGGAGACCATGAGAATCTGCAGGACTCGCGCGCCTGGCAGGATTTGAACCCACGACCTACGGCTCCGCGGGCCAACGCTCACTTTGGCTCTCAATCCCCACGTCTGACGCGGGTTCTGGCGGCGTGAGCGTTGGCTTTCTAACGATCTTTTTGACGCCCTCGCCCATCTCCACCACCTCCTCTGAAGTCGCTAGGTGTGTGGTCCGGCCGCACTGCGCGAGAGGGTGAGCCCGATCAGTCGTTCAAACGCCGGGTGAATCCTTCGTGTGCCGTTTTCCCACCGCGACGCAGGGGATTGCGCGATTCTAAGGACCTGCGCTACCTGACCTGTCGTTAAGCTCAAGTCTTCTGACGCTTGGGCATTCGCGGAAACCGCCATGCTTTTCAATGAAGTCAACGTCACGCAGGTGATCCATCCGTTGTCCTCCGCTCGGTGCCGTCAGATTGCATCGCGGAGGCGCCATCTGCCGAGACGGCGTCTTTGCAGGGGTTGCGGCGAGTGGTTCCTCCCCCGCCGACGGTCGCAGTGGTACTGCGCGGCCCGCTGCCGGATGCAAGGGACTCCGGCGGCGGCAGGAAACCCAGCAGGACACTTCTCAAACACGCTGATGGCGATCTGCGGTTACTTCCAGCCGCAGTGCCAATTCTCCGCATCGATTGTCTTGAGGCGCTGGACCTACGTGCACGGGACGGGCCAGGAGCGCGCCGCCGAGGTTGCTAACCGGCTGCTAACCCGCTCGGTGAGTTCCGACGCCGCGAACGTGCGCCTGCATTGAGGCGATCGTGGAGCGGGGAACGGGAATCGAACCCGCATCCCCGGCTTGGAAGGCCGGAGCTCTACCTTTGAGCTATCCCCGCTCGATCCTGAAGCCCTTAAGCCCACTAACCTCAGGAACCTGACAAACCAACGATGTCGACGGGTCTCGCAAAGCGAATGGTGGGCGGGAGAGGACTCGAACCTCTGAAGACCGTTCGGCCAGCTGATCTACAGTCAGCTCCCTTTGCCGCTCAGGCACCCGCCCCCGTGCCATACCGATTATACGGAAAACTGTACGTCCGTACTACCGCGTGAGGCCCCCACCCGTCGGCACGCAACGGGACGCGGCATCCGCCCAAGTGCGCACACGGGAGGAGCGAGCGCACCCGGTCAGAACCATAAGATGCGCAGAGATGGAGAACGCTCGGATTCCCCACCAACAGAACCTGTGGCGGGAGCACTGGCAGGATGAGGGTGATGCGGCGTTCCTGTATCGCCACATCGCCGCCGCCGAACAGGACCCCACCCGGGCCAAGATTTTCAGTGACCTCGCCCAGGTGGAGGACCAACACGTCGCCCGATGGACGCAGGTGCTGCGCGGGGCGGGCGTGTCGTTGCCGTCCATGCGACCGAGTCTGCGAGCGCGGATCATGCTGCTGGTCGGCAGGCTTTTCGGCTGGCGGCTGTTGACCTCACTCCTCCTGGCGGAGGAGGGCCGCGAGACCAAAGGGTACCTCCGTGATGCTACTCGCTACGACAACACAGACGCTATGCGCACCGCAGCGGAACTGGCCAAAGAGTCCGCTGCCCATGCGGCCCAACTGGGCGAACTGCTCGGGACGAAGGGGGAACCCTGGCACCGCACCGCGTCCGGGGGGTTCTTGCGGAACGCCGTGTACGGCTTTAATGACGGCCTCACGGCGAACTTCGGGCTGGTGATGGGGGTCTTGGGCGCCAACGTTCCGCACCACATTATCGTGGTGTCGGGAGTCGCTGGCCTGTTCGCCGATGCTTTGTCCATGGGCAGCAGCGGCTTCCTCGCTGCGAAGAGCGAACGCGAGGTCTACACGCACGAGATCGCGATCGAAAAGGAAGAACTCCGAGTGATGCCTGACCTGGAAGAAACTGAGCTCGCCCTTCTCTACCAGACACGCGGCATGCATCCCGACGCCGCGCGCCGCTCCGCTCGGCAAGTGATGGAAAACCCCGACCAAGCCCTGCAGGAGCAGGCGCAACTCGAACTGGGGATTGGCGCCGCCTCCATGTCTCCGCTGCGAGAAGGGTGGATCACCGGGGTCGCCACCGCGGTCGGCGCTTTCATTCCGGTGTTTCCGTTCCTCATCCTGCGCGGGCCGACTGCCATCTGGATCGCGTTTAGCATCAGCATGCTGTCGCACTTTGGCGTGGGCGGCGCGCGCAGCATCTTCACCGGACGCGGCGTGTTCCGGAGCGGGCTGGACATGTTCGTCGTTGGATTGGGAATCGCCGTCCTCGGATATCTCGTCGGGGATTGGATCGCCGGCAAGCTGTAGGCATACCGTCCCCTGCCGTCTACCCGGCAGCCTTGCCTGGGAACGTAGCGGGTGGGACTCTGCTGCGCCCGAGTGAAGCTGGATGAAAACATCCGTCGCCCCCGCCGTCCACCCGAAGGATGACCCCTGGGAAGCCGCGTTGCAGCAGTTCCATCGCGCGGCCGACCACATCCCTCTCAAACGAGGAATCCGTGAGTATCTCGCCTTCCCCCACCGGGAACTGCGCGTGACGTTCCCTGTCCAGATGGACGACGGCAGCGTCCGCGTGTTCACGGGCTACCGCGTCCACCACAGCTCGGTGCTCGGTCCCACCAAGGGCGGCATTCGGTACAACCCGCGGGTGGACCTCAACGAGGTGCGTGCGCTGGCGATGCTGATGAGCTGGAAGTGCGCGTTGATGCACCTCCCGTACGGCGGGGCCAAGGGCGGCGTGGCCTGCGATCCTGCGCAATTGTCCCGGACCGAACTTGAGCACTTGACCCGACGCTACGCCACCGAGATTAGCGTCATCGTTCGCCCGGACGGCGACATCCCCGCGCCGGACGTCGGCACCAATGACCAGATCATGGCATGGTTCATGGATACGTATAGCATGCACCTCGGTCACTCCGTGCCGGCTGTCGTCACGGGCAAGCCGATCAGCATCGGTGGGTCGGCCGGACGGCGCGAAGCGACCGGCCGCGGAGTCATGATCGCGGCGCGAGAAGCTGCGCGGATGCAGGAAATGCCTTTTGCGGGCAGTCGCGTGGTTGTACAAGGGTTTGGCAACGTGGGATCGGTAGCCGCGTACTTATTGCACGACCAGGGCTGCAAGATCGTGGGGATCAGCGACGTGAGCGGCGGCATCCACGGCCCTAACGGGCTCGATCCCCGAGCCGTCCTCCGGCACGTCCAGCAGACCGGGAGCGTCGCCGGATTCCCGAGTACCACCGCCGTGAGCAACACTGAGCTGCTGGAGTTGCCCTGCGAGTTCCTCGTCCCGGCAGCCTTGGAAGGACAAATTACGCGGGAAAATGCATCGCGGATTCACACGAAGATCATCGTGGAAGGAGCGAACGGTCCGACGACCCCCGAGGCCGACGAGATCCTCGCCGACCGCGGGATTGTGATCGTCCCGGACATCCTGGCAAACGCAGGAGGCGTGACGGTCTCCTACTTCGAGTGGGTGCAGGACCTGCAGTCGTTGTTCTGGTCCGAAGAGGAGATCAACCAGCGATTGGAACGGATCATGGTGCAGGCGTTTAGGGGAGTTGTTCAACTCGCGCGGGACCAGGATGTCCTGTGGCGGACGGCGGCGCTCATCTACGCAGTGAAACGGGTCGCAGACGCCCTGCTCACACGGGGCATCTACCCGTAGTGAACGTCAGCTGCGATCACCGGCATGCCCATCGTCGTCTCAGATACATGGCAGCTTGATCGGGTGCCGTCAGATTGGCCGCATCTGGAAGGCGACCTTGAAGGCCCGGGACTGCGCCTTGCCCATCGCGGTGAGCAGGGCCGCGCGGTAGGATGACAGAGGAAATCGGTGGGTAACCAAGCGACCGAGTGCGAGCGTCCCGCTCGCCATCCAGTCCAGCACGAGTTCCATCGTCTTGGCCGTGCGTCCCCCCCAGTGTTCCACGCCGTAGATGTAGCTCCCGGTGACGCGCAGCTCCTTCCACCATACGGGCGTCCAGTCCACCGCTGCCACCGCCGCTAATCCAAGGAGCATCACTTGCCCCCCCGGCTTCGTTAAGCGCAGCGCGTCGTCAAGACTACGGGAGGACCCGACACACTCGATGGTGAGATCCGCTCCGCCGACCAGAACGCGCCGCCCGATCATCGGTCGCCGCAAGACTCCACCGACGAGATCCGCGACCGCATCATAGTACCCGTCGCCTCGGCTGAGCTGCACGACATCGGTCGCGCCCAGTTGACGTGCCATCTCCCCCTGAAAAGGATGCTTGACCAACGCCACGACGCGGGCACTGCTGCCGACCGCGCGCACTGCGGCAATAGCGCACTGGCCGATGACTCCGCCTCCAATCACCAAGACCGAGCTGCCGTCTGCGGGGGGCGCACCCAGCAGGGGGTGGAGCGCGCAGGCCATCGGTTCAGCCAGGAGCGCCTGCTCATCGGGCACGTCATCCGGCACCGGCAACACCTGGGATCGGTGGGACACGAACGTCTCCCCCCAGCTGCCGCCGGTGTCGCGGCACGCCCCGACCATGAGCCCGGGACTGAGGTGCCCGTCGGACGTGCGCAGGCACAAATTGTACCGACCGGCCGAACAGTTCTCGCACGGCGGCACCCCGCGCGCCGCACAGGGCAAGGTCGGCTCCACCGTGACACGCTGTCCGACGTACAATCCGTGTACGTCCGAGCCGGCTTCCAGGACCGTCCCCACGTTTTCGTGGCCCAACACAAACGGAAACGAGGTGAGGGCCGACAGCGCCGGGCTCGTATCCAGGTGAATGGTGTGCAGGTCGCTGCCACATATGCCGCCTAATCGGACGCCGATGCGCACCCAGTCTGCTCCGGGAAGCGGCGGGTCGGGCACCTCGCGCAGCTGCAAGGGTGCCCACGGACCCCACACCGCCCGGCGGTTCACCTGTCCCAGTGCCTTGGTGGCAAGGAATCGAGGGATGGTGGGATTGAAGACGAGGGCCTTCATCTTACGCGCTACACACCTCGGGCGGGTGAATCACTTGTGAGTCGCCGGGCAACATGTGGGCTGGGATTCCGCGGCGAAGCGATCAGGACATCGGGACCTGACGGATGAACCCCCGCTCGAGACGGTTGAAGATGTCATCTAGACTCGGGCCTGTGATGGTGAGGCCGTGGTTCTTCAGGCCGACCACAGCGCGGTCGGGCGTGGGAGATTCGCGCAGGAGCTCGGCCACCGCTCGGGCGAGCTGGATCGTCCCACAGGGATAGTTGATCGTCGTGGAGGCGACGTCTTCCATCCACGCGTGCACGTGCACGATGGCGCCGACGCGCGGATGCTCCGTGTAGATCATCCAGTGCTCGATCGCGTCCACAGAGACACGGCGAGGCTTGACCTCGGGGGGCACACTGAGCAACATGACGTTGCGCTTATCATCGAAGCCTTTCACCAGCAGCATGTCGCGTCCGATCGCGGTCATGTTGCCCTTATCGACGCCGCTCGCACTCATCCAGAACCGCCGCGCGTCTTTGCGCACGCTCAGATTGCCGTAAGAGAGCCCGCCGATCCCATACAACCGCTCGATATGCCGCAGGTCGCGCTCGTCTAGCAGCTCGTGGATCGGAAACGGCGCCGGCAGCAAGGCCAGGGCGTCCAGGCGCCGCCCCGCCGCGCTGAGCTGCGTCGTGAGGGAGTCGCCATCCCATAACTCCCTTTCCAAGTCCGGAACAAACTCGTTGTCGATGACCAGTTGGGAGGACGCCAGGGGGTGCAACCGGTCGTAGATGTAGTCGAAGTAGTCCTGCCCCGCCAGGTCTGGGGCGGGGTAGTATCCTTGCTCAAGCGTCACAAAGTAGGTGTGCACGGCCTCGTGCGCGCGCACGAGGTAGACGCAGAGGTTCGCCAGCGAGCGCACCAACAACGGGTATCCCTGCCGGAGCACATCATCGGGCCGCTCGGTGGTCACGGCCAGAGCCACGACGAAGATCGCCTTCGCCCGCCGGCGATACGGGCGGGGATGGTCGATATCGATGAAGTTGAAGACGATGCGCAGGTCCTCGGCTTCCGGATCCTCCGTGTACTCGTGACCGCGGCGCTCAAATACTGCCCGGAGCCCCGTGGCTATCTTGGCCAAGGTTGGATCAGCGTACTCGCCCACGAATGTGAAAATCATGACCCTATTAGGAATACCAGAACGCGCGGGATGCTCCTCCTGACTCCCTCAGCTGCGTCGCCTCGGTCGGAGCGTGAGTGCCGCGACTTCACACGCCTCACGCGATGTCTGCGGTCAATGATCTTTTGCCGGAGGGCAAACGGCGGCCCGTCGTCATTACCCGAGAATCCCCTGGGCGTGCCGACCCCGGATGAGGTGGCCGTCGGCGAACCGCGAAAGGCGAAACATCGACACATCGATGGGTGGGACCTCCCCGGCGACAAGCGCGGCCAAGACTTCGCCGAGCGCGGGGCTCAGCTTGAACCCGTGGCCAGAAAAGCCCGCGGCGAGGTACAGTCCTCGGATCCCCTCGACGGCGCCCAACACCGGCTGCCAGTCCGGAGTTATGTCATAAAGACTGGCGTACCCCTGGCGAAATTGGGCTTCGCTCGCACCGGGGTAACGGTAGGCCCACGCCCGCCCGGTGCGTTCGACGAAATCAAAGTCCACGCCTCGGTTGTATTCATCGGCCGGCACGATCTGTTCGGCTTCTTCCTCCAGCACCCCGGCCAGCACCGTGTCCCCCGTCTCCGGTCGCACGTAGAAGCCAAGCGCCATGTCTTCGATGATGATCGCCAGCGGGCCGAATGCGGCGGGGAGTCCAAGTTGGACCACCTGCTGGCGCGAGCTCTGGATCGGGACGTCCACACCGAGGGGCTGTAATAGCTGTGGCGTCCACGGGCCGCAGGCGACCAGCACGGTCGGGGTAATGATCTCACCGCGAGCGGTCTGCACGCCGCAGACGACAGACCGCTCGACGATAATCCGCTGCGCAGCCGTTGTCTCCCAGACCTCCGCCCCCGCTCGGCGCGCTGCCCCAGCAAACCCACTCGCCGTCGCATAGCCATCGGCGAACCCGGACTCAGGCTCCCACGCGCCTCCCGCGACGCCGTCGATATTCATGCGCGGATCCAGACCCGCGATCTCCGTCGGTGTCACCACCGCCGAGCGAATGCCCAAATGGTGCTGCAGGTCCACGTTGGCCCGCAGGCCAGGCATCTCGCCTTCGGCGGCTAGGAGGAGAAATCCGCAGCGCGTGAAGTCGGCGACTGCGCCCGTGAGTTCCTCAAACTGGCCAAACAAGTCCCGGCTGCGGGAGGCCAGACGGACCAGCGGTTCGTAGGAGTAGTGCAGCCGGACGATCCCGATCGTCTTTGCCGTGGGACCAGCCCCAACGGTCTCGCGCTCGACCAGGATGACCTTGCCGTACCGCCGCCGCGCGAGCTGAAAAGCGGCGCTCGTCCCCGTCGATCCACCGCCAATGATCACGACATCAGCCGTGCTCACGAGAGTGTCTTCCTCCGGTTCCTGCGCCCGCCCGCATCCGCCGCCCCTCCCTTTCGACATCGTGGAGGGACGACCCGGTCAGGCAGCCGGGGGCCGATGCGAGGCATACAGACCAGATGATCTGCGTCTGTGCGAGCACCGAGGACGGATCTGGCAGGGCCCCCACGGCCAGTCCCGCTTCGAAAATTGTCACGCGCGCGGTGGGGAAATGTGTGACCGCTCAGTCGCAGGGCGATTCGGCCATGCGGTTTCCCCGCGCGCGGCCGCTGTCCACAACTTCGCGATGTAGGCAGCGTAGGCGGCGGTAGCCAATAAGACCGTGCCCACGGTCAGCAAGACGACCGCGATCATCCAGCGCGCCGCCAGCACCAGAATAGACTCACCCTTGCGTCTCGTTCGTTCCATCCCCTGTCCTCCTCATCACACCGATCCGAAACTCGGATGGTAGTCCTGATACCAGCGCTCGCCGGCGCCGATCAGTTGCACATTCTCCCAGTCGCCATAGCGCGGGTGGGCGAACCACGGACGGGCTCGTTGCGCTGCAGCATTGGCGCGGGCAAAGTTGTACGCGCCTTCGTCGACGAGAAATGCGCGCATGGCATCCAGGTCGGGATACTTGGGAATGACATCTTTCCAAATCGCCCGCCCACACAGAAAGCCGCTGGCCCCCGCTACGACCGCGAGTTCGAGGGCGACCAAAAACTCCCTAATGGCCACTCCGCCGCTGAGAATGACCCAGGGGCGCTGGGCCGCGGTGTTGAGCTCCTGACAAAACGCCTGCACCTGCTCCACATCGTAGATCGCCGGCCTGTCCTTGCCGTCGAATACGCCCTGGCTGAACGGGCGCGCATATTTCAAGTCGCCGGGGAATTCCAGCTTCAGGATATCCACGTGGTAGATGTCTTTGGAGAATTCGCGGGCAGAGGCGAGCGTGTGCACGGGGCGCTTGCGAGCAAATTCTGGAGTATCCGCGGAGGGCTCCTGGATGGGATACGTGACGAGCTCGAGGAGAAAGGGAATGTCCTCCCTCACACACTCCTCACCGACCGTGCGGGCGAAACGCTGTTGGTGGGCCACGACCTCGGCGGACGCCTCAGGGGTGTAGTAGACAAGGAGCTTCACGGCGTTGGCGCCGGCACGCTTCGCCTTGGAGACCGACCACCCATCAATCGATCGCGCCTTCCGCTGCTTTCCGCCGGCCCCCGCCGGCTCGTAACTATCTTCGTTCGCCACGAGAACGCCGACGTCTGCCGGGATGAGTTTGACGGCCTGGGGCAACCCGAACACGGGGTCCACCAAGGTCGCCGTGGAGTGCGGGGAAAGGACCTCCGTGATTACTCCCTTTGCCGTGGCCATCTCCGCATACGTGACCTGTTTAGGCTCTCGGGCAGTGGCCTTGGCGAGGGACGCCCGCAACGAATCGCGTTGATCGATCGCCAGCATCTTGAATCGGCCCGCGCGATCCGCGAGGCGCGGCAGGTTCACTAGCTTTCCACTCGGCATTCCGGTCATCGCCCTGCCCCCGATCGAGTCACCCACATGAGGCGACCGGATCCTCCTGGATACCAAGAATGGCAATTATCCCCCTGACGTAAATACTTGCATTGGTCAGCAGGAAGGAATATACTGATGATATACTGATGAAAAGTGCGAAGACCGTCCGACTCGACCCGGCTGACCCCGCCCAGCTGCTCGCGTGGCTTGAGCGGTTCAACAAAGCGGCGAACTGGCTGTCCGGCGTGGCATTCAGAGAACGCCTCTGGCACTGGTTGCCCCTTCAGCGCCGCGCCTATCGGGAGGTACGGGAGCGGTTTCAGTTGCCTGCGGCCGCAACCGTGGTGGTCATCCGCAAGGTTGCCTCCGCGTACCGCAACAAACAACGCCGACAGCACCAGGCTACCTTTCGGCGGCGCGGGGCGATCCCTGTATACAAGCATCAGTACAAGCGCGACGGCACGGTGTCATTATACGGTTTTCGGATCCCGTTTACCGCGCGCCCGCAGTTACAGTTGTCTAGTCGCCATCAGGCGGTGCTGTGCTATCGGCGGGGCAAGTTTATCCTGCATCAGGTGGTGGAGGTGGACGTCCCGGCTCCCGCCTCCGTACGAGAGTACCTAGGCTGCGACCTCGGGACGGTGAACCTGCTCACGGACAGCGCGGGGGAGGCCTACAGCGGTCAGGCGGTCGAAGAAAAACAGCGGATCTACGTCCACCGGCGGCAGCGCCTGCAGAAGCGGGGCACGCGGGCGGCCCGCCGGAAACTCAGAGTACTGTCCGGACGCCAGCGGCGATACCAGCGGGATGTCAACCACGGGATCGCCAAGCGCGTGGTGGCCAAGGCGCAACGGCTCTGCTGCGGCATTGCTCTGGAAGACCTTCAGGGCATCCGCGACAGGATAAAGGCCAGGCGCCGCCAGCGGGCCCGACTGCATAACTGGGCGTTCGGACAACTGCGGCAGTTCATTGTCTACAAGGCTGCTCTAGCCGGGGTGCCGGTCGTCTTCGTGGATCCAGCCAACACGAGTCGTACCTGCCCAGTCTGTGGTCATGTACGCTGGGCCGGCCGACGTCATCGCGGCACGGAACATTCGTGCCTGGGCGCGTGGCGATGCGCCGATGGTCGCGTCCGCAAGGGCAGCGACAAGTCCCCGTCCTACGTCGAGGGGATAATCGCCCTAAGAATCCACCAAGATCGTAAGTCCTATGTTTTTCGGGCGGCGTCCGGCGAGAGCGACGACGCGGTCTCGCATCCTGCTATGTAGCCAGCCGTCGGGCGAGATCGAGCAACCGCAAGTCTAGCGTCTTGACATTCCTGACGACCTCGTCCAGCGGTGTGGCGGCAATTTCCCCCTGTCGCACTCCCACCATGACCGCCGCGTGGCCGGCCATGATTTCGTTCACCGCCGCCGCGCCCAGTCGCGTCGCGAGTAGCCGATCGAATGCCGTCGGGGCGCCGCCGCGTTGGACGTGGCCGAGGATCGTGGCGCGAATCTCATACCCTAGCCGGTCCCGTCGGGCGTGAAAATAGTCGATCAACTGTTCCGCATTGTACCGCGCGCCTTCGGCGACGACCACCATGGCGTGGGCCTTGCCGCGATCTGCGGCCGCCTGCAGGTCTGCGATGAGTTGCTCGGGGTCGGTTTCCATCTCGGGGATGACGACCGCATCGGCCCCGCCCGCAATCGCCGTCATCAACGCCAGGTAGCCGCAGTGTCGCCCCATGACTTCTACCAAGAAGGCGCGCTGCAACGCCGAGGCGGTGGTCTTCAGACGGTCCACCGCCTCGAGCGCAATGTTTAAAGCGGTATCCACCCCGATGCTCTGATCAGTCCCGAACACGTCGTTGTCGATGGTGGACGCCACGCCCACCACGGGCACCCCGGACTGGGCCAGATCATAGGCACCGCGTTGCGATCCATTGCCGCCGATAATGACGACCCCATCCAGCTGGTGGCGCCTCACAGTGTCGACCGCCCGGCGGCGGACGGGCTCGTCGTGGAACTCCGGACACCGAGCGGAGTTGAGCAAGGTCCCCCCGAGTTGAATAATGCCCCCCACGTCGCGGGCCGTCAGCACCACCACGTCATTCGCGATCAGACCGGCATACCCATGACGGATGCCTAGAACCTCCCACCCGTAGGACGTGGCTGTTCGCACGACCGCGCGAATCGCGGCGTTCATGCCGGGGGCATCGCCTCCGCTAGTGAGCACGCCAAGTCGGGGCATGGGGTCTCGGGTACTACTCTAGGGGCGAACCCTACTGTTGACTACTGCTCTGGGGGCCGGAGGGCCCGAGGTCATTTGCGGAATGCTAAGATGAAATACTGTGACGTCCAAGCCCGCACGGAACCTCCGTCCGGTCACATCCGGACATCCACCCGGCAGAGACCTGTGGGTAGCGGTCCCAGCAGTGGTGGGAGGCGTCGTGAGCGCCTACCTACTTGCCACCAAGGCCGTCCAAACTTCGCCGTACTGCCCGTTGGGGACCGGCTGCGATGTTGTGCAGTCGAGCCGCTACGCGGTCGCGTTTGGGATCCCGGTCGCCCTACTCGGCCTGGCCTATTATGCTGTGCTGCTCGTCCTCGGCCTTCGTCGTCTCCGCAGCGAACGCCGTTGGGCCCTCGCCCTACCCGTCGCCGCCACAGGGGTAGGCGCATCAATGATCTTCACCGCGGTACAGCAAACCGCAATCCGCGCGACCTGCAGTTTGTGCGTACTTTCGGCCTTTCTCAGCTTCGGGATCTTCATCTATCTTGTCGTCCGACGGCCCCAGCACCCACCTGGGGCAACCTGGGGATGGATGGCCGTGGCCGCGCTAGCCGCTATGGGCTTCCTGCTCCTCGGATACGGCGCGTTTGCACCGCAGGTGGCCGCTAATGACTACGCAACCGGCCTCGCCAAGCACCTCTCTGCTTCGGGAGCAAAGGTTTTACGGAGCCTACTGGTGTCCGCACTGCGCGGACCAGAAGGCGATGTTCGGACAGGCAGCGGCCCTCCTTCCCTATATCGAATGTGATCCCCGGTCTCCCGCAGGCCGACCCCAGGTCTGCGCTGCGGCAGGTGTGAGAGCATATCCGACCTGGGAGATCCAAGGACAGCGCTACGAGGGTGTGCTCACTCTCGACGAACTCGCCCGGCTGTCCGGATATGCGCCTGCAACACCCTAGGGCTGCGCCGGGCGTGCCAAAAGCATCCACATCTGGAGTGAGTGGACGCACGGCATGAGGAGGTGGACTTCCGTGGGCGGCGGGCTCGCAGTCCACCTGCAACGGTCGTAGGCGGTCGCTCGTTTCCGCGTTCGGGACCCCGAGCGTTCAGAGGAACTCCTGACACCTTCGAGAACAATGCGGGCCGATGAACATCATCATTCTCGGCCTCGCCAGCCTCTTGACCGACATCAGTACCGAGATGGTCTACCCGCTCCTGCCGATGTTCCTCACCCAGACGCTGGGGGCGTCGCCAGCCATCCTCGGGTTCATTGAGGGCATCGCCGAAAGTGTCGCCAGCCTCCTGCGCGTATTCTCCGGGTACATCTCCGACCGTCTGGGCCGACGCAAACCCTTGGCCATCGCAGGGTACGCTGCATCGACTCTTGGGAAGGTGTTTCTGGTCGTGGCTGAGGCGTGGCCGACCGTGCTCGCAGGACGGTTCGTGGATCGCTTTGGCAAGGGCGTGCGCACGGCGCCCCGCGACGCACTCATTGCCGACTCCGCAGATCCGGCGCGTCGGGGCCGCGCCTACGGATTGCACCGCGCGATGGACTCCCTGGGCGCAACTCTGGGTGTCGTTGTAGCGATCGTTCTGCTTCGCTCAGGAGCGGCGAACCTCCGGGCGATCTTCTTGTGGTCCCTGATCCCCGCCGCTCTCGGTGTCGGGGTCCTGTTCTTCGCGCGGGATGTGCGCTCCCATCGCGTCGGCACGCACGCCCCTGTGCTGCGCTGGTCGGTCCTGCCAGCGAAGTTGCGCGCCTACATGCTCGTCGTCTTCCTCTTCACCTTGGGCAACTCATCGAACCAGTTTCTGTTGCTGCGCGCACAGAATCTCGGTGTGGCGACGGCCGCAGTGCTCGTGTTGTACCTCGTCTTTAACATCACCTACGCGGTAGTGGCCTATCCCGCGGGGCGACTGTCCGATTGGGTGGGCCGTCGCACATTGCTAGTCGCAGGGTACGCGCTCTACGGTTTGGTGTACCTGGGCTTTGGGCTTGCGTCCAGCCCGGGATCACTGTGGCTGTTGTTCCCCGTGTACGGGCTGTACATGGGGGTGTTTGACGGTGTGGAGAAGGCGCTGGTGGCAGATTTGGCACCGACGTCCATTCGCGCGACGGCCATCGGGTTTCATGCCACGCTCGTCGGCATCGGGCTCCTGCCGGCCTCGCTGCTGGCGGGGTGGATGTGGACGTCGTTTGGCCCAGCGGTACCCTTCTACTTCGGGGGCGTCTTGGGCTGCGCCGCCGCACTCGCAGTGCTCATTGTTCTCGGCAAATCGTGACACGGTCCAACCCATGGCAGCCCACGCAACCAGCTGAAGGAGTCAGGAATTGGACCGAGATCGATGCAAGATCGCAACGGTAGAGGGGCACGCATGACATAGTCGACGTGGTCGCGCCGTGGTGAAAAAGACAGTCTAGGAGGCGTTCATCGAATGACCGCATACTGGGTCACTCTTATCGCAGGTGTGTGGGTAGCATTATCTCCATTCTTCTTGTTCGGTAGCACCTTGAAGTGGAGTAACGTCATCTTCGGAATCGTGATCGCAGCCCTCACATATTACGGCTCCACCTCGAAGCCCAAATAGCACGCTCCTACCACCAGCCTCATGACGCATCAGGGCGGAGGCGTCGGTGATCGCGGGTTGTGTGAACCGGTGCTTTGCTTACGGCTACTGTGGCATGCGACGGGTTACCAGACCAACGCGGGATGAATCATGACCCTCATCCCTTCGCCTTGGCCAGCTTCCTCGCGACATACGGCAGGATCCCGCCGTGCCGATAGTACTCCACCTCGATTGGGGTATCCGCCCGCACGGTCGCTTGAAACGTCTTGGTGCTCCCATTGCGGCGCGCGGACACGGTCAGCACCTGTCCGGGCCTCAGGTCAGCGATCCCCGTGATCCCAAGCACCTCGCTGCCATCCAGTCCAAGAGCAGCAGGCGTGGTCCCCGGTGCAAACTGAAGCGGGAGGATCCCCATCCCGACCAGGTTGCTACGGTGGATGCGTTCAAAGCTCTCTGCTAGCACCGCGCGTACCCCCAGGAGCAGAGGTCCCTTGGCCGCCCAGTCCCGTGAACTCCCCGACCCGTACTCCTTGCCCGCGAGGACCACCAGCGGCGCGCCCTCCTGTTGGTAGCGCAGCGCAGCATCGTAGATCGTGATCAGCTCTTGAGACGGATAGTGCGTTGTCCACCCACCCTCCCGGCCGCCACCTAACCGGTTCCGCAGCCGGATGTTGGCGAATGTCCCGCGCATCATCACCTCATGGTTCCCCCGGCGCGAACCGTACGTGTTGAAGTCGGCGAGCTTCACGCCGTGTTCAATGAGGTAGCGGCCAGCCGGGCTGTCAGACGGAATCGCTCCCGCGGGCGAGATGTGATCGGTCGTCACTGAATCGCCCACCCACACCAGCACCCGAGCCCCACGGATGTCGAGGATGGGTGGAGGCTGCGGCGACAGGCCCGCAAAGAACGGCGCCTGGCGGACGTAGGTGGAAGCATCCTCCCAGCCGTACCGCTCGCCGGCGCCCACGGCCAGCGTCTGCCACATCTCGTCTCCCGTGAAGACATCCCGGTAGCGGGTCGTGAACAACTCCGGGGACACCGCCTGGCGCACCACCGCGTGCACCTCTGCAGCACTCGGCCACAGATCTTTCAAATACACGGAGCGGCCTTGCCGGTCCCGTCCGAGCGGCTGGGTGAGGAGGTCGATCTCCACGGTGCCCGCCAGGGCGAATGCGACCACCAGTGGCGGGGAGGCCAGATAGCTACCGCGCACCAAGGGGTGGATGCGGCCATCGAAGTTGCGATTCCCGCTGAGCACGGCGACTACCACCAAGTCGTGCTGTTGAATCGCGTCGGCGATCGGCTGCGGCAGGGGGCCGCTGTTGCCTATGCAGGTCGTGCACCCGTACCCGACGAGCTGAAATCCCAGTGCGTCAAGGTAGGGCGTGAGGCCAGCACGCTCCAGATAGGATGTCACCACTGCCGATCCTGGACCCCGCCGCGACCATCACCTCAGGATTGCTGGTGTTGGTGCAACTGGTGATCGCCGCGATCGCGACCGCGCCATGCGTGAGCGTGGCTGCTTGACCATCGATCTGGACCTGCACGACAGGGGGCCGTTCGGCTACGGCGGTAGCCGTCGCGGTCTTGCCTGCCGACGGCGTGAGCTGCTCGGCAAATGCAGCCCGGAAGCTCCGGGACGTCTGGGGCAGCGGCACGCGATCCTGCGGCCGTCGCGGTCCGGCAAGACTCGTCTCCACCGTAGACAGGTCCAGCTCCGCGACCTGATCAAACACGGGCTCCATCTCGGTCGGCGTGTGAAACAGCCCTTGCGCCCGCGCGTACGCTTCCACGACGCGCACGTGGGCTTCAGGCCGGCCGGTGAGACGCAGGTAAGTCAGAGTCTCCGTGTCAATCGGAAAGAGGGCGGCTGTCGCCCCGTATTCTGGGGCCATGTTGGCAATCGTCGCCCGGTCCGGGAGGGCCAGAGCCTGCACGCTCGGCCCGTAAAACTCGACGAACTTCGCCACCACCCCGATGGTGCGCAGCAGCTGGGTAACGGTCAGCACCAGATCAGTGGCCGTCACCCCTTCCCGCAGACGGCCGGTCAGGCGGACCCCGACCACCTCGGGCACTGTAAGATAGGTCGGCTCACCCAACAGCACGGCTTCCGCCTCGATTCCCCCGACGCCCCACCCCAACACACCCATCCCGTTCACCATCGTGGTGTGCGAGTCGGTCCCGACAAGCGTGTCGGGATAGGCGAGTTCCAGCCCAGCCGCCGTCTGGACCGACACCACCTGAGCCAGGTACTCTAAGTTAACTTGATGGACAATCCCGGTGCCCGGAGGCACCACGCGCAGGTTCGCGAAGGCCTGCTGCGCCCATCGCAGCAGCAGGTATCGCTCGCGGTTACGCTGATACTCGTAGGCCACGTTGCGTCCAAACGCCCCCGGCATCCCGAAAATGTCCACCTGCACCGAGTGGTCAATGACCAGGTCGGCGGGAATCACGGGGTTGACGCGGCGCGGATCGCCTCCTAACTGCGCGACGGCATCGCGCATAGTGGCGAGATCAACCACAACCGGTACGCCGGTGAAGTCCTGCAGCAGCACCCGGGAGGGCAGACAAGGAAAGTCGGGACGGAGCGTCAGCCCTGGTTGCCAGGCGGCGAGCGTCGCGATATCGTCTGCGGAAAACAAGCCGCCGGCGGCATGTCGCAGGACGTTCTCCAGCAGGATCTTCACGGTCGCAGGGAGCCTCTCCAGAGGCGTCGCCAAGTGCGGGCTGAGGGCGTGTACGGGGTAGTATGCAATCGTTCGATTGTCGACGCGAAGCGTCGACTGCATGGCGTGCAGATCGAATCGAGTCACACCAATCCTCCAGGTGTTGTCACGCGCATCGACCTCTCGACTCAGTATACAACCCCAATCATGATGAGCGTCTGGCGCCATCCAGGGGAGGGTGAACCTCCGCGGAGGAACTTCCCCGGGGGCTGAAACGTTCTAGCTATCGAAGCCTCTATAGAGGGGGAATGGCATTGAAGGGCCGTGTGGGTTTCGCACTCACCGTCGCCGCGGCGCTGTTGGTGAACTCGGCGATGGTCGCAGCACAAACACTCTCACCCTCTCCGGCGCCGCCCTCAAAGGCGCCCCGCGTGCCCTTCGAGATCGAAGCGAAGATTCTCCAGATCGGTAGAGGCTGGGCGCAAGTCGAGGTGCTGAAGGTTACGCGCGGGACCGGGCTCAAGGCGCACGGCAAACTCTGGGTGAGACACACGGCCAAAACCAAGGTGCTCAAAGCCGGGAAGGGCGCATCCGTCCGAGACCTCAGGATCGGCAAGACCGTCGCGATTACAGGGACAACGAGTGGCCGTGGTCCCGCATTGACATACCAGGCAGCCAGCGTCACGATCATGAAGTGATCGCTGAATCGGTGGGCGGGGACCGCGCAGCGCTTCCCGCCGAGGATGCCATGGAACGCGTTCAAACGCCCCTTGCGGGCTCAGTCCCGGGGACTACCTTTGCTTCGGCCGGAGATCGTACGGCCGCGCAGGAGAGCTTCGCCGAGCTCCTCGCCGCCCACTGGGAGCACGCGTACCGGTTCGCCTACTACCTGACGGGCAACGCACCCGATAGCGAGGATCTCTTGCAGCAAGCCGCGGAAGAAGCATTTCGCGCCTTCCACCGGTTTCAACCCGGGACGCGGTTTGATCGGTGGCTCTTCCGCATCATGCACAACTCCTTCGTGGACCGTCTGCGCCGGGAACGCCGTCGGAAGATCTTCTCGCTCGAGGATGTGAGCGGGGCCGCCGTCATGGATCCTAC
>MNEU01000043.1:2032-10631 GCA_001917855.1 Armatimonadetes bacterium 13_1_40CM_64_14 | reverse complement strand
GGGCCAGCCGCAACACCATGGTTGCGACCGTCTCAGCGAGCGGCGTCGTGAGCGGCGTCGCCGTCGGCACGGACACGGTGACCGCGACTGCGGACCGTCAGAGTGGCATCGCGATTGTTGCGGTGACGCCGCCGCCCGTGTACTCGGTGGCCGTGGCGCCGGCGAGCGCAGTCGTCCTGGTGGGCGGACGTCCGCTTCAGCTCACCGCCACGCTGCGGGATGCACTGGGCCATGTGCTCTCCGGGCGCGTCGTCACCTGGTCGAGCAGTAGTCCCGCCGCGGCGACGGTCTCAGCCGACGGAGCAGTGACCGCAGTCGCCCTGGGTGCCGCGACGATTCGGGCGAGCGCCGAGGGAAGAAGCGGGACCGCGGCGATTACCGTCAGCCGCATTCCCTCCGTGAGCGTGCAGGCCGCGCCGCGGCCCATCCGCGGCTTCGCCGACACGCACTCGCACCAGTTCGGCAACCTGGGCTTCGGTGGCCTCATGCTCTGGGGCAGGCCCTTCAGCCGCAACGGCGCCACGCCAGAGCAGCAGCTGGCCGACGCCCTGCCGTGGTGCACACCGTCGCACGGACCCGGCGGAGTCGGTGACCTGATTGGGAACGCGATGCGCGATATGGCGGGGCATCCGAACCTCGGCCATCTCGTCGGAGGGTTCCCCCAGTTCGACGGCTGGCCCCGCTACGACTCCTATACGCACCAGCAGATGTACCACTCGTGGGTGCAGCGCGCCTTCGAGGGCGGGATGAAGCTGCTCGTGGTGCATGCCGTGAACAACAAGGTGTTCTGCGGGCTCGCCAACCATCCGCTCTCCTGCGACGACATGGAGGCGGTCGACCGTCAGCTCGCTGCCGCCTACGAGATGCAGTACTACGTCGACTCCCTGAGTGGGGGGCCAGGGCGTGGATGGTATCGCATCGTGCAATCGGGCCGGGAGGCGCGGCAGGTCATCAATAACGGCAAGCTGGCGGTCGTTCTCGGCATCGAAGTGGACGACCTGTTCGACTGTGCGACGAGTGGCCACTGCGCCGACCACGCGTTGTTCGCCTACAATCCGTCCTTCAGCGGCGGCGTGTTTCCCGCGGTCGCGGATCTCGATGGGGACGGACGGGCCGAGATCATCACGGGAGCGGGACCGGGCGGCGGGCCGAACGTGCGGGTGTTCCGCGGCGACGGGACTCCGCTGTCCACCAGCTTCATGGCCTACGATCCGGGATTCCGCGGCGGAGTGTTCGTGGCAGCGGGCAACGTGGATGGGGACCGACGGGCCGAGATCATCACCGGCGCGGGACCGGGCGGCGGGCCACACGTGCGGGTGTTCCACGGCAACGGCACCCCGTCGCCCGACTTCCCGATCGCCAACTCCCTGCTGCTGAATCAGGTTCAGCAGTACTACGAGCTCGGCGTGCGGCACGTCTTCCCCATTCACCTCGCAAACAACGCGTTCGGTGGAGCCGCACTGTACAACGACATGTTCAACTTCAACAACGCGATCCTCACGGGGCGTTTCTTCGACGCGTACGACTGCTCGAGCACCGGTATCCAGTTCCGCTTCGACCTGAGTCAGGGCGGTGCGCTCTTCAACGCCCTGCGGAATGGCGCGTCCGCCAGCCCGCCGGTCTATCCGCCCGGGGGACTCTGCAACGTGGCAGGGCTCTCGCCCCTCGGGGAGTTCCTCATCCGTGAGTTGATGCGCCGTGGCATGATCATCGACATCGACCACATGTCGATGCGGGCCACCGAGCGCACGCTGGCGATTGCCTCGGGGGAGAGGTACCCGGTCGCCGCGGGGCACACCGGATTCCTCAAGATCTCCGCCGGCAACAAGCGGTCGGAGGGGCAGAAGACGCCCGAGCAGCTGGCGAAGATTCGCGCCCTCGGCGGCCTCGTGTCGGCAATCCTCGATCAGGGCCACACGAGCGAGATCGTCGCGTGGGGAAACCGGGTTCCCAACGACTGCAGCACGTCGTCCAAGTCGTGGGCGCAGGCGTACCTCTACGCCGTCGACGTGATGGGCGGTCCTGCCGTGGCTGCCGTGGGGCTAGGCAGCGACTTCAACGGCCTGGCGGGCTGGCCCGCTCCGCGATTCGGCGACGACGGCTGCGACGGCGACAGGGGCCAGAAAGACGCGCAGACTCATCAGGTCACCTACCCCTTCAGGGCGCTCGCCACCGGCGCGTCGATGCAGCCGCTGCGAACCGGCGAGAGGACGATGGCCTACAACATCGACGGCGTCTCAAACGTCGGCATGCTACCCGACTTCATCGAGGATCTCAGGCAAGTGGGTCTCGATTCCCTGGACCTCGAGCCGCTGTTCCGCTCGGCCGAAGCGTACGTCGCCATGTGGGAGCGGATCGACAGTCGGACACCCCACCCGTGACGGAGGCCTCCATGATCTGCCGTGCGATGATCCCACGCTCTTTCGCGCTGCATCCCGGAACCATCTCAACGGCGCTCACGCTGGCCCTGAGCGTGCCGCTGGCGCTGACGAGGACGGCGGGTCCCCGGGCGAACCGGAGCCGCCCCGAAAGCGGGGCGGCCATCGAGGCGGCAAGACGCGCCGTTCCCGACTACGCGCCGACCGGCGGTCCCGAGATCCGGCTGGACCGCATCGTGTACCCGGAGGGGAGTACGATCTCGGCGGCGGTCACTGTCGAGCAGGGTGTGCTTCCCCCGGAGGCCCTCCAAGTCTACATCGTGGCGCCGGACAGCAAGGACGTCGAGATCGTGAAGCTGCAGCGCACGACCGACCCGACGGTGTACGTCACCGAGCGGGCGCTCCCCATCAAGCTCGCGAGTCAGGGCCCGGCCCAGAAGCAGGACGGATCCCTCACGCTGCTACCCAACGAGACCTTCCTCGCGCTCTTCACCCTGAACCCGCAGGTGAAGGGCGCAACGGTGGTGGGGGATTTCGGCCTGCTCGAGGACAGGCACTTCACCAAGTCTCAGGTCAAAGTCGTGCCCGCCATCGACGTGCGGGGAGAAGACAAGCCCGCGGCTCTCGGAAAGACGCGCTTCGGCACGGTGCACGTTGCCGGCGGTCTTCCCGTTCAGATTCCCGTTGACGAGCTGATCATCTATCCCAGAGATGCGAAGCAGCTCGACCAATTCCTGAGAAAGACCGCAGGCAACGTTCACGTCCACGACCTTCTTCCCGCCAAGGGCGGCGGCCCGCCCAAGGGGATGCTCGTCAAGGTTGGCACGGCCGCGGCGGATCTGGAGCACCTACCCCAGATGCGCGCGCTGCTCGGGCAGACCGGCACCCTCTACGCCAGCTCGCCGGAAGCCGCCAAGGCCATCGCCCTCGCCGTGCAGTACCAGCTCGACGGTTTCGCTGTGACGCTCAACCCGCGGTTCTACGCGATGGGAGCGCCGTCGATCCGCGACGGGTCGAACGGCGCCCCTTGGCCCGCCGGACATCCGGAACAGGACGGAGGCGTGCTCGACGCGATGAGCTCCGATCCACGCTTCAGCCCGATGGTGGATCGGGACACCATGTTCGGCGTTCGCAAGGCCTGGGCGTACGTCGCCCTGTTCGACAAGGACACGCGCCGCGTGCCGACCGCGTTCATCGACAACGGATTTGCGCCGAGCCCCGATTTCCGTGGCTACGACCCGGCCCACCCGGAGAACATCCGCCAGTGCAACATGGAGGCCGGCACGTGCGCGAGCGGCTCCGCGGTCGGGGCGCCGACCATCGGAGCGGGCTACTTCGGCCCGCACATGTGGCACGGCAACGGGGTGGTCAGCAGCGCCGGAGCCGTGTTGAACAACGGCTGGGGAGCCGCCGGCACCGGGGGCCAGGTCGTGTCCCCGCGGCTCTACAGTCTCGGTCCCACGAGCTACTTCCAGATGGCGAACGCGATCATTCAAGCCACGGACGACGGGGCCGACGCAATCAACATGAGCGCCGGCCTGTTGTGCGGCGTCCCGACCGACGTCGGGATCATCGGCATTTGCAGCGAGGCCGGCCGCCTGGCCCTGTGCGAGTTCCTGCATTTGCGGATGTTGGCGGCGGCGGGGCTGCTGGGACTCATCCCCTTCGTCGGTCCGTTCCTAGCCGCGAACGCCATTGCAGCGGCGGACGGGGCGTTCGTTGCCTGCACCGTCTCGACCTTTCTCGCGAGCGCCGTCGGATACGGCGACCGGATGGGATACGCCGTTGACTACGCCCAGAGCCGGGGGGTCACCATCGTCGCCGCGGCCGGGAACAACTGGAGTCTCGACCCGTCGCTCGTCTCGGCGTTCCAAGCCGCGGGCGGCGTCAACGTCGGCGACAACAACGCCGAGCATTGGCGGATCATCCCCTGCACTCTCCCCGGTGTGATCTGCGTGGGCGGAGCCGTGCCCCTGAGTCCCTATGTGAACGGCCAGTGGTTTGGGGACCGGGTGGACGTGTGGGCGCCGCAAGGGTCCACCTATTACGCGCCTCACGACATCAACGCCGTCGCCCCTCCCGCCAGTCAAGAACCGTACAGTGATCCGCAAGAGGAGGGGGTGACGCCCTATTCGGGCGATCCGCCCCACAAGCAGGGATTCTGGGGCACCAGCGGGGCCACGGCGTTCACGACCGGCGTCGTGGCGATGATGATCGCGGTCAACCCCAATCTCGATCGGGCCAACGCGGGCCTCAGCGCCACGGCGCGGGCTCAAATCCCAGGGCGGATCCGGCAGCTGCTCGTCAGCACGGCGACCCCCAGGTCCGCGTTGCCGGGCGACCCGAACGACCCGCGCCGCAATCTCATCAACGCGTTCCGCGCCGTTCAGGGCGCCGCCCGTGCCGACAACGTGATCCCCGACGTCGGCGCGCTGGGGTTCCCCACGGACATGGGCTTCGACGAAGCGAACCCCACGCTGGCGCAGAACGATCGGCTGGAAACCGCCGTGGCGATCGGCGCGCTGGAGAGCCGATCCGCCACCGGCACGATTCTCACCATCCCGGCGGAACCGCCCGCGGGCGTGGCCTTCGCCGACACGGACTGGTTCAAGTGGCAGACCCCGCCGGAGCGCAACACGGCCTTCACCGGCGGCCGCATCGAGCTGCGGTACCTGCGCGGCTTCGGCCAGCTGCGACTCAATGACGGACTGGGAACGGAGTGCCCGGGGACGGCCGCGGTTGAGTGCCGGCAGTTCACGATCCCTGACTTGGCGGGCAATGCCACGTACCCGGTTCGCATCACCGCGCCAACCGCGGTAGACGACAATGTCTATCGAATCACATTCCTCCCCGCGACCAGCCGCCTATCGCTCGCCGCAGCCGTGACGCCCCCGGTGCCCAGGCCGCTCCCGCCCCCACTGCCGCTACCCGGCCCAGGGGCTCCCACTGTGGCGATCGCCTATCCGGCTGCCGACATCGGCCCGGACAACCCGGCTTACGGCTACGATGGATATCTGCCGACGCAGCACCTCTGGTACAAGGATGTCGTCTTGCAGGGCATTGCGGTCGATGCGCAAAAGACCGCCCTAACGGGCGCGGCGCTGGTCTGGACGACCGATCGGACCGACATCACTGGCCAGCAGCAGATTCTCGGTACCGGAACCCGGCCCGGAAGCGGTGATCCGCCCAAGGTGCGCCTCTTTTCGAACGTCTGCACCGGCGTCACCCACCGGATATCCCTTACCGCAACCGATCGAGACGGGCATAGGGCCGACGCCGTAAGGAGCGTTCGCATCTGGCGACTGTGTTGAGCAGGTGAGGGGTCATATGAGAATCGGTATGAGCTTCGTGCTGGGAATGCTCGTAGGATTGTGCGCGCCGAGTTTTCCCGCGGCAGACACCATCGCCTGGAGCCAGGTGGCGCAGCTACCCGCCGCCAGCAAGATCGCGGTATGTGCCGCGGGTCGGCTTTACTACCTGGACAACGACGGATGGTTGTGGGCGGACACGAACCGCACCGGCCGTGGTCCTACCTGGCAGCGGCGGTCGCGTGTGGGGATGAGGGTCGCGTCCCTCAGCTGTGTCACGGACAGGTTGTATGCGCTGAGCTCCGACAAGGTGCTCTATCGGAACGATGGGGACGACCTGAACCTCCGCTGGCAAATCGTCGCCAGGCTGCTCTGGGCGAGCCAGGTAGTCGCCGGGAGCCGTGGCTTTGGCGCCGTCTTCTACGCCCTGAGCACCGACGGCGTCCTGCTGACGTCGGAGTCCGGCGTCGACGGCAGCTGGCGCAAGCTCGGTAAGACGCTGGCGGAAGCAGAGCGCATCGCCGCGCCGTCGTTGCTCGATGTCTTCGCGCTCGACGCTAAGAGAAGGCTGTATGTGAACCATGGGGGAGGCCTCGCCCCCTACTGGCACAACGTCAACGCGCCCGCGGGGGTGATCGAGATCGCGTCGGCGAATGGGAGACCGCTCTACGCGCTCGCAAACGGCTCCCTGTGGCTGGGGGCCGTCAGGTACGACGTGCGGTCAGTCCGCATCGGCGTCGAGGGATTCAACGCGAGGACAAACGTCATTCTCGGGTTTACCAGGATCACGCTCCGGGAGGTTTGCCTGTCGCCGCCGCGCGTCAATCCACGACTGCTCGAGGAGGGGCGGATACCGCACCCGGGTCCCAAGTGCACCGCCAATCTGCAGGTTACGGTCGCCCCGCCCCCCCAGCTTCAACAGCAGTACGGGCTGCCTGCAGTCTCGGTCGACATCACCGGGCCGCGGTTGGACACCATCGGGCATTTCAGCGCCCTCTCGTCTTCCCATCTGGGGGCGTCGCTGGGCCAGGATCGAATAGTGCTATCCGCGATCTTCACCAACGCGAGGGTCACCCCGAACACTCCCGTTGGGCCCCTCGGCTTCGACCTCGTCAACCCCAGTCTTAGTGGAGACCTTGTCCCAACTAGGGATCCGTGGGGCGAAACAGTGTTCTCACTCGCGAACTTCAGCTTCAACGGCGAGCTGCACGGGACCGATATTCCCAGCACGGTCGTGACGTGGTTCGTGGACTTCAGGGCCGAGGTGGAACGCCGACTGGGGCCTCTAGTCGCGGACTCCGTCGCGAGCCCGGGTGCGCAGGCCGCCATTCGACAAGTACTCCTGCAGCTCGCCAACAACGGCACGGGCGAGACGTGGCAAGGCATCGCCTACGGCGGAATCCTGATTGAGCGCGACACGCTGCAGTTCCGGGTCGAACGGTAGGAGCTTCGGTCCACCGGCGAGGAGGTGGCCCAGGGGACGGCTAGGCTGATCACGGGCGGGGTCAAGAGGGCAGTCCCGCTCGCCCCGGGTGGCGGAACGCTCAGGTAACGCTCAGCGAACCGGCCGCCGCTAGCTATGCGGCATCGAGGTTCCCGTGCAGACCGAAGGTAGGAGGGTGTGATGAGCTACAGTGGCAGGAGACCCTTCCCGGCGCTGATTCTCGGACTCTGGTTCTCCGCGGCGGCAGTCGCCGGGGCGCAAGCCAAGCCCCCAACGCAGGACACGTCGAAGCGCGCCGCCCAGCGGCAGCAGCCGCCACCCCCGACGGTCGTGAAGCCGCAGCAGCCCCCGCCGCCGACAGTGGTGCGCCAGCCCAAACAACAGCCGGCACCGCCGACCGTGGTTCGCCGAGCGCCGCCGCCGCCGACGGTCGTGCGCCCGAAGCCGGCGCCGCCGACGGTGGTCCGCCAAGCGCCCCCGCCGCCATACGTGGTGCGCCAGAAGCCGGTGCCGCCGCCCCCATATGTCGTGCGCCAGAAGGCGGTGCCGCCGCCCCCGTATGTCGTGCGCCAGAAGCCGGCGCCACCACCTCCCACCGTGGTCCAGCCCTCGCAGGCTCAGGGCGCGCCCACGGCGGCGTCTCCGACGGCCGCTCCTGCCATCCAACCTGCGGCGGGCCAGGCGCGGGCCGACTCGCAGCTGCCGGCCCCGTCCCCGGCGCCGCAGGCGCCAGCGGACACACTGCCTCCTCAGCCGGGTGACACCGGTCGGCGGCGGTCGGCTCTGGACGTGTTGCGAGACGCCATCCGCCGCGCGAGGCAAGCCGGCTTGCCGCTGCCCAGCGACTCGGCGCTTCAGCTTCCATCCAGCGCGAACCCGGCGGCTCCGGCCGGTGCGGGTGCACCCCCGACCGCCGTCCAGCCGCCCCTCGACTCGCTCGGGCGCCCGCTGCCGGGGATGAACCCGCAGTCGGGTATGAACCCGCAACCGGGGAACAACCCGCCGCCGAACCAGGATTCGCTGGGGCGCGCGCTCCCCGGGATGAACCCACCGGCGGCTCCGAGTTCGTTCGGCCCAGCTGGTGTGAGCGCGCCGCAGCCCCGGGCGTCGTTCTACATGCTCATTGAATGCTCGCCCGGGGGGGACGTCGAGCCGATCACGCGCGGCTTCTACGTCGCGAACTACCGGGCCGCCGATCTCCGGGACGTCGCGCTGTACTTCGCGGCCGACTCGGGCGGCGATTACATGGTGCAGCTCACGGCGCGGACGACGGATTTCGGCGGGCCAGTCGCCGGGGTCGCCCGCGCGCGGCTGCGCCCGAGCGGTGTCGCCGGAAAGTTCGTTGGCGTGCGATTCCGCTTCAACACCGTGGCCCTCCCGCCCGGCAGCACCCTCGCGTTCCAGCTCGAGCGGCTCGGAGGACCGCCCGGCGGCACGCTGTCCTATGTGCTGACGAACGACAACGCGTG
>MNEU01000043.1:0-1799 GCA_001917855.1 Armatimonadetes bacterium 13_1_40CM_64_14 | reverse complement strand
GGCGTGACCGCTCCGCCGAGCGGGCCGATCACCGTGGATCTCCCGTTCGAGTTCGCGTTCTTCGGGCGGACGTATCGTCGGGCCTACGTGCCCGCGAGCGGCTCCGTGACGTTCGAGCCGGCCGAGGACACGGTGTTCTACGCGAGCCCGCGCGTCATGTCGCTGCTACCTCCCCAGATTCACGTGCTGCACGCGCGTACCCGGGTGCCTGGCCGCGCCGAGGCCGGGCAGGGCGTGTACGTCCGCACGCTCCCCGATCGGGTAGTGATCAGCTGGGTCGGATTGCCGCTCGCCGAAACGGGCATGGCGCGCAACGGCTTCCGGGTGAGCCTGTCGCGCGACGGCACCATCGTGCTGTCCTACGACGACGTGCAGTACGCCGCGGGAACAGTGGCGTTGCTCGCGGGCCCTGACGGCAGGCCCGCGAGTGCGGCGCGCCTTCAGGACACGACCGTTCTCGCGACGCCGTTCTATCAGATGTTCCGAGTGCCGGACCTGGACTACCGCAAGGTGGCGCGCGCTTTCTATGCGCAATACCCGGACTCGTTCGACGCCCTGGCGGTGTTCTGGACCTTCGACCTCGGCTCGGCCGCGCCCGATCGCAACTGGGCGGTGGCGAACGCGATCCGCGGCACCGGGCGGCCGGTGTTCGACGCGTCGGCGGCCTTCGGCAGCGCCGGCCGGCTCACCAACGTCCTTGAGCTCAAGCGGCTCGGCTTTTATCGCACCGACAGCATCTCCCCGCTGATCGCACATGAGTTCGGGCACCGCTGGATCGCGTACGTCCACTTCATGGACGGCGGGCGCCCGAGCGACGCTCTGTTGCAGAAGGTGCCCGGCGGGCACTGGAACACGTATGCCGATACGCGGGCCGGCGTCGACCGCCAGGGGAACCCCGTTCATTCCTTCCTGTTCGGCGGGGTGTGGGACGAGCTGTCTCCCGGCTATTTCCGCCCCGACCGCTCGCGCCAGGGGGCCTATTCGCCGCTGGAGCTGTACCTGATGGGGCTGGTCCCAGCAGACCAGGTCCCCGACTTCTTCTACATCGCCGATCCGTCCCTGCAGCGCGCGCCGGCGGGTCAGCGCGCGATCGCCGGGACCAAGCGACCAGTGAGCATTCAGCAGATCATCGCCGCCGAGGGGCCGCGCGAACCGGACGCGGCGCACAGCCAGAGGGCGTTTCGGGTCGCGTTCATCCTGCTAGTGCCTCCGGGCAAGCCGCCGACGCCGGACGAGCTGGGGCGGCTCGAGCGCATCCGCCGCAACTGGGAGCGCGACTTCGTCACGTACACGCACGGGCTCGCTACGATGGACACGCGGCTGTGGGCCGTGAGCACGTCGGGTCCTCGCCCAGTGACGCACGACACGACGGCGAGCCCCGCCCTTGACGACAAGACCCTCAGCCAGCTGACGCTTTCCCTCTCTGATCACAGCCTCCAGCTCAAGCCCGGTGCCACGTTCCAGTTCACGATCGGCACCGTCGAGTGCTGCGTCTACATGCGACCGGTGCGGGCGTGGGTGCGGTGGTCCGTGAACCCCACGGCAGGCGCGCGGATCGATGCAGCCACCGGAGCGTTCGTGGTGGACAGTGCGACGCCGCCCGGATCGGTGTTCGAGGTGCGGGCGGACGTGGAGGACGGACGCCGCACCCTCACGAGGCAGGTCTACGTCTACACGCCCGAGTCCAACCCGCTCGTCGGCGGCTGGAGGGAGGAATGGCAGGTCGCCTGCGGCAGCGAGGAGCGGCGCGCTCCCGCCGAGCCAATCCGCGAGCTCATCTTCTTCGCAGACGGGCGATT
>MNEU01000038.1 GCA_001917855.1 Armatimonadetes bacterium 13_1_40CM_64_14 | reverse complement strand
GGGTGGTGCGTAGCGCGAGTCTTTGAACTCCTGATACATTGCCTCGGCGATGTAGTACGTTGTGTCGATACCAACGTAGTCGAGCAATGTGAAAGGGCCCATGGGATGCGCCAATCCCAACTGGACTGCGGTGTCAATGTCTTCCTTGCTCGCGATCCCGTTCCCTAACGCCCTCACCGCATCCAGCAGATACGGGACGAGCAAGAAGTTGACGATGAACCCCGGGCTGTCGACGCATGCCACGACCGTCTTACCTAGCGACTCCGCAAACTGTCGGCCGGTGGTTATGGTTGCCTCAGATGTCTGCAGTCCACGCACCAGTTCGACGAGTTTCATCACCGGCACGGGATTGAAGAAATGCATCCCCAGGAACTTAGGTGCCCGTGAGGTGACCGAGGCCATTTCAGTGATCGACAAGGAGGACGTGTTGCTTGCGAAGATCGTCTGCGGAGGGCAGCGGCGGTCGAGCTCGCCGAACACCTGTTTCTTGAGGTCCATGTTCTCGACAATGGCCTCGAGGACCAAGTCCACTGCGGCCAGATCTTCCAGATGCGTCGTGCCGGTAATTCGAGCCTGGGCAGTTTTCGCATCTGAAGCAGTCATCTTTCCGCGTTCGACGGCGCGAGCCATTGAGGCCGCAATGCGCCCGAGCCCCTTTTTCAGTAGCTCCTCGGTCACTTCGCGGACGATCACCGTATAGCCGGTGCGGGCACACGCCTCACTAATCCCTGCCCCCATCAACCCGCACCCCACGACCCCGACGCGCTTGATCTCCACGCCCGCGCCCTCCCCCATCGTCTTGTGGCTGCTCACAGTGTTGCCGCGGCCCCCCGGCGACCCGATGCTCCCTGGATCTCCACGTGCACCCGGCGGAGGTCATCTTCCCCAAGCACGAGGACCTGGCCAAATCCTTCGGTGGGCACACGGTGGAGGGCCCGTTGGAACGCTTCCCACTGGCGGTGGATGACCGCCCGGCCCACACGGCGGGAGCGGCCTTCGTCTCGGCGCAAGCAGGTCGCCTCCGCGACGTCGAACAAGATGGCCACGGTGGGTACCTCGCACTCTCGGCCGATGTGCAGCAGGGTCTTGCGCGCTTCAGGGCGCAGCGCCGTGCTGTCAGCAACCGCAAGGCAGCGGTGCCGAAGCCGCAGTTCGATGATGTGGTGAAAGAGTTCGAACGCCTCGCGCGACACCCGTATGTTGGCCTCGTCGTCGGCAATCATCGCCCGGCAGCGGTCCGAAGACACAATGGACGTATCCGAAAAGAGCCGGTGGGCAAACGTCGACTTCCCGCTGCCCGCCGGACCGCACAGGACCACGAGCGCGGGCGCCGGGATCCGGACGATCACTTACGCGATCACCTCAAGGATGAGCGGCCGCCGCAGGGGTTCCCACGATGCCACGTGGTACGCGGCTTTCACCCGCCCCACCGCCTCGTTGGCCTTCCCGGGATCGGACGCATGGACGACCGCCAGGGGCTCGCCTTGCTTGACAGGGTCGCCCACCTTTCGGACGAGCACGACGCCCACCCCCGGATCGATGACATCATCTTTGGTTGCCCGGCCCGCTCCCAGGGCCATCGCCGCGATCCCGATGGCTTGGGCGTCAATGGATCCGACGATTCCTGCGACGGGAGATTCCACCGGCACCCGCACTCGAGCGGAGGGGAGCAACGTGGGGTCCTCTACTACCCTCCGGTCCCCTCCCTGCGCGGCCACCATCTCAGCAAATTTAGCTCGGGCCGCTCCTGTGTCGAGCAGTTTCTCCAGGATCGCCCGGCCATTAGCAGCCGACTGCGCCCGACCCGCCAACACGACCATGTGTGCCCCCAGCGCGAGGCACAGCTCGCGGAGATCTGGTGGGCCTGATCCTCGAAGAGTCTGGATCGCCTCGGCGACTTCCAACGCATTGCCTACGGCGCTGCCCAGGGGCTGATTCATATCGCTGATCACAGCAATGGTCTTCCGTCGCACCTGTGTGCCGATTTGGACCATCGCCTGGGCTAGGCCTCGAGCGGCGTCCATGGTCTTCATGAACGCGCCACTGCCGGTCTTCACGTCCAAGACGATGGCATCGCTGCCGCCCGCAATCTTCTTGCTCATCACACTCGCGGCGATGAGCGGAGTACTGTCCACGGTCGCGGTAACGTCGCGCAAGGCATAGAGTTTCTTGTCCGCGGGCACAAGCTCCGTCGTTGCGCCGGCGATCGCGCAGCCGATCCGATTGACCTGATCGATGAACGCCTGGGAACTCAGCTCGGTGCGGAACCCCGAGATGGCTTCCAGCTTATCGATCGTGCCCCCCGTGTGTCCCAACCCCCGCCCCGACAATTTGGCGACCGGCGCCCCTGAGGCGGCCACCAGGGGGATGAGCACCAGCGAGGTCTTATCGCCGACCCCTCCGGTGCTATGTTTGTCGACCTTCACGCCGCGGATCGCTCCCAGGTCCAGCGTCTTCCCTGACTGCACCAGGGCCATCGTGAAGGCAGCTGTTTCAGAGGGGGTCATGCCGCGGAAGTACACGGACATGAGAAACGCGGCCATCTGGTAGTCGGGAACGCTGCCAGCCCCGTAGCCCGCAACCAGTTCCGCAAGCTCCGCTGCGGTGAGCTCGCCCCCATCGCGCTTTTTCTGGATGATTTCGATGACTCGCATCCGTCCAACTTACCCCACAGTCATAGCGGTAGTTCCTTGACGATGTGTTTCACCAGGCGGACGAACATCGGTTCGATCCTTTTGGCCACCGCCATCACCTCTTCATGCGTGACCGTCGCGATCTTCTCGCCGGTGGCCATGTCCGTAATCGCTGTGATCCCGAGCACTCGCATCCCCATGTGGCGGGCGGCGATCACCTCCGGCACGGTGGACATCCCCACGGCATCGGCGCCCCACCCGCGCAGCATGCGCAGCTCCGCGGGGGTCTCGTAGCTCGGGCCGTGCACGCCCACATACACTCCCGTGCGGATGAGGATGCCCTCGGCCACGGCGGCCTGCTCTGCCAGCGCGACCAGCGCCGGATCATATGCCTGGGACATGTCCGGGAAGCGCGGTCCGAGGGCGGGATCGTTCGGCCCCATGAGGGGGTTCGCGCCCATGAAGTTAATGTGATCAGTGATGATCATGAGGTCGCCCGCTTTCCACTGGCGGTTGAGCCCCCCTGCTGCGTTGCTCACCAGCAGCACGCGGGCTCCCAGTCTCCGCATGACCCGGACAGGGAAGACGGTGTCAGCCAGCGAGTGGCCCTCGTAGTAGTGGACCCGGCCCTGCATCGCCACCACCGCCTTGCCTTGCAGATGGCCGAGGATGAAGTTTCCCGCGTGCCCTTCGACGGTGGTTGGCGCGAACCCCGGGATCTGCGCATAGGGGATCACGGCCTCGGCGCGGATCGCATCGGCGAGTGCCCCGAGGCCCGATCCTAAGATGATGCCCAGATCTGGCGTGATTTTTGATCGGGTTCGCACGAACGCGGCGGCGGTCTCAATGTGCTCCATCATGCTGCTCTCAGATCCTTTCTCCACTGTGCTCCTGGTTCAGGTGGGTCGCCCGCCCGTGGATGTGACGCTAGCGAAACCTGCAGCTTGCGTCGTCACCGCGTCAACAAGACACGCATGCTGGTCCCCGGGCCGTCCCAGTCCAAGCCGAGGACGTCCGCGACCGTGGCCCCAACGTCGGCAAACGTAGGGCGCACCCCAAGATCGACGCCGCTCCGCACGCGCGGGCCGGTGATGAGGACCGGGACGTACTCCCGTGAGTGATCCGTGCTCGGTGTGGTCGGGTCGTTGCCGTGGTCGGCCGTGATGACGAACAGGTCACCCGGCTGCAGTGCGTTGATCACCTGAGGGAGGGCTCGATCAATCTCGTGCAGGTCGTGCGCATACCCCACCGGATCGTTGCGGTGTCCATACTTCGAATCGAGGTCCACCAAGTTCGTGAAGATGATCCCCTGCTCGTGAGTGCGCATCGCCTCCGCAGTTTGCCTGACACCATCTAGGTCGTCGTGCGTATGCATGGATTGGGTCACGCCGCGTCCCGCGAACAAATCGGAAATTTTGCCGATTCCCACAACCCCCAGTCCCTGGGCGACCACCGCGTCCAGGACCGTCGGGCGTGGGGGCGGGAGGGCAAAATCCCGGCGGCGGTCTGTGCGCGTGTACGCGCCAGGGGATCCCACGAAGGGACGGGCGATGACGCGGCTGACCGCGTGCACCCCGACGAGCAGACGTCGGGCGGCCAAGCAGATTTCGTACAGGCGAGCCACGGGGATGACCTGCTCGTGGGCGGCGACCTGGAACACACTGTCCGCCGACGTGTAGACAATGGGGTACCCCGTCCGCTCGTGTTCAGGTCCCAGGCGGGCGATGATCTCCGTTCCGGATGCGACTTCGTTGCCGAGGGTTGTCGTGCCGATGGCACGCTCGAAGGCGGCAATGAGGTCTGCGGGAAACCCGCGTGGATATGTGGGAAACGGACGGTCCAAAATGACGCCCATGAGCTCCCAGTGCCCCGTCGTCGAGTCTTTCCCTGCGGACCGTTCGGTCAACTTACCAAATGCCCCCGTGGGCGATGGCAGGGAGGCCACGCCCTCTAGGGGTACGATCCGACCGAGCCCAAGGGATTCCAGATGGGGGACGTGCAGCCCGCCGACGGCCTGGGCCGTGTGGGGCAGGGTGCTGCTGCCCACATCACCATACTGCTCCGCATCGGGCAGCTCACCGACACCTGCGCTATCGAAAACGACGATGACGGCCCGCGCAAACGGTGTCACACCCTGTTGTCTTGGCCTGAACCCCACGATTCCCTTGTGCACGTCATCGGATGTGCGGCCAGCCTCTGGTGCTCACGCGCGGACTTGTTTCAAGCGAGAACGGCGCCTGTCGGGACCGCGCCCGGTGGACGGAACGTTCATTGCATCACGGGGATGACTCTGCCGGTACACTTCGCGCAGCCGGTC
Organism: Armatimonadetes bacterium 13_1_40CM_64_14; assembly: GCA_001917855.1. GTDB lineage: Bacteria > Sysuimicrobiota > Sysuimicrobiia > Sysuimicrobiales > Kaftiobacteriaceae > 13-1-40CM-64-14. Next base: position 46,923 of record MNEU01000038.1, on the reverse strand, counting down.
ACGAGTGAGGTGAGTGTACACCTGTGTCATGGAAATGGTCGCGTGCCCGAGCATCTCTTGCACGGCTCGGAGGTCCGCTCCGCGTTCTAGCAGGTGGGTGGCAAAGGAATGACGCAGCATGTGGGGCGTCACGGGTGTCGTAATCCCCGACCGTCGCGCATAGCGACGGATCAGCTTCCAGCACCCTTGCCGGCTGAATCGACCCCCGAGCCTGCTGACAAACAGCGCCTGGGTGCTGTGCCGACGCGCCAGCCGAGGCCGGGCGTTACCGAGGTACTCCCGCAGCGCACGCACGGCCTGGCTGCCGAGGGGCACGAGGCGCTCCTTGTTGCCCTTGCCGATGCAGCGCACGACCTCGTGCGCCAAGTCCAGGTCAGACAGATCCAAACCGACGGTTTCAGAGACGCGCAGGCCCGTGGCATACATGAGCTCCAGCAGGGCCCGGTCTCGCACACCCTCTCGCCCGCCCGGATTCGGGGCGGCCAGCAGCCTCTCCACTTCATTCACTGTGAGGATGCGGGGCAACCGCCGAGGGAGCCGCGGGGACGCCAGGTCCAAAGTGGGATCGTGCGCCAGCACGTCCTCCCGCTGCAAGTATTTGTAGAAGGACCGGATCGCGGCGGTCCGCCTCTTCACAGTGGAGGCCGCCCGGCCCTGCCGCCGGAGGCTGATCAGGTACACCGTAATAGCGGCGTGCTGCACGCGCGCGGGGGACAGCGCTCCGCGTGCAACGACAAATCGTGTGAAGTCAGACAAGTCCTGGCGGTACGCGTCGATCGACCGACTCGCTAACCCCTGCTCGGCCAACGCATAGGTCAAGAAAGCATCGATGGCCTGCGTGAACGCGGTGGGTACGTCTGGTCGGGTCATGACGTACCCTCCGCGGTTTGAGCTAACAGGAGGCCGATGATCGACTTGGCGTCGACAATCTCCTGGCCCACAAGCGCCCTGGCGCGGACCACCGGCAGCCGCACCACCTCGAGATCTTCCTCTTCGCCGTCAAGTCGGTGGGGGCTGAGCTTGTGGGCGACGTAGACATGCACGACTTCCGTGAGAAATCCCGGAGAGGGATAGAACGAGACCATGTAGGTGACCTGCCCGGCACGCATGCCGATCTCTTCGGCGAGTTCGCGTTGCAGGCACGCTTCAGGTTCCTCGCCTGCTTCCATGGAGCCCGCGGGAATTTCCAACAGCGCACGACCGGCCGCGCGACGAAACTGGCGCACGAGCAGCACATCGTCCTCAATCAGAGGGACGACCGCGACCGCCCCCCGGTGCTCCACGATCTCTCGCGCCTGCCGGTGGCCGCTAGGCAGTTCGACGTCATCGACGCGCAGGCTCACGACGTGGCCCTCGTACACGCGGCGACTGCCCAACAGCTGTTCAGGGTGCACAGAGGTCAGCGGCCGCGCTCGGCAGTGGCTGGGGTGTAGATCGGGGTCCCCTGCACGGCCACGAGTTCGCGAAACGCCCGGAGCAAGCGCTGGGTGACCTCCCCTGGGATGCCCTCGGCGATGCGCCGGCTGTCAACCTCCACGACCGCACCGACTTCCGCCCCCGTCCCGGTGAGAAAGCATTCGTCCGCCGTGTACACGTCGTGCAGCGTGAAGACTTGCTCCAGCATCTGGATCCCTAGGGACCGCACCAACTCCATCACGGTGTCCCGCGTGATCCCCTTGAGGATGCCCAGATGGGGTGGCGGGGTCCATACTTCGTTGCGGCGTACCAGGAAGATATTGTCGGCGCTGCACTCACACACGTACCCCTCACTGCTCAGCATGAGCGCTTCGTCCACACCGGCGCGGTTAGCCTCGAGGCGGGCCAGGATGTTGTTGAGGTAGTTCAGCGTCTTGGCTTGCGGCGCGAGCGCGTCCGGCCGGATCTTTCGTGTCGTCGCGGTCACCGTCCGCAGCCCACGGGCGTACGCCTCCTTGGGATACAGCTGAATCGTGTCCACGATGATCACCACAGTGGGCGTCGAGCACTTGCGGGGATCCAGGCCGAGGTCACCGACCCCGCGGGAGACCACCGGCCGGATGTAGGCGTCTTTCAGCCCCGTCCGCCGCACCGTCTCCAGGATTGCCTCTGCGAATGCTTTCTTAGTTAGCGGGATCTCGAGCATCACGTACTGCGCAGATTCGTATAGACGGTCTAGGTGGGCATCCAAACGGAAGATGCGTCCGTCGTACGCCCGGATCCCCTCGAAGACGCCGTCGCCGTAGAGGTACCCATGGTCGTAGACCGAGATCTTGGCCTCGTCTTTTGGCACGAACGCGCCGTTGACGTAGGTTACCAATCCCATCGCCTGTCCCTCCTGATCTCCCTTGCGTCGCACAGTGTCGGGAACGAACGACAACTCTCCCGATTCTCTTCCATGCGCCGCCGTTACGATCCGGCCTCGGCCGCCTCACGTGCGCGGATGGCGACTCGGGCGTGCTGGAGTGCTGCCCCGATGAACTCCCGGTACAGCGGGTGGGGCCGGTTGGGCCGCGACCGGTACTCCCCGTGGAACTGCGTGCCCACAAACCAGGGATGCGAGGGGAGTTCGATGATCTCCACGAGGTTCTTGGCAGGGTACACGCCGGTCACGCGCAGACCGTGCCGGGTGAGCACATCCAGGTAGGCGTTGTTCACTTCATAGCGGTGGCGGTGTCGTTCCCCCACCTCCGCTTCGCCATAGGCGGATCCGGCGAGCGATCCCGGTACGAGTCGGCACGGATACCGCCCGAGCCGCATCGTTCCCCCCTTCTCGGTGATGCCCTGCTGCTCCGGAAGCAGGTGAATCACCGGATGGGGTGTCGCGGGATCCACCTCGGTGGTATTGGCGCCTGGGAGCGCGCACACGTGGCGGGCGAACTCGATCACAGCCCATTGCATCCCGTAGCAGTCGCCCAGGAACGGGATGCGCTGTTCGCGCGCATAGCGGATGGCTTTTACCTTCCCCTCGACCCCCCGCGCACCGAACCCCGGGCACACCAGGATGCCGTCAAACCCTGCCAAGCGGGTGGCCACGTCTGCTTCGCTGAGCGCCTCGAGCCCCTCGGAGTCGACCTTCGCGATCACCACATCACAGCGGTGCGCGATTCCGCCGTGGCGCAGCGCCTCCACGATGCTGATGTAGGAGTCTTCTACCCCCATGTACTTGCCGACGAGCGCCACGCGTACGCGCCCGGCCGCCCGAAGGATCCGGTCGACCATCTCCTGCCACTCTACGAGATCCGGCGGGCCGCACTCGAGCTTCAGTCGCTGGGTGACAGCCTCGCCCAGCCCTTCGCGCTCCAAGATCAGCGGGACCTCATAGATCGAGGAAGCATCGATGGCTTGAATGACCGCATCGGGGGACACGTCGCAATAGAGAGCGATCTTCTCCTTTACCGCGCGCGAGAGCGGTCGCTCCGTGCGGCAGACGATGACGTCGGGTTGGATCCCGATGCTGCGCAGTTCCTTTACGCTGTGCTGGGTCGGTTTCGTTTTCAACTCTCCTGCAGCCGGCAGGTAGGGGACCAGGGACACGTGGATGTACATCACATTCTCGGGACCGGCGGTGCGGCGGAACTGGCGGATGGCCTCCAAGAATGGCAGCCCTTCGATGTCTCCCACCGTCCCGCCTACTTCGACGATGACCACATCGGCGCGGGCGGCGACCCCTACTTTGCGGATCTCATCCGCGATCTCATTCGTGACGTGGGGGATGACCTGTACTGTTCCGCCCAGGTATTCTCCGCGACGTTCGCGCGCAATGACCGCTCCATAGATCTTCCCGGTCGTGGTGTTGTTGTCGCGGGTGAGGTTGGTGTCAATGAACCGCTCGTAGTGCCCCAGGTCCATATCGGTTTCAGCGCCATCGTCGGTGACGAACACTTCCCCGTGTTGGTGTGGATTCATCGTGCCGGCATCCACGTTGACGTAGGGGTCAAACTTCAGCAGCGTGACCTTCACCCCCCGAGCCACCAGGAGGCGTCCCAACGATGCCGAGGTGATCCCCTTACCCAACGCCGAGGCGACCCCGCCCGTGACGAAGATGTACTTGGTCATCGTTCCCCCCATGCAAGTTTCGTTCGCAGGATGCCATAAAAGCTGGAACTCCGTAGTCGGATGAAGCGCGTCGTCTGCCGGGCGCGCCGCACGCGCACGCGCCAAGTCTCCCCTATTGGCAAGCCCACGCGGCCATCCACGGTCACGGTCGCGTCCTGGGAGGGCACGGTCAATTCGACGTCTACGGTATCGTTGCGGTCGACCACCACGGACCGCGCATTGAATGTGTGCGGGCTGATCGGCGTAATCACCACCGCGTCTACTTTGGGGTGCAGGATCGGGCCCCCCGCAGACAGAGAGTACGCCGTCGACCCGGTGGGGGTCGCCACGATTACTCCGTCGGCGGGGTAGCTGGCTAGGTGCTCCCCGTTCACTAGCACCCGCAGCCTTAGGACACGCGCCACCCCCCGCGTGGTCACCACGACGTCATTCAGAGCGAGAAGGGCGTCCGCGTCGATGCCGTCCGCCTCTGCCTGCAACATCATGCGTTCGTCCAGCTCGTAGCGCCCGGCGACGAGATCTGGCAGAGCGGAGGGAAGGTCTGCCGTGGACAGTTCGGCGAGAAACCCGAAGCCACCCAGGTTCACGCCAAGGATGGGCACACCGGCACGCGCGGCCAAGCCGGCGGCGCGCAGGATCGTCCCGTCCCCTCCAAAGGCGATGACCATGTCGGCGCGGGTCGCCAGGTCCTCATCGGAGACCGCCACATCTGAGAATCCCAATATTTTGGCGCCCTCCGGGTCGAGTCGCACTGCTCCGGCCTGACGGCGCAAGGTCGTGACGGCCTCCCGCACGGGGGCGACCAGATCCGGCATCTCCCGCAGCCTGGTCGTGTTGATGACCACCGCTGCGGTCTTCATCCCACGACCGTCCCAGCGGCAGAAGGATCCCCTGCCCTTCGGGGTCGGATCCCGCGCCGGGGGACCTTCGCGTGCGCCTGGGCGACGACGGCCTCGACGTCGATGGCAACGGGCTGTCCCTCGCGGCGCAGGTGCACGAAGAACTCCAGATTTCCCTCCGGCCCCGCAAGGGGGGAGTAAGTCGCGGCGATCGGGACGAGCCCCATGGCGGACGCGTGCTCTAACACCCGACTTAGCACCGCGCGGTGTACCGTGCGATCTCGGACTACACCGCGCCGTGCCAGCTTGGGGCCTACCTCAAATTGTGGTTTCACCAGCGCGACGATGTCCCCATGGGACCGGACCAGCGTCACCACCGCCGGGAGGACTTTCAGTAGAGAGATGAAGGCGACGTCGATGGCGACAATGTCCACGGCTCCTCCCACGTCGTCAACTGTCGTCGTCCGGATATCCCGCTTCTCCAATGACACGACGCGTGGGTCCGCACGCAGGCGCCAGTCGAGTTGCCCAGTGCCGACGTCGATGGCGACGACCCGGGTTGCCCCGTGCTGAAGCAGACAGTCCGTGAACCCGCCGGTCGACGCGCCCACGTCCACCGCGGTCCTGCCCGCCACCGCGATCTGGAACAGACCGAGGGCGTGGTCGAGTTTTTCCCCGCCGCGCCCGACAAATCGACGGCGTCGGGAACGGACTTCCACCAATGCATCCATGGTCACCAGTTGCCCCGGTTTGGCCGCGCGTGTGCCGCTAACGTACACTTCGCCGGCCAGGACCGCTGCGGCCGCCTGTGTGCGCGAGTCCACGAGCCCGCGTTTCACTAGCAACGCGTCGACCCGGATCCGGGTGCCCTGCGTCACGCTCGCGCCCATATCAGCGTTCGCGCGCCAGCAGGCTGCGCGCCAGTTCTTGGAGGATGACACCGCGCTCGCCTAGCGGTGCAACGGCCTCGACGGCTTGGGCGGTGAGCTGGGCGGCCATCTCCCGCGATCGGGCGACCCCAAACGCCGCCGGATAGGTGGCCTTCGCGGCATCGCTCCCCGCGCGCTTGCCCAAGACACGATCATCTCCGACGACGTCAAGAATGTCGTCGATGATTTGAAACGCGAGTCCCAGTCGTTCGCCGTACGCCGAGAGTGCGTGGAGGGTCGAGACGTCCGCCCCGGCGAGCAGAGCTCCCGCACGCACACACGCCCCAATCAGCGCCGCGGTCTTGCGCAGATGAATCTCCGGCACGAGCTCCGCCAGGGGCGCGGGCGGCGGGGAGTTGGCGCCTCCCGGGAAGATCCGCCCCTCTCCCAGCAGGTCTAGCACCTGCCCCCCGACCATCCCTGCAGTCCCGATGGATTGGGCGATGTCTTGCGACACAGCGAGCAGACGCGGGGAATCGCTGGCGGGTGATGCGCGCGCGATGAGGTCGAACGCGAGCGCGTGCAGGGCATCGCCCGCGAGGACGGCGATGGCCTCGCCGTAGGCAATGTGGCAGGTCGGCCGCCCGCGTCGGGTATCGGAGTTATCCATCGCCGGCAGATCGTCGTGGATGAGGGAGTACGTGTGGATGAGTTCGACGGCACAGGCGACGGGCAACACCGCGCGGGGATTCCCCCCACAAGCTTCGGCGCTGGCCACCACCAACAGGGGGCGCAGGCGTTTGCCGCCGCCCAGCACGCTGTAGCGCATCGCCTGGTGGATGATCTGCGGAGGCTGCTCGGCCGGGGGCAGTGCGGCTTCGACGGCGTCGTCGATGAGGCGGCCGCGCGTCGCCAGATACGTCGGGAACTCGACGCTGGTTACTGTACCCACCGTCGCCATGGTCTCTGTGTCATTGAACTCGAAACCCTTGCATATTCGTCGTAGCTTCCCACTCCACGCGGACATCTTCGACCCGGGCACCTGCAGGCCCGCGCCGCACGCTGGCCACGAACTCTTCCAGCGCCCGGATGTCGCCTTCAGCGACGATCTCGACGCGACCGTCGGGTACGTTGCGCGCCCATCCGGCCACCCCCCGCCGCTGAGCCTGCTGGAGGGCGAAGAACCGAAACCCCACCCCTTGCACGCGCCCGCGGACCCAGAGGTGGCAGCGGGCCCCCGTCTGCGCGATGCTCGCGTTGCCGGGCGATCGCGCCCAGCACTCCGTTGACAAACTTTCCCGATGCTTCCGTCCCGTACCCCTTGGCCAATCCCACGGCCTCGTTAATCACCACGCCAGTCGGCGTATCGAGGTGCAGCATCTCGTAAACTGCCATCCGCAAAATGGCACGATCCGTACTCGCGAGCCGGTCTACCGACCACTCGAGGGTAAACTGCGCCAGCAGAGCGTCGATCTGGTCGCGTTCACGCCACACGCCTTCGCACAGGGCATGAAAGAACGCACGTTCCCGCTCCGGGACCTCGGTCGCCACGCGATCAATCACAGCCGCCATTGGCTGTCGGCCGATGTCGGCCTCGAAGAGGACCCGCAGGGCTAACTCGCGGGCACGCCGACGGGCTCCGACCGGCGTCACTGGGTGTCCAGCCACCAAGACCGTGCGTCCGGACCGCGCGGGGCCGGCCCCAAAAAGAAAGAACCACCCTGCGGTGGTCTGCTGGCACCCGACCCTGGCTGCGTCGCAGCCGCCAGGGACGCGGTGCTCAGACGTGGGTGGCCTTGCACGAAGAAAGTATAGCAAAGGGCATTATGCGTCGCAAGGCGGTTACTGGACCTGTAGATCCGAGACGCTGTCCCTTTCGTCGTGCGGCGAGCGGCAGATGCGGATGAGGTAGCCCAGACCCTAGAGGGAACGGAGACATGGAGTAGCGTCACTTGGGGAGCGAGCACAAAATCAGATGACTGCGGGGGAGATTATCCCCTCGCAGTCATCTGAGACAGACGGCGTAGGTGTGTCGGACGCTCGACCTCTCGGCTTGTCCGAACCCCCTACTCTAATCCTTTCTCAACTCTCTCTTGAGTATGCTGCCCGCTACCGGGTCCCTGTTGCTGCTCGTCACTCTCATTTTGATCGGAATCTTTCTTCTGGTGACCAAGTGCGCGATGCTTGCCCTCGTCATGCTCGCCCACTTCATCCCGCTCGGCCTCTTCGTTGCTCGTTATCGTGCCTCCGCCAGTGCCCCCGGTGCTGCCACCGACTGAGGCCGCCGGTGCGTCGACGAAGGTGCCCATCACGATGGGCGAGAATCCCACGGGTACTGATGCGAGGATCGCGCCGGTGGCGGCGTTGATCACCATGATGGAGTTTGAGGACAGGTTAGTCACATAGAGAGTGGTCCCATCGGCGCTCACTCCTATGCTCCGAGGAGCCCCCCCGACCGAGATCGTGTTGACCACGGTCTGGGTTGCGGTGCTAATCACCGAGATCGTCCCGCTGCCCTGGGAAGCCACATAGGCCAACGTTCCCGTGGAGTTGACGGTGACACCCAAGGGTGACCCCCCGACCGGGATCGTGGCGATCACCATGTTCGTCGCGGTGCTAATCACCGACACGCTGTTGCTCAGCAAGTTGGTCACATAGACGAGCGAGCCGTTGGGGGTCACTGCCACACCCGAGGGTGAGATCCCCACCCACACCGTGCCGACCACCGTATTTGTCGCGGTGCTGATCACCGAGACGGTCCCGGAATCTCGGTTGGCCACATACACGAATTGCCCGTTGGGGCTGACCACCACGCCCTGGGGGATCCACCCCACTGGGACGGTGGCGACCACAGCGAGCGTCGTCGTATCGATTACCGAGACGGTGCCGCTGCTCTGGTTTGTTACGTACAGCATTGTCCCGTTGGGGCTCAGCGCCGCGCCTATCGAGTTCATGCCCACAGGGATCGTACCAATCACGGTGTTGGTCGCTGTGCTAACCACGGAGACCGTGCCGGGCGCCCCGAAGGCTCCCGCATTGACCACATAGACCCGTGTTAGATCGGGGCTGATGGCCACGCCCACGGGGTACGTTCCCACCGCGATTGTCGCTACAACCGTGTTGGTGGCGAGGTCGAAGACCGAGACAGTCCCGCTCCCCTGATTGGTGATATAGGCGAAAGGCGCGGCATACGCGCTCATCGCCACTCCCAAGACGAACGTGACTACTAGCAGACCTTTCTGTAGGTGCCGCATTGTATGTTACCTCTTTGTGCGCGCTGCACGCCGGGAGGGCCCTCGTGACGTATCCCGTAGCCCGCTTCCGGTCGTGCGCTTTGAGAGCCTACCGATCTACATCGCTCTCAGTGCTGTCATATGAGCAAGTTAGGTGCCAGGAGGAACTGCGATGGGGGCATCTGGTCTATCTTCATGGAAGTTCCATAGCAGAACGATCGAGGTTTCTAAGTAACGCCGGGGAAGATCGGGGCTGAAAACTCACCTGACGGCTCTAGGGACCTGAACCGCGGGTTTAGCGGTCGGGGGCGGGCGAACACGCGGGATCACAGCCTGGTGGTGGGATCGGTTGGCCGGACAGCTACTTAACTCGTTCCAGGTAGGCTCCCGTGCGAGTATCGACGCGAATCCGATCGCCGGGGGAGACAAACAACGGGACCTGCACGATCACTCCCGTCTGTAGGCGGGCGGGCTTCGATCCCCCCGATACCGTATCGCCGCGGACGCCGGGTGCGGTTTCAACCACCTCGAGCTCTACGGCGTTGGGCAGCTCGACGGCGATCGGACGCGCTTCGTAGAAAACGACGGTGACGTCGGTGTTCTCCTTGAGGTAACCCGCGCTGTCACCCAGCAGTTCTGCCGGGAGCGACAGCTGCTCGAACGTCTCGTGATCCATCATCACGTACTCGTTCCCATCACGGTACAGATACTGCATGGGCTTGCGATCTAATGACACCTGCGCGACACGGTCATCGGAGGCAAAGTTGCGTTCGAGCACGGCTCCCGTTTTCAAGTTGCGTAGCCGAGCCCGCACGAAGGCTTGGCGCTGCGCTCGCTTGTGGTGGTGCGTGTCCACGACAGCATAGAGGTCGCCGTCAAGCTGGATGACCACACCGGGGCGGAAATCGTTACTGGAAATCACAGGTACTCCCCTTCAACCCTCAGATGCGGGTCCGTAAAATCGTTTGTCACGTCAGCGGGCCTTGAGGGGGTTGTTGGCCCCCGGACACCGTCGTGGATCCTGCGGAGCCGTATGAATTCTATCAAGTGCGTCCGCGTTGGAGCAACTGACGGCGTTCATCCGAGTTCCATCTTTAGGCGCATGCATCAATTTGGTCCCCTGCCCCTTCTGCACGGCCGCTTGGTCAGAGGATCATTAGCTGTTTGGGGGCTGTCGTGAGCACTTCACACCCAGTCGGGGTGAGCAGCACAAGATCCTCAACGCGTACTCCGCCCCACCCCGGCAGGTAGACGCCTGGTTCGACCGTGACTGTCATCCCGGCCTCCAAGAGGGCGTCCTCACGCGGGGACAACAGTGGGCCTTCGTGAATTGCCAGCCCCACGCCGTGGCCTAGGCTGTGACCGAAGTGATCGCCGTGTCCGCTTGCTGTGATGACCTGCCGCGCCAGGGTGTCGGCGTCTTTCCCGCTGAGCCCGGGGCGGAGCCCATCCAGCGCCGCCTGCTGCGCGGTCAGGACGAGGGCGTAGATCTCGCACTGGCGAGCGGATGCTTGGCCCAATGCGACCGTTCGCGTGCAGTCCGAATGGTACCCCCGAACTACCGCACCGAAGTCCAAGGTGACGAACTCACCTGCCTCTAGCGTCTTATTGGAGGCCAACCCGTGCGGGAGAGACGAGCGCACCCCACTCGCGACGATGGTTTCAAAAGCCTCCTTATCCGCCCCCTGACGGCGCATGAAGAACTCAAGTTCTAGCGCGACCTCTCGCTCTCGGACGCCGGGGCGCAGGAAGCGCTGGATGTGCGCGAATCCCGCATCGGCAATGCTCGCTGCCGTGCGGATGTGCGCCAGCTCCTCGGCATCCTTGACCCACCGCAAGCGATCGATACCCTCCACCGGAACAAACGCGGCCGGATGCAGAGCCTTGCTCAGCACCTCGTACTCCCGATAGGTGAGACCTTCGTGCTCGAAGCCAATCCGCTGCAGCTCCCGCCTGCGGACGATCTCTGCCACCGCGTCAGCCGCTTGACGAGGGACGCGGACGACCTCACAGCCGGGAGCCTCCGCAGCCGCTTGCTCCACGTAGCGGAAATCCACCAGCAACAGGACCTCGCTGGCAGTTACGAGGACTGCGCCCGCTGACCCGGTGAAGCCGGTCAGGTAGGTGCGGCTTTCCTCCTTGGAGATGAAAAGAGCACCCAGCTGCTGCGGCGCTAGGAGCTCGCGAAGCCGTTCGACTCGAGACATGGGGGCTGTCGTTCTCCTACCGAGTGCGGGGGTCCTTCTCGTGGTTTGCTTCACCCCGCCCCGAACTCCTCCGCAGGCGACAAGGCCGAGCGCTGGGTCAAAAACCAGGAGGCCCCGTTCTGGGGCCTCCTGGTGTCAGCGAAGACAATCGCGGTTAGTAAAGGAACGTTACAGTGGCGGTCCCCTGAATGGGGGTTCCGCTGCAGGGAAGCGGTGAGCACATGGTCTGACCGGTCAGCGTCACGGTGGCGTCGCCTGGAGTGGCCTGGAGGCCATCCGTGCTGAAGTGGACCATGACATCGTCGTACCCACTCCCCTTGGAGTCTCCATAGTTCGCCATCAGTTCCCCATTGGGCTTGATCTTGACCGCCATGCCATTCAGGCGCAGCGACGACAGATCAAGCGTGTGCACATCAAAGGACTTCGAACCGTAGATCATCACCGGGATCGTCCCCTGGGCCTTGGGGTTGATGGCCTTGGGCACGACGTCGAAATTCACGGGGATGGACGTGATCGAGGTCACGAAGTTGCCAAAGGCAACCGGGAAGAGAATCCCCGGCGGCGCGATACTCCGTGTGGTGTTCGTCGCCACGGAGATGGCCGTCAGGTTGCCGCTGAACCAGTTGACGACGAAGACCGTGCTTCCGTCCGAACTCACCGACACGCCCCGCGGCGAATTCCCGACGGTAATCATCGGAGAACTCGCGCCCGAACTCACCGTTGCCGCATCGATGACCGAGACGGTGTTGCCGCCGCTATTGGAAACGTAGACATGCTTGCTGTCTGGGGTCACGGCGATTCCAAACGGCTGGGGGCCGACTGTGACGGTGGCGACAACCGCTCTATTCGTACCGTCCATCAGGGACGGATCAGTATCGATCACCCAGACTCTCCCGCTTGGACCGCTCCCATAATCAGCTGCGTACAGGCGCGTTCCGTCGGGCGACACCGCGATGCCCATGGGGAGGCCCCCGAGACCGGACACCCCTCCCCCTGCCACGACTTGGTTGGTCGAGGTATCAATTACTTTGACGTCGTCGTCACCCGCGTAGCTACCATACACATTGGTCACGTACAGACGGTTGCTCACCGGGGAGACAGTTAAGCCCCACGGGAATCCGCGGAAACCGGTGACCGTCGCCACCTGGGTGTTCGTAGCTCCGTCAATGACGGAAACGTTTTGGCTGAGGGCGTTTGCCACATAAACCCGCGACCCATCGCGGCTGACTGCGACGCCGCGGGGATACATCCCCACAGTGACCGGGGTGACCGCCCGCGTCGCGGTATCAATCACATAGAGCTTCCCTGGTGATTGGCCGCCAGTGACGTAGACTTTGGCCCCCTTCGGGCCCACGGCCACGCCATAGGTCGTCGTTCCCATACTCCCGACGGCGATGGAGGTAGGTTGCAATGTGGAACTCGAGGTGTCAACGGCAAGAACGTTAGGACCAGCGTCGTTGCTCAAGTAGGCAACCGGGGCCGTGCCACTAGCCGCGGCCTGGTTGGAAACAAGCAAAAACGCCATCACCAGCCCTAAGACTAGATGGCGCATACGATTTCAGCTCCTAGGTTGTCTTCGATGGTTGGCGCGGACTAAGCTCCGGCGCCATCCTCATCTGTTCTCCTACCCGCAGAGTCCCCCGACTAGACTGTACCTGGGTGCGGGGGAGGTTCAGAGGCATCACATACATGGCGCCCCTGCGGGACGATATCGGCAGCAACCCGTCGGTGAGACGCTGGCTCGTACGGCGCACCGTTCTGCCGTAGTCGTTGGATAGAGACACGACCTCTAGCGGAGCTTGGATGAAGTGTGGGCCGGTGAGCTGGCTGCCGTGCCAAGCGGGGACCGCTCGCCCTTCATTCTGATTGCGTTCAGCCTTTTGCGGAGAGGTCGTTGCGCAGTTCAGCGGCACAGCTCCCAGGGCGCGTGCACGGATCACACGCCATCAGTGCATAAGAATGCGGGGGACGCCCTGATCCCGCCGGGTCAAATGTCGCACCCGATCAAGATCATCGTGTAGGCAAACGCCTACTTAAAAGCGATTCGCGGTGCCAAAGGGCCGAAACGATCGCGCAGCGCGTCGAGCGCACCAGCTACGCCCGCGACGGTATGGGCGTCAGCGACAGCCAGTATCGCGGGCCGGCTCGGCTTGGAGCTGGACGGAGGGCGCGAGCGGCTGCACGCCTCCCCCCATACTCACTCGCGTACGGCGCAAGGCTGAGCCGGGTGACGAGTTCGTGAACTAGCGTTCCCACCAAGCCTTCCCGTACACGTTTGACGTCCCGGTCGGCACGCTAGTGACCGTGCCACCGCCATTGACGGTGATGTTCCCAATCAACTGCAGCGTCGACAGCGCGACCAGGCCCCCATTGACCGTTACGTTCCCAGTCCCCGCTTGCAGCTGCCCGTTGACGATGATCGTGCCGTTATAGGTGACCGTGCCATTGATAACCGAGTTACAGTTCATGACTAAGGTGCCGTAGCCAGTGAGATTGCCATTGATCGTCCAGTTCCCCCCCGACGCGCACCCCAGAACGAAGATCCCCGGGTTGGACGCGGTGCCCAGGTCAGTCATCGTGCAGGGCGAGCCGTTGGGCTTCGTGCCGGTTTGTGGGAATGAGTTCAGCGTTCCGCCGGCCGCCCCGTACAACATGCAATCGTAGTTGCTCATAACGGTCGATGTGTCAGGGAACGGTGGCACCGCTCCGAACTGCGGGTAGAGGATGAGGTCGGGCTGGACGTTGCCGGACAGGCAGATGGCATCGACGCATGGTTGGTTGCCGGAGCCATTCGGATTCCCACGCTTGACCGGGGTCAGCTGGATTTGGTCGAACCGCCAGTAGTTCTGGAACCACTGATCGAAGATGATAGTCTTGAACCAGCGGCAGCCGACGAGTGGTTGGGGCGGCACTGCGCTGGGGTCGCAGGTCCCATCCGGGAGTACGGCCCCGCCCTCGTCCTTCACGACCTGTGAGATGTACTCATAGGGCAGCCCGCATGGGAAGAGAGCGGGGACCAGCTGGGATTGTACGCTGATCGGGGTGTCCTTGTCGTACCCGAACTGCTTCAGGCCACTCCCAGGGGTGTTATCCTGCAAGGTTGAGCCGCTTGGGAGCACGGTGTTGTATGACGGACCAGGATTGTTGCAGACGGCGTCCGTGGTATTCTGAAAACCCAGAAGCGTCAGGCCGACAGTCGAACTTGCGGCAGCGGTGACGCGCGTCCCCGGCCACCAACGGGCCACGTCATTGTTCCCGGGGTAGGCCAGTTTGCAGGCCGCGTTGGTGTAGCAGGCCGCAATGCCCAGAGGGGGAACCGCGCTGGTTCGCCACCCCGCATAGGTGATCGGCGGCGGGTTTGTACACCCCGGGGCGGTGTTTGTCGGGTAGTTCTTGTACTGGATGAACGAGCTCGAATACACATCGCCGCAGGCGATCGTCGCGGCCCCGTTGGATGCTACACTGGCCGCGAAGGTGATATTCGGGGGGAAGGCAATGACCTGTTGCAGTACCAGCGCCGTCAGGTGCCGCGTGGCCCGACCCGCGGTCGCGGTCGCATCGATCTGCAGGTAGCCGGCGTTAGTGCCGATGAACACGCGTGTTACCGTCACGGTCACACCTGGCCAGCCCGCCCCACACCACGTTGCCGTTGTTGGGCATGGGACCGTGCTCGTGAATTGGGCGGAGTAGCGACCATACATTATCCGGCGTGTGGCATCCTGGATGCCAGCCTGTGCCAGGTCCTCCGCTTGGACGCTATCGCGTTGCAAGCTCGCCACGATGGCTTCGTTGCCGCTCACCGCCAGCATCGCCGAGATGAGGATGAAGATCAGCACGACGAACAGCAGGACGGTAACCAGTGCGGCCCCGCGTTCTCTTGCGATGTGTTTGAGCATTTCACTCACCGGACTCTGCACTCCAAGATCCTCGCCACCGGCGAGGTCAATTGCGCACCATCGACTGGGTGGGCAGCGCGATCTGCTGGGCCGGAAGTGCTGTGCCCTGCACGATCGGGTTGCCCAGGCCTTGAATGCTCATCGACACAATGCCACCGGAGATCGAGATGCTTCCAAAACTCTGAATGCTCGTTGCGATCACGTCGCCGCATCCCGCGCAGAGCAACGTGGTGGTCAGCGCCTGATTCGGCAACGGCGTGAGCTGACCGGATACCCGGTACAGCGTGTACGGTCCCCCTGCCGGGCCCTGGGCAGAGTACCCAACATACTGCTGCCAGAGGGGCGAGTAGGTGGCACACAGGACATCTGTCGTATTGCACGGGGACGGCGGGGTGCCCGCGTACCCGCTGGCGGGAGGCTGGGCGGAGGAAAACGTGCCTCCGAAAGAAGTCCAGCACCGCGCGTCGAAGCCGAGTCCGGACCCCACCTTTGTATACAAACAGAACACCGTGTTGTCTGCCACCAAGCGAGCCGACTTAAACACAATCTGGCCTTGGCCGTTCGAATCAGTGCCCGTCACGATCTGGGAGGTGTTGGTCTCCCGAACCTCGCGGGTGATCCGATACACGGCACTGCGCACGTTCTGCTGCACGTCTGCGGCAACCTCTATCTTCTTGGCATTCGTGCGCGCGCCACTGAACACCGCGTCGATGATGAGGATAAACAGGGCAAACACGGCAAGCGCCACGAGCAGTTCAATGATTGTGACGCCGTGTTCGCCGCGGTGGAATCGGATCGGCAGCGTCCTCATGGGAGGAATCGGTCCATCTCGAGGGTCCGCGCGACGCACGCCGTAGGCCGTGGGCAGTACTGCCATGCCAGCTTCGCGTCGATGAGGACCAAGGACTCCTTGGTCGTATCGGTATTGCAGCTTGAGTCCGACGCCTTGCTGTACTTCACAAAACAGGGCGCGGTTGCCGTGCACGGGAGCGGGGTACCACTCGTGTTGAAGCATGCGTACCAGGGGGGATCGATGACCACAGTCAATGTCTGCCAGTTCAGCTGGTAGGGGTAATTGCAAGGCGGCCCCGGCGGCGCGGGGGGGGCCCCCAGTCCAGATCCTGTGAAGGTGAGGGTGGTGCTGCAGGTGGCTCCCGGGGTCGCGGAATACGTACCGGCAGTGAGCGTGGAACTGTTCAGACCCATGGCATACTCGTTAAATGTTTGCAGGTAGACGGATGCGGCGGTGATGTCCCGCGCTACGCGCGTGGCGGCCAAACCGGTCGGGAAGCTTTCGAGGAACCCGCCGGACCCCGCGGCGCCCAGAACGCCGAGCGCGCCGATCACCACCACGGCAAAGATCGCCAGCGAGATCAGAATCTCAATGAGAGTAAATCCGCGTTCGCCTGTCATCATGGTGTGATGCTCACCCGCCCCGTCGCGGCATTCAGAATAATGCTCGCCCTGGTCCCGGATTGGTTTTGTAACTGCACGCTGCCACCCTGGTTCGCAAAACCCAGAGGCTGGAACGTCACGCACCAGTTGGACCCGTTCCCCGAGATCCCTGAACAATTCGGTGTTCCAGGAACGCTCGCAATACTCACCTGCGATGACCAGTTCTCACTCCCCGTGACCGGACGCGGAACCGCGACCCATCCTCCCCCCGGAGTGGGCTGTTTCCACTCATTAATGCCGTACGGACTGCTCAGGATAAACTCCACGGCGTAAGGAATATTCTGCGCCACGGCGCTGCTCTGTGCGCGCCGCAGTTCTGACGTCACGACCGTTGCTGACCGCCGCAGTTGGAAAGAGTTGCTCGCGGCACGTATCACGGCCGTGAGAATGGCCAAGACCACCGCGATGAGGCCCACGACGACCACGAGCTCGATGAGCGTAAAGCCCGCGTGGCCGTTTTTGTGACGCACGGCGTTGTGACACATGGGATCTCTTATGGACTTGCCCTGCCCTCTGTGCGCATAGACGCGAGCATGATCTGTGCCACGCGACGAAAACCCTCTACCTAATATCCTTCTACGAAACTTGCTTGGATCTTATGGGGATCCGAGATATCGCCGCATAAGAATATCGGCCGTGCAGGGAGGGCGGCTACACTGCCCCGGTCACGTAGAGACTGGGGAATGAGTTCCTTGCGCGAGCGCTTCCTCGCCCCCGAATCAGAGGCAGACCGCCCCCGCCCCCCCGCCATGAACGCAAGCCGTAATGCCACCGGCGATCGGGCGCCAGATCAAGAAAGGTCCCCACCATCGCCGCCAGTTTGACATCGCCGCTGCCCATCCCTCCGCGGCTCAGCGTGGCGATGACGAGGAAGAAGGCTCTAACGCTTACCGCTGCCAGCACCAATAGGAGCCACAGAGGAGTCATCCAGCTCACCCGGATGGCCAGCAGAAAGCTGTTCGGAGAACCGCAGACTAGGGGAAGGCAAGGGAGGATGACGCCGGATGGTCCAACACACGACGGCCGGGCAGCTGCCCGGCCGCAACCACGTAAACCTACTTGGGCGGGAGAGGCGTCGCCAAGCCGATTAGACGATCAGTCAAGCCGTAGTACTTGTCCACGCCGCCGATGGTCATATACACTTCTGCGAGGGTCAGCATCACAGCTGGTTCGGGGCTCAACTGGACCGACCGCTCCAGTGACTCGACCGCCTTCGTCCCGTACCCGCCAGCGAAGGGCGCAAAGCCGTACTTGTAGAGCCGGTACAGATGAAAATATGCGACGCCGAGCCACCGATAGGCCTCGGCATCGTTGGCGTTACGGGCGATCGCATCCGTGTACGGTTTGATCGCCGCTGCGAATTCCGCCTCAGAGTATAGCCGGGTCGTCTTGAACGTCGGCACGGCAGCGGCAACGGGGTTAGTCACTAGGGCGATCAAGACTGCTGTGACAAGGGCCATCCGACTCATGCGCGTCTCCAGTGACCGCTAGTCCTTTACGATCTGGGGCGTGATCAGGAAGATCAACTCGCTCTCCGTGATGGTGTTGCTCGTGTTCTTGAACATCTCCCCGAGGATGGGAATGTCCCCCAGGACAGGAACCTTGATTGTCGTAAGCCTCTCGTCACGGCTGATCAGCCCGCCCAACACGATCGTTTTGCCATCTTGGACCGACAGTTGAGTGTCGGCCGTGCGGGTATTGATGATGAACGCGGTCTGCCCGCCGGAACTCTGCGGTGCGCCCAGGGAGCTCACTTGCGGTTTCAAGGCTAGCGTGATTACATTATCGCTGTTTACCCGGGGCGTGGTCTCAAGCTGCACGCCGACATCCTGGTAGGTTACCGTCGTTTGCAACTGGCCCCCCACAGTCACCGAGGTAAAGATCGGGACCTTCTGACCCAGGATGATCGTCGCCTTGTTGCCATCCAGCGTGGCCACGCGAGGGGCCGTCACCACCCTGGCCTTGCCCTCGTTCACCAGGGCTTGAAGTTGGAAGAAGAACAATGTCGTCGACTGCAGCGTAAAGGTAAGCCTGTTGTTGGCGCTGTCGACGACAGCCGTGCCGAAGGTTCCCGGCCCAAGGCCGCTGGCTGCCCCCTGCCCGCCAAACAGCCCCAAAGTTTTCACGTAGCTGGTGCCAATTTCCACAACGTGGACTTGGATGACAACCTGAGGGATCTTGACATCGAGGGTGGCCAGAACTTTTACCACTTCTTCGTGCTGCGCGGATGTCCCCGTGATCAACAGGGCATTGGTGCGCGCATCGATCGCCACCCGCACCCCCGGCACGGCCGCAGCAACCGCGGCACGGATCTGGTTTGGATCACCATAGGAGAGCCGATACGCGATGGTCTCTGGGACCTCCGGTGGCGGGGCCAGCTTCTCCGCCGAGCCGACGATGAGGTTCTTGCCTAGCCGGCGATATCCGAGGTTGTTGGTCTCGAGCACAAACCGCAGTGCCTCCTCGCAGGTTACATCCAGAAGCCGCAGCGTAATCGTCCCCGCGACAGACCCATCAGTGACTAAGTTGAACCCGCACAACTTGGCAAACGCCGTGAGCACATCTGCAAGCGCAACGCCCCGGAATTCCACCAGCCGGAGGACTCCTGGACCCGATGTTCCGCCCGGTAGTGGAGGCGGCGGCAGCGGCTGCGCCGTCCGAATCAGACCCGTCCCTGGGGCTGCGCCTGCCGTTGGGGCTGCGACCCCCAGCTGTGTTGGAACTGGCGCGGACGGTGCGGCTGTGGCTTCAACCTCCGCCGCCTGGTGCAATGGGAGGCTGACGGTGAGCAGGGTGGGCGAGGTGAGGTGTACCTGGGCCCGCACGGGGCGGGCCAGATCCACGACGATCCGCGCAATGGCCGGGCTATCCTGGAACTGACCGACGCGGACCCTTAACACGTTCCCCTTGTTGACCTCGCTGGTCACCCTAATGCGTTCATCAGCGACGGCATTCAAAATGTCGATGGCCACACGGGGGGGAAGGGGAGTTGAAATCTCCGTTACGTTGAACAGAATTTGCCCCGTCGCCACGATCCCGACCACAAGGCGATTATCTAAATCCTTGACCGTCACCTGAGTAACGCGCAAGGGACTGGCGAGAACCGACGGCGTGCCCAATGAGGGCAGGACTAGCAGAGCTACCACCAGTGAGATCAGAGTGATGCGCATGCCTGACGCTCGGACAAACATGGTGGTTTCACTCACCTCCCATGGGCACATCGAAGCGCCGACCGGCTTGCAAGAAGGTCACGACGCGTCGTGTAAGGTCAATCCGTACCACTCGCATATCGCCAATTTGTTCCCCAACAGTGAGGATCTCAGTCCGCCCCCCCACGTTAACAATCGCCACAGCCCGGCTATCCCCCACGATCCCGGTGATCGCGATTCCCCCGCCCGGAAACCCAGGAGCACCTTGCCCGGGCAAGGGTGGAGGCGGGAGCTGTCCCGGGAATGGAGGCGGCGGTAGCGTCTGGCCCGGTCCGGGCGTTGTAAACAACGGAATGAAGGGGTCGGGTCGGCCTGTAGGCCCAGAGGGCACCACGGCCTCCTTGGGCGGTTTAGGGGTGGGAGGAACAGGTGCGGGTGCCCCACCCCCAGGCGCTGGCGGGGTGGGTGACCCGGGTGCTGGGGTTGCGGCTGGCCCCGATGGGGCGGCCGGCGGAGTCCGGGTCACTGGAGCACGCGCTCCACCTCCGAACGATCGGAGAACAATATATATCGCGACGATAAGCAACACGCCCACCAATGCATACTGGATCCGGGGATTCTTCTGAAACAGTGCACGGACTCTCGCGACTAACGCGGCCATTACCGAGCCCCCCCCGGCAACACAAAGGTCACCGCGTTCACGGCCCAAGAGAGCTCGGGCAGCTGCCCAGGATTCAAGGCGATGTCGCGGATGGCGATCATCCGCGGAAAGTCATTCAAGGAAGTCGCTAACCTCACTACCTGCTCGAACGTTCCCCTAATAGTGAGGTTGATCGGGAGGGTAAGATACGTTGGCGCCACCTGCGCTGCGGGTGGCTGTGCCGCACCACCCGAAGGTGGCTTTGGCCGTTCCAACGGACCGGGGCGGATCGCCTCGAGGTTGAGTGCCAGCGACCTCGCCAACCGTTCCAACTGCACGAGCAACGCCGGCAGGTCCTTCTCTGCGGGCAGCTTCGTCTCAAGCTCAGCGACGAATGCTTGCAAACGGGCGAACTCTGCTCGCAGCCGGGTAATCTGACGCGCGGTGTCCTCCATGCGCTGCAGTTCGGCCCTTTGCTGCTGGAGCTGCGCTTGGAGACGGGCGTGTTCCGCCCGGTTGGGTGAATAGACGAAGTAATAGAAGAGCAAGAGCGCCCCGAGCGGGAAAATGACCATTAAGATAATGCGTTCGCGGCGGTTCATGGGAGGGCGGCTGCCTTCCCCGGGGGGGCGAGCTGCGCGGTCACCGAGAAGTTGATTACGGCCAACTTGCCGATGTCTTGCTTCTGGGCGATGACGACATCGGCGTTTTGGAAGACCGGCGAGCCGTTGAGGTTGACCATGAACCGCGCCACCGATTCGTAGCTCAGCCCAAATCCGTTGAACGTGAGGGTGCCGTCGCCTTTGGCTTCAATGTGGATCAACCACACGTCCGTCGGCAGAATCTTGCGCAGCTCGTTCATCACTCGCTCCCACGGGATGCGCATAGCTTGGATCTGACGGAGGAGCTGCTCTTTGCGGCGGGCCTCGTTGATCTGCCGCTGGAGGGCTTCCACCTCCGCCACCTGGGGCCGGAGCTCGTCGATTCGCGCGCTGACCTGGACAACCTCAGCTCGGACGAGTGCGTTCTGTACGTTCAGATACAGCGTCGCCAACACCAATCCGGCCACCACGACGACGGCGACAAGCCCGACCAGGATGCGAGGCGCAACCGCGACTCGGCGGATGCGCTCTTTGGGGAGGAGGTTGATCTTGATCATCGTTCGACGGTTCCCCGCAGCGCCAATCCGACGGCCGTGGCCATCGCCGGACCGACCTGTTTGCGTTGCGCTGCCGGAAGCACCCGCTCGCCCACCTCACATTGCAAGAACGGATCGCCGATCACTGTCTCTACGCCGAGTTCTAGGGACAGAAAGCGATCGAGGTTGGTCAGACGGGCCGTCCCTCCGCTGAGAACGACGCGCCCCACACGGCTTTCCCGCCAACGTGTTTGGAAGTAGTCCATCGACCGGCGGACCTCGGTCGCCAGGTCGCCCAGGATCGGCAGCATCGCTTCGTGCAACGCCATCACGGTGCGGTCGTCGGGGGCCGGTTCGCCTTCCAGGACGACAACGCCCTTTTCTTCTTTGACCTGGGCTGCGGACTGGAACTCCATGTCGAGGCGCGTGGCGATGGCCTTGGTCAAGCCGTCTCCGCCAATGTTGATATTGCGAGTAAGACGGAGCTGATCCCCTTCGGTGATGACGATGTCGCTGGTTTCGGCCCCCAGGTCGACGAAGACCGAGGCGGCCCCCGCCGTTCCCCCCGGCGCTTGTGGAGCCGCGGTCGCCTGGGCTTGGGCGTCGAGTGCGCGAATCACCGCAAAGGATTCCACGTCCAGCACATAGGGAGCAAGTCCGCCAGCCTCCAACGCCTGCACGTGCTTGTCGACGACGTCGCGTCGAGCGGCAACGAGTAGGACGACGATCCGGCGTTGATTCTCCTCGGTCGTTTCCCCGATGATGTCGAAGTCCATATTGACCTCGCGCACACCGTAGGGGATGTACCGTTCGGCCTCGAAGCGGGCAGCCTGTTTAAGCTCGTCTTCAGGCATCGGCGGCAGCTTCAGCTCCCGGACGATGACGGCCTGGCCTCCGACGGCCGACACCACGCGGCCCGGCTTGATCCCGGCTTTCCCCACGGCCTGCCGGATGGCCACCCCGAGAGCCTGGGGTTCAACCACGGCCCCTTCCTTCACCGCCCCGGGAGGCGTGTCGGCGGAGCCCATGTGGAGCACCCGGAAGCGGCCGCCGGCGGGACCAAGCTCGACGACCTTGATCTCGTGGCTGCCAATATCCAGCCCCACAAAAGACTTTGCACCAAAGAGAGCCATCTACTGCCCCCGGGAAGAACCTGCGTTCGGGTCCGCCACGCTAGGCTACTCTATCACACCTCTACCCGCGATTCCTGCAACTTCCATAGAACCGCCCAGAATTCTCCTGCCCGGACCAGATAGGTCTCAGTCCACATTCAATGCCGGCACGGGCGACTCTGTTTCCGCTTTGAGAAGGCCACCTGCTGACGAGTTTCAGGTCCGAACAGCGCTCTCTTTGAAACTCTTTACGACCGCACGTTCGACGGTTAGGAGTACGGTTGCCGTTGACGCCTGTCATTTGAATCTGACTACGGCTCGTGATCACGAGCAGATGGGCGCTCCGACTTGGCCGAGTCCTCCCTCACGCTCGTTTGTACAAGTACACCGCTAAGAACAGCTCATTGCCGGGTCGGGAACATCTGAAGCCGTTGACTCCCCGGATTGCCCGGCACGATCGCGTCCGGCTAGAAGCAAAGGTGTGGCTCGGCTAGTGGGTCTCATTGCGTCATACCCCGCCAATTTCTGGCATAGACACCACACCGAGCGGTCTGTGCCAGATGCTGCCGCTCTTCTGCCCCGATTCGACATTACACGGCTACGGTGCGTTCAGGTACCAGCGCAGAAGTCCATCCGCAGCAAATAGGGCGATCACACCGCCGACAGCCAGCGATGGCCCGAAGGGGATCGGGTCCTTTCGTGTTCGCTTCCGGAGTCCCATCAACACCAAGCCTCCGCCAGCCCCGAGGGTAAACGCGAGCAGGAGGGCCACGGCGACAGCCGGCCAGCTCAAGAACGCGCCCATCATCGCGGCGAGCTTGATGTCTCCCCCGCCCATGCCCCCGCGGCTGAGGATCGCGATCAGCAGGAAGAACGCACCGGCCCCAAGCGCGGAGAGGACTGAGGGCACCGCCCGCCCCTGCGGGATCGCGAGCAGCAATCCGACTGCAAGACCCGAATACGTAATCGCGTTGGGGACAATCTGGTGGTCAAGGTCAATCGAGAACACCGCAACAAGCATCAGGGCGAACACCGCGTCCGCGATAAACGGCACCCACGCTGCCGATGGGGCAAAGTGCACCCACAGGCTGGCCAGGAGTACTCCCGCCGCTGCTTCCACCAGCGGATATCGCCAGCTGATCAGGGCGCGACAGGTTCGACAGCGTCCACGGAGGATGAGAAAACTCACCAGCGGGATGTTATCGTACGACCGGATCGGGGTCTGACAATGGGGACAGCGCGACCCGGGCCTCACGACGGAGAGCCTTCGTGGCAACCGGTAGATCACCACATTGAGAAAGCTACCGAGAATGGTTCCCAGTATGAAGACGAAAACGGTCGACACGACAAGATTCATTCGTCTCTCCTCACACACCGATGGCAGCGGTTCGGCATCTGAACCAGATCACGGAGTGCGTCCCAGCGGTCGCGGTCGCCTTGCCCGACCTCGTGATCGACGCAGATCTTCCCGTAGTTCGTGCAGGGCTGCTCGCGACATCCCTTCCGTGCGTGGATTACTCGGCTCGTGTCCGTATCGGAAGGCCTCGAATAGACGGGTGACTCGTCCGGCAGAAGAACGCAGCGCGATCGGCAAGGCTGCCGCAAATTCCCTGGGCGTCGCAGCCGGGCTGCGGACAAACCCCCAGCGGGCGAGCCCCCGCAGCATCGCATGGTAGTCTCCTTCGATACGGTCCCGGGGTCCCCGCGTGGAGCTCCGCCGGCGGAACCGTACGGCCCATCCGGCCGCGAGGCCTGCCGCCACGAACGCGAGTACCGCCACGCTCCCGCCCCCGACCACGGGGCCCAACAGCGCACGGGCTGACCGTACGATAGCGCCAACCGCCCATTCAGCCGCATCGCGAACGAGCCACTGGCCTGTGGGCTGCTGGCCGAAGTCTACGACCGATTCAAAACTCGGGGTGGCTTCGATTTCCAGCCACCCAATGCCGGGGTGGAAGATCTCCACCCAGGCGTGGGCATCGGAGTTGCGGACCTCATAGTATCCCGTCAAGATGTTGTATGTCCCGGTCGCGTATCCGGTGACGAGGCGCGCCGGAATACCCGCAGCCCTCAGCAGTACCGCCATCGCGCTGGCGAACATCTCGCAGGATCCTTGACGCGTGACGAACAGGAAAGTATCCACTGCATCTGCACCCTCAGGAAGCTCTGGCGCCTGCAGCGTGTATGTGAACCCATTCTGGAAGTAGTGATAGATGGCCCGTGCCTTCTGGTACGGGCTCTCCACCCCTGCGGTGAGGTCGTCCGCCAAACGCTGCACGCGGTCGGGGATCGGGGGCAGCGCCACGTACCGTTCCGCCACGGATGACGGCACTTCCCCGCGGGCGCGTTTCAGCAACGTATTGGTCGGCTCGGGAACGCGGCTGATCACGCTGTAGACCACACCCGTCTCGAGCATGACGGGACTGCGAAGGCCCGCGTAGCGGTCGACGCCGATCGCGCCGGTCGGAAAGTACAGTTCAAAGGGGCGGTAGGCGGCAAAGATCACATTCGGCTGCTCGGCTTCGATGTAGAATGTTTGCACGACTTGCTCCGACCCGGCCGGCCAGGGCTCGTCAGGTCCCAGCTGCGGAACGATGCGGGGCTGATCGGATGTGTATTCGTTGACCGTCCGGTCGGTCATCTTCCACCCCCGGCCCGTGTACGCATCGAAGGCCAGACCGCGCCAGAAAGCCCGTCGTGTGGTGCGGACGCGCATCACCAGCGTGTCGGTCAACACGCCGCGCAGCCGTAGGTCGACAAAGGTCGAAAACCCCACGTATCCCTGCGGATTGAAGACTGCCGGCTCTTGCTCCGGGTCGCGCCCGGCGACATCGGGGTATGCGGGATTGACGATCCCCGCATGCAAACGCCCCATCCAGGGCAAGTGCGGGGACACAGGCATCCAGCGTAGCCGGAGGCCTTCGCTCCGCGGAGTTAACGCAAAAACCGCCATTGCACACAGGAGCACGCCGACGCTGAGCTGCGCGCCGAGGCGGACCAGGATCCGCAGAGGAAGTCTCGCTTGCCTGCCCTGCAGGGCGATCCACGCTGTTGCCGCGGCCAGAACAAAGACGACCAGGAACCATCCAAATGTCGTGGCGCGCGTATACACGGCACCGATTGCGAGAAGAATCACCGCGCTGGCCAGTGAGTACTTCAAATCCTTGCGGGCGGGCAGGTCGAAGCTGTGCAGTACTTGGAGCCACAAGAATAGTTGGACCAGGGGGATGCGGGGGTCGTAAGGGTTAGCCACCAGGGCCGCAAAGAACTCGCGCATCGCAAAGAGGATCCCCGCCGTGAGTGCGATTTTCAACCACCAGTTCGATCCTCGCCGGCGCAGGTAACTCACGACGTATCCCACCACGATACCCCCGGCGGCCAGAATCGCCTGCGAGGTAAATTCCTCCTGTATGGCGACAGCGGCCACGGCGACGAGTACAGCCAGGAGCGTGGCGACGCGCACCACTCGGGAGTCTTCCGGCGCAGGACGCGGGAATCGGCGGGTGAGACGGCTCAGTGAGTGAGCGAGCGCAGACATGCCCCGACCTCCTCACCGCACCGCAAGACAGCGCAGGGAACTCCGAGTGCCTCCAGCAGCATTTCGCCGGCTGCGGTCGAGTCGTCGAGATGTGTCCCGTTCCCTCCCCTGCTGGCGACCGGGTGCGCAGTTCTCGCCGATGGAGCTGACTGGGACTCGGCGTACGAGGCCACATCGACCAGAACTGCTGCCACCGCGACGCCCCGGTGGGCGAGCATCGCGACCGCGTCAGCACTCGGGGAGCAGACCACGACCCCTGCCCCCGGAGGGAGTGCGGCCGCATAGACCTCGGCCAGCGGTAGCTGCCCATCCGGCTGCACGCGGGCGAGCCAGTGGAGGGCCTGCGCCCATCCCGTCACGGCGATGAGCGGCGTCTGCCTGGTGGCAGCAACAAGTTGCACATCGTGGCCGGCCTGCGTTACCGCGAAGGCGATCGAAGCCGCAGCCCGGACCAGATCTTCGAACGCCTCCCCTCCCCCTGCAGATGTATACGCCGTCGAACTCGTGTCCAGCAGAAGCGCGAGCGGCTGGCGCCCCGAGCGCTCAAACTCTCGGACCACTAAGGTGCCGCGCCGGGCAGTGCTGCGCCAGTGGACGTGGCGCAAGCTATCGCCGTCCCGAAACTCTCGCACACCGGTGATCTCTAATCCCTCGCGAGCAGGCAACGGGGTCGATTCACCCTCCGAGATGGTCCCGGGCAGGGGAAATTCTGCGAGAGGCCAGTACCGCGGGAAGATGGTGAGGGTGCTGCGCGCTTCAAGACGGCGGCGCGATGTAAACAGTCCGGCCAGCCCGGCGGTTTGGAGGTCGACTGCGTCCGCTTGATGCACGCCGCGTCGCTGTGCCGTGGTCCGATAGGTCACGGCGGCAGGGGAACGGCTGTCGCAGACCGGGATGACCGACGCGGCTGCAGTGACGCCGGGGATCGCGTCGCGCAGTTCCAGGAAGTAACGTCGTCCGTGGCGCACCGTCACCGTGAGCGTGACAGCGATTGCCTCGCCTTCGAACGCCTCCGGCACCATCCGTCGCCTCACGGCCACACCGCGAAGAGTGGCGCGCGCGGACAGCCAACCGACCATGAGCAACCCGATGAGCAGGGCATCCACACCAAAGACCCACCCGGCTTGCAGGTTGATGGCAACAAATAACAGGAACGCCGCCAAGACCGCGATCGCGATCGCGTCGCTTGTCGGTCTCATGGCTCTCTACGTCGACGCTGTTTCATGGACCCGGTGCATCCAATCTTGAGTCACACTTTGCCTTGCAGGAGACGCTGCGGGCATCTCAGCCAGCGAGCACAGGCACCGCCACACTGGCGAGGATGTCGTCGATAACCGTGGCGGCGGACACAGTGCGGGAACGCACGACGAGCCGATGCGCAAGTACCCCCGCGGCGAGGCGTTTCATATCATCCGGCAGGACGAACTCCCGCCCGTCGCGCAGCGCCCAGGCTTGGGCTAACCGCACCAACCCAACCGACGCCCGCGGGCTGGCGCCCAGCGCCACCTCCTGGTGTGTGCGGGTAGCGGTGACGACGGCCACGGCATATTCCATGAGCGAACGATCCACGCGGACGGCGCGGACCTGGCGCTGCCAGCGAAGCACATCGGAGGGGGCGACGACAGCTTGCAAGGCATCGAGCGGGTGTGTCAGTTGCTGGCGGGCGATAATCTCGACTTCATCATTCGGTTGTGGGTAGCCTAAAGAGGCGGACACTAAGAAACGGTCGAGCTGTCCTTCGGGCAGCGGAAACGTCCCGTGATGCTCAAGAGGATTCAGTGTCGCCATCAGCAGGAATGGCTGCGGCAGCGCGTGGGACGTTCCCTCCATGCTGACCTGCCCTTCATCCATCGCCTCTAGGAACGCGGCCTGCGTGCGTGGGGTGGCGCGGTTGAGCTCGTCAGCGAGGACCACGTTCGCAAACAACGGCCCAGGGACAAAGCGCAACGTTCCCCGCCCTGCGTCGTAGACCATCCCTCCTGTAATGTCAGATGGCAACAGATCGGGAGTAGCCTGGATGCGCTTAAACGTCCCGCCGATGGACCGGGCCAGGGCCCGCGCCAGGATGGTTTTGCCAACACCAGGGACGTCTTGGAGCAGCAGATGGCCGCCAGCCAGTAGTACCGTGACAGCCAAATCAAGCGCTGCGCGCTTGCCCACCACCACGCGCTCGAGATTCCCCACGAGCGCGTCGAGGCCGGACGCCATCTGCCCCACCTCGGGATTGGCGACAGACGAGGGATGGGTGGACCCGTGCGAACCGTGGAGGGGCAGCCCTTTATCGTTCATCCGGATGCATCCTCGCCTCGGAGGGATCACCGGCGGGTGTCCCTCCCGCCACAGCGCCGATGAATTTGATCATCTCCGTGACAAACCGCTGGTGGGAAAAGCGCTGGGCATGGCGGCGAATAGTCGCGCCATCCCATCTGACATCATCGGCGTTCCGCACGGCGGCGGCCAGCGTCTCGGGCGTCTGCTCCTTAAAGAAGATGCCCGTGACCCCGTCCACGACGCTCTCGAGAGCACCCCCGCGTCCGTATGCGATGACGGGACGTCCGCACGCCTGCGCCTCGACAGGCACCATGCCGAAATCCTCCTCGCCGGGAAAGACCAGGGCCCGGCACTGCCTGTAGTACCCTCGCAACACCCTATCGGAGACCTCGCCGACAACCCGGACATTCCCTCGCGCCACCGCCCTCAGCCGCCTCCGCTCAGGTCCGTCCCCCACGACGACAAGCGGCCGTCCCAACTCATTAAACGCCTCAACGGCGACGCGGACTCTCTTGTATCCGACTAAGCGCGAGACAAGCAGATAAAAGTCTTGCTCGCCGGGCCCCCTGCTGGACGTGTGCGGGGATGATGGGACACGGGGAAACGCGGCGCCCTCGGCGGGGGTGAAGAACTCGGTGTCGACCGGCGGATAGATCACCGTGGCCTCGCGGCCGTAGTGCTGGCGGATTCGCCCAGCCACAAAGTGCGAGTTAGCGATGAAGTAATCTACCCGCTGAGCGGTGGCCCGATCCCATTGCCGCAACCACGCGAGCGCGGCCCGAGCCCCTGGCCGCGCGATGGCTGGTGTCGTGGCCAGATACTCCTGCGACAGGTCCCACGCATAGCGCATTGGCGTGTGGCAATAACAGACGTGGATCGCCCCGGGGGGGACGACCACTCCCTTCGCGCAGGCATGGCTGCTGCTCACGATCACGTCGTAGCCGCGGAGGTTCAGATGCGCAAAGGCGAACGGCATGAGGGGAACCAGCCAACGGTGGCGTCGCGTCGCCCCGGGAAGGCGCTGCAACCACGTGGCACGGACGTCCAGCCGACGAAACGACTCCGGCAACCGACCCAACGCGTGGAGCGCGACAAACACGGGAGCCTGCGGAAACACGTCATGCAGGGCGAGCAGGACGCGGTCGGCCCCACCCAGGGTGATGAGCCAATCGTGGATGAGCGCGACGCGCAGCTGTTGCAGACCGAACGCCACCGGGCCGCCCGGGCGCGGATCCATCCTGGAGGCCGAAGGTTCGGCGAGGGAGTCCATCTGCACTTTCAGCCCCCACTTATTCGGCTGAGCCGCAATCCTTTAACATGTCCAGCGGCCCGACGGTCCTGACTGCCGCGGCGCGCCGTGACTAGTAGGCTCCCCGCCCGGCGATGACGGACGGGAATGTTCGCAGCAAAATTTGGAGGTCCAAACCGACCGACCAGTGATCGATGTAGTACATGTCCAGACTTACTCGTTGGGCATAGTCCGGCCGGTGGTGGCGCAGGATCTGCCACAGTCCCGTGAGACCTGGCTTGACGCACAGCAGGCGCCGTTCCCATGGGCCATACTTCTGTAGTTCATCTTCCACGATCGGCCGTGGCCCGACCAGACTCATCTCCCCCCTCAGGACATTGAGCAGCTGGGGGAGTTCGTCCAAACTCGTCCGCCGCAACCAGCGACCGATGCGGGTCACCCGGGGATCATCAAGCAGCTTGAAAGCGGCGGCAAAACGTTCGCGCAGCCCTGCGTTGTCCTCGAGATGGTGATCAGCGCCGGCCACCATGGTGCGGAACTTCCATGCGTAAAAGGGCACGCCCGATTTCCCGATGCGCTTCTGACGATAGAACACCGACCCGGCGGTATCCGTCACGATCAGGACCGCAATCACGGCGCATAGCGGGACGGAGAGGATGAGTCCTACCAACGCCCCGACGACATCGAACGTGTCCTTCAGCCGCCGGCCCCACCCAGTCAGCGGGCTACCGTGGAGCGTCAGGAGCGGCAGCCGGTCCACGAGCTCAATCTGAGCGCCACTCGCGATGAGGGTATATAGATCCGGCACGATGCCAAATGGCACACCGGCCTCCTGGCAGGCCGCGGCTACCCGCAGAATGGTCTGCCGCGCTTCTGCCGGTAGAGCGATGATGACGCGGTGGGCGGACGTATTTCGTACGGCCACCAACACCTCCTCCGGACGGCCCACGACCGGGAGGCCCTCGACCTCGCCTGCAGAAGTGCCGTCCACGAACGCAACAGGGCGTTGGCCGAATTCCGGGTGTCCACGCAGCACCCGGGCGAGATCTTGGCCTTCCGCTCCGGTGCCGACGATCAGCACGCGGTGAACATCTACGCCGCGGGCCCGCAGGGCGCGATGGGTTATGCGCATCACCCCGCGGGTGACGAGCACGAGCACAATGCTCAGACCCCAAGCAAACAGAATCCACAACCGCGAGTAGGAGAATTGCCGGTAGAAGAAGGACCCAGCCAGCAGCATCATAAGGCCGACAGACACCGCGCTTGCCACCCGGAGGGCCTCATCGAAGAACCCCTGGAGGCGGTCGCGGTACAAGCCGTATGCGGCGAAGATCGCTATCCACGCCGGAACGAGCACAGGCAAGAGCGCAAAGTACGGTTGCGCGGGAGGGGAGTCGGGGGCCGGGACCACTTCCCAGTAGAACCGTAACAAGTAGGCTAGTGAAAACGCCGCCACAATCGTGCAACTGTCCAGCACAATTGATAGCAACACGCGGAATTGTCGACGGCGCCCTTCGCTGAGCATGTCCTCACCCTGGGCATGCCCGACAAGCCCCGACCATAGTCTGGTGCGACGCCCCCCCGCCGTCGGCTGAGTCTGGGTCCTTTTCCCGGTTGCCATGTGCAGGCAATTTGACTTCGGTCATTCCCAGAGCATGTACCTCTTCCCATCTCCACCGCGGGATCCCGCGCGGATGCTGGAAATGATCACAGCGCCCGGCAGTCCTCGTGACGGCACACCTTCGAGTCGGCACTGACATCCGCAGCCCGCACGAGTACGACCGATTCCCGCGGGATCGGGCGTGCCCCGGATACGGGCTCTATCCGATATCGAGAATCGCACCGAAGACCCGCCGTATGCATGGACCGACCATAACCCTGTTGGAGGTTCTGCGCCCGTCCCGCTGCGGTGCTCCTCGATCCGTCACAGGACCTCGCCGGCGTCTCCTTGCGTTCATCAAGAACTGCTGCAAGGAAACACGTCAATCGCGTCCCCCTAGCCTTCCCCGTCAGGCGTCTCCGAGGGGATGGGACCGTCTCCCAGGTCGGCAGACCGATCAAATATGCACCACCGGCACACAACCGGGAAGGAGAATCGCCCCGCCTGCCATACCCGTCTATCGGGTAGGTGACTACATTAGGCTCACGCCACGGATCCCCACCATCGGAGGAGGCAGACCCGTGAAAGTCCTCATTACTGGGATTACAGGATTTGCTGGTAGCCACTTGGGTGACCATGTCCTGGCCCATTACCCCTCAGTTGAAATCCATGGGACGCGACGGTGGCGAAGCAAGGAAGACGCCGCCGACCATCTCGAGGGGAAAGTTGCCTTCCACGAGTGTGACATCACCGACTCTCATAATGTCTATCGCGTGATCGAGAAGATCAAACCCGACCGGATCTTCCACCTTGCTGCCCAAAGCTACGTGCCGGCCTCCTGGGACTCGCCAGCGGAAACGTTCCACACCAATATCGTGGGGCAGTGCAACCTCTTTGAAGCCATCAAGCATCTGCGGCCTAGCGGATACGACCCGATTGTGCAGATTGCTGGTTCCTCGGAGGAGTATGGCCAAGTGGAACGGGACGAACTGCCCATCAAGGAGTCGAACCCTCTGCGGCCGATGTCGCCTTACGCGGTCTCAAAGGTTGGACAGGACTACATGGGCTATCAATACTGGAAGTCCTTCAAGATCCGAATCATCCGCACGCGCGCGTTCAACCACGAGGGGCCCCGGCGGGGAGAAGTCTTTGTTGTCAGCAACTTCGCCAAACAGATTGCCGATATCGAGAAAGAACGCCACCGCCCGGCGGTTTCTGTCGGCAATCTCGACGCAATTCGAGACTTCACCGACGTCCGCGACGTCGTGCAGGCGTATTGGTTGGCCACCGAACACTGCGCTCCTGGGGACGTCTACAATATCTGCAGCGGCAAGGGCTACGCGATCAAAGAGGTGCTGAGCATGTTGCTGGCGCTGTCAACGCGCAAAGACATCAAAGTCGAGACCGATCCTTTGCGGCTCCGGCCCTCCGATGTCCCGGTGCTGATCGGCGACTGTGCAAAATTCCGCGCGGTGACCGGCTGGCAAACCACGATTCCGTTTGAGCGCACGGTGAAGGATTCGCTCGACTACTGGCGAGGCCGCGCATGAGCCCGCGTCCCACGCGCCAGCTTGGGGTCGGCGACGCCACGATCGGAGAGCTGGAAATCCAGTACGTGCTCGATACCCTCCGCAAGGGGCGTCTCTCCTACGGCCACTACACCGCGTCGTTTGAACAGGCGTTCGGCCAGGGACACGACCGAAGGTACGCCGTGTTCTGCAACAGTGGCACCAGCGCGCTGCAAGTCGCGTTGCAGGCATTGAAAGAAACACACGATTGGACTGACGGCGACGAGGTCCTCGTGCCTGCGATGACATTTATCGCGTCCTCCAACATCGTGCTCCAGAACCGCCTGCAGCCTGTCTTTGTGGATATTGAGCCGGATTACTTCGGGATCGATCCCCGCGACATTGAACGCCACATTACCGCGCGCACGCGCGCCATCATGCCGGTCCACATGTTCGGGCAGGCCTGCGACATGGAGCCGGTGGTCTCGATCGCGCGAAAGCACAAGCTTCGTCTCATCGAGGACTCCTGCGAAGCCATGTTTGTGCGCCACAAGGGGCGGCCCGTGGGCTCGTGGGGGGACGTGGCGTGCTACTCGACCTACGTCGCGCACCTCATCGTCACGGGTGTCGGAGGGCTGGCGCTGACCGACGACGGAGACCTCGCGGTGATGATACGCAGCCTCTGCAATCACGGCCGCGACGGCATTTACCTAGCCCCGGACGCGGATGCGGTCGAGGACCCGCGGAAGCTCTGGGAGATCGTCGACCGGAGATTTTCTTTCATCCATCTAGGCTATAGCTACCGCGCCACCGAGATGGAAGCAGCGTTGGGGCTGGCGCAGATACAACGGAGGGAAGAGATTATTGGCGCGCATCAACGGAACGCCACACACCTGACCATGGGCCTGCGAGAATTTGAAGAACACCTCCAGTTGCCGGCCATTCGGCCCTCCACCGAACACGCGTTCATGATGTACCCGATCGTGCTGCGCAATGCCGCGATTTCACGCGATGAGCTGGTCCGGTACCTCGAAGAGCATCGGATTGAGACCCGGTACCTGATGCCCCTGCTCGGCCAGCCGGTCTACCGTCAGCTGTTCGGCGACATCGAGGATCGCTATCCTGTCGCTAAGCACGTGACCCATCGAGGGTTCTACATCGGATGTCACCAAGGGTTGTCCGTGGATGATCTTGATTACATCATCGAAACGTTCGCGCAGTTTTTCGCGAAGGTGATGCGCTAAAGGTGTCCATCGCTCGGCGCATCTTCTGGAATACCGCCGTGCTGTTGGGGGCAGACGTCGCCCGGCTGCTCACCGGGCTCCTCCTCACCCCTATCATTGCCCGGGTCCTCGGCAGCACTCAGTTGGGCCAGTTTACCTACGTAATGTCGGTCGTCGGGATCCTCGGAGTGATCGGCGACTTTGGGCTATCTGCCTTCTACGTCCGCCAGGCCCAGCGTGAGACCAGTCCAGTGCTAGCCGGAACCGTGCTCGGCACCCGTATTGTCTTCGGGGGTCTTGTGGCTGCAGGCCTCGCACTCTACGCCGTTCGTTACGCGGACCGGTCGCTGGTCGAGTTGCTACTCCTCGGCAGCCTGCTCCTGGCGCTAGGGATTTTCCCCGGGTTCGTGACCGCAGCCCTGCGGGCGCGGGAACTCATGATCTATGAGGCGATGGTCAGGGTGGTCGGCGTGGCGATCTCGACCGCCGGTGGCATTGTGGCTGTCGTGGCAGGGTGGGGTGTGGTGGGAGTGATCTGGGTGATGGTAGGGACCAACATCGCCACCCTGGTAGCAGCCATATGGCTCGCCGTCTTGTACGCACCGCGACCGGCGTTGCAGCAGCATCTTGCGGCCTACCAGGATACCCTGCGCGGTGCATGGCCTTTCGCATCCCTCGCGATTCTGGTGGTCGTTTACTTCCGGATAGACAGTCTCATGCTCTTCGCGATGAAGGGGCAGGCGGCGCTGGGCCAATACGGTGCGGCCTATCGGTTAATGGAGGCCGGGCTCCTGCTCCCGTTGACCTTAGCGGGCGCGGCGTTGCCTGCAGTAGCCCGATTGCTGTCTGAGCGCACAGCAGAAGTGCTGCGCGCCAGCGTACGGGCGATCCAGTTCTTGACCGTCATCTCGATTCCGGCGGCGGTGTTCGGAGCCATCTTCGCCCCGCAATTCGTAACCGCCCTGTACGGCCCTGCGTTCACCGAAGCCGCCGGCGTGTTTCAGATTCTCGTGTTCACGCTGATTGCCGTCTTCGCATCGTCGGTAACCAGCGGCCTCATCACAGCCTCCCCCCGCCCCGAAGTCAATACCTATATCGCAGCCGTGATGGTCCTATTAAATATCGGCCTCAATCTTTTGTTGATCCCACGGTGGAGTGGGAGTGGGGCCGCAATCGCCACCGTTGCCACCGAGACCGCGGGGCTGCTCCTCGGCACGTTCTACATCCGGCGCCGGATTGCGCCCTTGGCCTACGGGGCTGCGTTGGTCAAACCTACTCTGGCCACCGTGGCCGTCGCCCTCGTGGCTGTTCGGTACCCATTGCTGGCCGCCCTCCCCGTGTACGCCGCAGCCTATGCCGCATTGCTGTGGGCAGTGCACGGAGTTAGCCGGGAGGATGTGGATTTTCTGCGGGCACTCCTCCGCCGTCCTCGGACCACGTTGCTCACCGGGAGCGGGCGATGAGGGTAGCGATTGTTCACCCCTCCCTCGACGTGAAAGGAGGGGCGGAAAACGTCGTGGTCTGGTTGGCCGAAGAGCTTGTTCGCCGCGGCCACGCCGTCACGGTGTTTACATCGGCGTATGACGAGGGGTATTACGGCCCACGTGCTGGCCATCAATTCCGCATCATCACCCTGGACTTGGGCGGGTACGACATTGATCCCGCCAAGTTCATCGTGGCGGGATGGCGGCTCCGCAACTCTCTGACGGGGTTCGACTGGGTCAACCCCCACAACTTCCCTGCATACCACTGGGTCCATTGGGCCCGCCGCTTCAACCCACAGATCGGGCCCGTCGTCTGGTTCTGCGAGGAACCGGTGCGACACTTCTATCCCGAGGTGTGCAACTCCCACCTCCTCCAGTTGGAATGCCGCAAGCCCGCCTCGCCCTCACGATCACGCCCACTCCCCTTCGCTGCAAGGCTCCGTGCGCGACTGGGCCAGCAGAAGTTGAGCGTCGCCCGCGCCATGGACCTCCGGGTGGTCCCTCGGCTCGATCGCATTCTGGCCAACAGCGAGTTCATCGCTAGCCAGGTCCGCACGATCTTCCGGGTCCCGGTGCAGGCGTGCTTGCTAGGGGCCCCCCCGGCCGGCCGCACCTCCAGGACGGGGCGCCGCAGCACCTTAAACGCAGAACCTTACCTGCTCACGGTGAGCCGGCTGTACCCTGAGAAGAACATCGGCGCGGTGCTGGAGGCGATCAAATTCCTCAAAACCCAGGGCACGCTGCCATTTGCGCGGTACGTCGTGGCGGGCGAGGGTCCGCTCAAGAACGCACTCGCTCAGCGCGCACGCGATCTCGGGATCGCCGATTCGGTGGAATTATTGGGCTTTGTCTCAGACGATGACCTTGCCGATCTCTACCAGTACGCTGCGCTTGTTATCTACGTGCCCTTGGACGAGACTTACGGATTGGTGTTCCCTGAGGCGGCGTTCTGGCGAAAGGCCGTGATCGGTCCTGACCACGGCGGTCCGGCCGAGATTATCCGCCACGGCGAAACGGGATTGCAGGTAGATGCCACCGACCCGCGCGCGATCGCCGATGCCATCGCGATGTGCATGCGGGATCCGGAGTTGCGCGCGCGCCTCGGGAATGCGGCATACGAATACGCAACGGCCGAACTAACCTTCTCCCACTTTGTGGATCGGTTCGAACGCTGTCTGCGCACACCGAACCCTGTCGGACAGTCAGGACAAACCCAAGAACCTCGGACTCAGCGCACCGTCAACAGCGCGGCGGACCGCGGATGAGAGTGGGCATCGACGCCCGCGCACTCGTCGGCCCGCGGACAGGTATCGGTAGATTTCTGGAAGGGATGCTTGGCGCGCTTGCGCGCGCCGACCACACCCATGAATTTGTCCTGTTCGCGCCCAGGCCGGTGGCCTTTGACCTCCCCAACGGTCGCTGGCGCACGCGAGGGTTCAGCGGCCCCAAGGGCACGAACCGAAGTCTTTGGGGAAGCCTTTGGCTCCAGCTGTACGGCCCCTGGCTGATTAGGCAGACGCAAATCGACGTCTTCTGGGGGCCGATGTTTGTGCTGCCGATCCTGCTGCCGCAGATTCCCATGTTGCTCACCGTTCACGACCTAGTCTCTGTCCTCCATCCGGAAACCATGGCAGTCTATAACTACCTCACTATGCGGACCCTGTTGCGCCCTTCACTGTGGCGCGCTCAGCACATCACTGCCGATTCCCGTGTCACCGCTCACGACCTCCATGAGCGGCTCGCCATCCCGACCGAGAAAATCAGCGTGGTCTACCCCGGGGTTGCCCCGCAGTTTCACCTCTACGAGCCGGGTGACATTCGTCCACGGGTCG
Organism: Armatimonadetes bacterium 13_1_40CM_64_14; assembly: GCA_001917855.1. GTDB lineage: Bacteria > Sysuimicrobiota > Sysuimicrobiia > Sysuimicrobiales > Kaftiobacteriaceae > 13-1-40CM-64-14. Next base: position 9,645 of record MNEU01000038.1, on the reverse strand, counting down.
CCTCGATTTTCGGGTTGACCACCCCCTACCTTCTTGCGGTATCGACTCTGGAACCTCGAAAAAACTTGAAAACTATCTTGCTGGCCTTCGCCGCGTTGCCGGAGTCGTTTCGCCGCCAGTGGCCGCTGGTCGTGGCGGGAGGTCATGGGTGGAAGAACGCGGACATTCGCGGGATTGCATCCCCGCTTGTGCATGAGGGGTCGGTGCGGATCCTCGGCTACGTCGCCGACGCCGATCTTCCATGGCTGTATGCAGGGGCGATGCTGTTTCTCTTTCCCTCGATCTACGAGGGATTCGGGTTACCTGTGGTCGAGGCGATGGCCAGCGGCATCCCTGTCGCGGCCTCCGACATCCCCGTCCTCCGAGAGATCGCGGACGACAGTGCTCAGTTCGTGCCGGCGGCCGATGTCTCGGGCTGGTCGGCGGTCATTCGGGGCCTCATCGAGGATCCGACCCGCTGTCAGGCACTGCGCACGGCAGGGCTCACGCGGGCCGCGCGGTTCAACTTTGACGAATCGGCCGGACGCGTGCTCGAGCTTTTGGAGCGTTTGGCGCGGATGTGAAAGGCTAGATCGGGCGGCGGCTCCCGGCTGACGCGACGCCGTCAGCAGACCCAAGCACTTCACGGTAGACGCCGAGCACCTCAGCAGCCATCCGATCCATCGAAAACTCCCCTGCGCGCCGCAGTCCCTTCTCCACGAGCTGAGCCCGCAGCGCGCCGTCAACGAGGACTTGCCGAATCTTGTCGGCAATGTCCTCCTGACTGGTAGGGTCACAGTAGTGGACAGCGTCACCACCGACTTCGGGAAGCGCGGACGCGTGAGAGCAAACCACCGGGCACCCACACGCCATCGCCTCTAAGACGGGGAGCCCAAACCCCTCATAGAATGAAGGGTAGACGAGCAGGTCAGCCGCCGACAAGAGAGCGGGCATGTCCTCCGTCGGAACGAATCCAGGAAAGTGGACACGGTCCGCCACGCGGAGGCTCCGGGCCATCTGTTGCAGAGGGTTGTACAGCGTGTTGTGCCGCCCGACCACGACCAGGGCGGGCGCGGTGGGCAGCGCGCGCACGAGATGGGCGTATGCGCGGAGGAGACCGGCGATGTTCTTGCGTTGGCCCAACCCGCCAACGAAGATGAGAAACCGTGCCGGCAGGGCGTATCGCGCGAGGACACGCCTGACCACGCTGGCGTCTTCCACGCGCTGGTAGCGAGGATCCGCCCCGGCGTAGATGACCGTCATCTTGCCGCGGACCCACGGGAATAAGCGCGCAATATCCCGGCGGGAGGACTCCGAATCGGTGATGATCCGGAGGGATTTCCACGTCACCACAGCGAGCGCGACCCATGCCACGACCCGCAACGCTCCGGTGATGATCGGCGGATTGGTGCGGCGATCAAAAAAGTACGGCGTGACGAGCGGAATCACATCGTGGATGGTCGCGACGAACCGCCCTTGTCCAATCAGGGGGATGCCTCGGTTGGCCGGCGCATGATACAGGTCCAGCCGCTCGCGACGCAAGGCACCCGGAAGCAAGAATTGTTCCCAGATGAGATCTCGGATCGGCCGCAGGAGAGTGGTCGCCTCTGCGCGGTCCTGCTTTCCTGGAAGCGATCCGAGCACCACCTGCCTATCCGCGCTGGATGTCAGCCTTCCGTCGGGCGGATGATTGAAGAAGAGCACAAGGTGAACGCCGGCCGCCCGCAGATGCCGGATCATATGCCAGACGATGACCCCGACGCCGCGAAGATTGTCCTCGCGTTCGAGCGTCCGCGCATCGATGCCGACACGCATGGGTGCCGTCATCGGAGGTGGTTGAGAGCGTCCACGAGGCGGGGGTCAGATGGGATCCGGTTGACGGTCGCTTGCAGGAGCGTGCGCGCATTGGCCGTGCGGTTGGTCTGGACGTACAAGGCGCTCAACTGGAGAACCGCGTCCACCACCGTCGGATCATCTGCGAGCAGTTGCTCGAGAAACCGCGTCGCCTCCCCGACGTCGCCCCGCTCCGCACTCAAGGCGGCCGCATCCTCGAACAGCTTGGCGACTTCAGGCCACAGGATGAGGTACAGGGCAGACCCCTGCCCGAGATTCTTGCCGGGGTAGAGGACGGTCGCCTCGCGGTAGACCCGTGCCGCATCGTCATCCCGTCCTTCGTCTCGGTACAATCGGGCCAGGGCGCGGTAAATGTCGGGTCGGTTAAATCGGTCAAGCTCCAGGGCGTGGCGGAGCAGATCTTCCGCTTCGCGCTGCGCGGGTGGGGTGGATCGTCCCATCGTCAAGACGAGCGCTAGGTGCAGGGGCAGCGCCCCGTTCATGCGATCGACCCTCATGGCCCGGCGGAGGAGATCCGCGGCAAGGGGTTGTGGAGGGTCGGGAGTTTGTACAAGGGTCCACGCATATGAGTCCAGATATCGCGAACTGAAGGGGGCCCATCGCACTGCCGTAGCGTAGTGGCCGATGGCGGTCGCCCAGTCGCGGCGCTGGACGGCTTTTTGTGCCCACATGGCGTGGCGTTGCGCCACCCAGTTGGCACCCGTCGTCGCGAGAGCGATCAGAAGCAACAAGAAGCCCGCCACCCGCCACCAGTGACCTCGCGACCCCGCTGTCAGGTACGCCCATGTCGGCGCGCTCGCGAGCATCCCAGTGCGGTGGAATCCAGCCGATGCATCGTACCACGCCAGCACTCCGATAAGCCCGGACGCTACCGCGGGAATGGCGGGGAACATCCAGTCCATGTCAAAAGCGCTGTGGAGAGAGAAGGCGAGCACCCCCAAGCCCACTCCGACGAGGAGCGGGTATTCCTCTTTCCCCTCCGCTGCCCGCAGCGTCCGTCCCCACATGGTCCAGATCGATGACCCCAACGCGACCAGTGCCCCCAACCCAATGACTCCCATCTCCGCCATGATCTGAAGGTAGAAGTTGTGGGCGTCCCGGGCGTAGTACCGGACATCCTTCTGGTACGCGGCATGCACAACAGCAAAAGTCCCGGGGCCGGTCCCGACCAGCGGATGGTCCCGAAAGATTGCGATCCCTGCGCGCCAAAAGTTCAGACGCCCTTGAATCGAATAGTCGCTCCGATCAACGATTGATGTTGCCCGCGTGGCGAGCGCTCCGGCGGTATTCACCGGCGCAACGGCATGCGGCAGCGTAACGACCATCACCCCAGCGAAGGCGGCGAGCATCGCGATCCGACCGATCACGGTGCCCCAGCGGAGTGGCCGCAGGATGATGACGCCGAGGGGGGCGACCGCCGCGAGCACGATCCAGGCGCCCCGAGAGTACGTAAACACAAGGGCCACCAGGAGCAGGGCAGCCGTGACACCGTACGCAAGGGCATCGCGCAGCCGGGGGGCGTGCAGGAAGCGCATCAGCGCCAAGGGCAAGACGAGCAGCAGGAACGCGGCAAAAGGGTTCGGCCAATAGAACGTCGAGTACCATCGCATCTGGGGGTTGCCAGACCCCCAGAAGGTAAATGCGGCAAAGAGGCACAGCCCGCTAGCGATGACGACCAGCCCATCTAGGAGCCTTTGTGCCGCCGCGAGGCTAGTAATCGTGGAGGCGATCGTCAGAACAATCGCGAGGTACATCGTCCACTGCAGGAGAGCCCCGATGCTCGCCTCTAGCCGCACCGCCGAGATGGACGTGAGGGCGATAGATGCGACCATCGCGAGCAATGGAAGGGTGATCGCGAAGCGGTGGATTCTCCCGGTCCCCACTAGGATTGCCAGAAAGATGAACGTGACAACCTGCGTCGCCGTGAGCACGAACGGGTCCCGGCCGCCGTCGCTGACTGCAAGGGCGCACAGGATCACCGCGGTGGCGACGACGACCAGCGACTCCCACGATGGTCGAATGGCGCTCACCCGCATCGACAATGTCTGAAGAGATCGTGTGCTGATCACGCCTGTCTCCGCCCTACTTCCCTTCTGTGCCCGGGTTTGGTGTCAAACACGCAGCGTTCTCGAAGGCGTAGGAAGACCGCCAGGAGAAGGGGGAGGGCGATTCGTCCGCACGGAACTGGCTCCCGCATTGCCCCAGCCCTCATTGGGGGTATCGTGTGCGCTCAGGCTGCGGTGCCGCGAGGGTACACCGGCACCGAATCGGGCAGATCGTAAGCGAGGGAGGCTAAGAAGCAGATGCTCCGAGCGCACTATCGGATCTTGCTGATTCTGGTGCTTGCCCTGCTGCTCCGGCTCTACCACGTCACCTACCCGTTCCTGGACCATCACAGCTGGCGACAGACAGATACTGCAGCCGTCGCCCGCAACTTCTACCGGGATCACTTCAATCTCCTTCGACCGGAGATGGACCGATTCGGCTCAGGCCCCGCTGTGGTCGAATTAGAGTTGCAGGTAACGCCGTTTCTGACCTCGCTGCTCTACGTCGTCTGGGGCGTCCGGGATTGGGTGGGACGGATCGTGCCCATTCTGTTTTCCCTAGGTTCCGTGGTTTACTTCTATCGGCTCGTCGCCTTGCACTTTGGTGAGCGGTTGGCCCTGTTTTCCAGCTTCGTGTTTATAATCTTGCCTCTGAATGTCTTCTTTTCCCGCGTCCTCATGCCGGAGGCAGGGGCTCTCTTTTTCACGTTGGCGGCAGTCTATCACTTCTCCGCGTATCTAGGGAAAGAGGCGACGGTGCAGTATGTCCTGGCGGCAGTCTTTGCGGCCTTGGCGTTTTTGGCGAAACTGTCGAACCTCTATATCCTGATCGTGTTCGTGGCGCTGGCGACAAGGAAGGGTTGGCGCGGACTGGTGTCCGATGGGCGGTTCTTCGCGTTCCTGCTATTGAGCCTCGCACCCGCCGTCGCCTACTACGGGTACCTGCACCTAGCCGCGGATGTTAAGATGATGCCCTATCAGGTCGGCACGGACAAATGGGGAAACGTCCAACTGTGGACCAATCCCGTGTTCTACCAGGTGCTTGCCCAGCGATTTCGGACGCTTGTCTTCACGGAACCCGGACTCCTTATGCTTCTCGCGGGCCTATTTTTCCCCCTCAGTCATTCCGTATTTCGCCTCTGGCTCATGGCGGCGCTAGCCTACGTGTTTGTCGTGGCGAACGGGAACCTGGTGCACACCTACTATCAGATGCCCCTCCTGCCCGCAGGTGCCTTCTTCATCGGGCTGGTGCTGGATCGAACCTACTCATCTGCGCGCCTCCGCCCGCTCACTGCCGTGCTGTGCGGCCTACTGTTCGCGCGCGCGCTGATGATCCTCGGACCACTGTACGGGATGTATGCGTATCCGGCGTACGAGGCAGCGAAGGGGCTCAGCGAGATCGATACGTCTGCCTCGCCGGTCGTCTCGGTCCCCCATCGGCGGGATATGGCGCCGGAGTTGCTGTACTACGCAGACCGAAAAGGGTGGGTCGTCTGGCCTGACCAACTCGGAGCCGAATCGATCGCGCAGTTCCGCGACCAGGGAGCCAAGTATGTCGTTGTCACGGACTACCGCACCCTTCCCGACGGCGTGAAACGGGATATCGACAGATTGGAAAGGTGGCAGCGAGACTTGGTCCTGATTGCGCGTCTGTGAAACCCGCTGTGACCTTGGCGATCCGCAGTCCGACCGCCCCGGAAATCCCCGCTGGTCCAGTGTCGTGAGGTTCTTGGCCTCTGTGATTATCTCCGTGCTTCAGATGCCTTGCAAGCATTGCACCGTAGCGCGCCCTGCGGCTTGAACGCCGTTAGCCGTGGTGCTCAGGGTCATCGCGGTCATGGGAGTCTAGATGGTCGACGTCTGCCGGCGTACTCTCCCAAGCACAGACCGCACCCGCCATCAACCATACCAGCGGGGTAATCGCCACCGTGCTGAACGAGAACTGTGCCTGGAGCAAGTATGCCGCCAGTCCGCCCAGCCACGCCGCGGCGAATAGACGCGGTGGCCCGGCGTGACGCCGCCAGACCCTCACCCCCTCCATGAGCACGAGAACCCAGAATCCGACATAGGCCATCGCGCCGGGGATGCCGACCGAAACCGCAACCTGGAGCACGTCATTGTGAGCACGGTCGACGGTAACTGGCCGGAGCCCGAAGTAGCGGACGAGAGACTCGCGGTCGTACGGGAACACGGCTCCGAGCGTATCCAGTCCCCACCCCAACAGGGGCCGCGTTCGGATGAGCTGCGCGACATGTCTCCAAATATATATGTGCTGGGCGACCGACCCCGCACTGGTGTCGACGGATGCCGTCACCCGAGATCGGACCTGACTCGGAGTCGAAACCACAGCCATCAGGATTAGGGCGGCGGCGAGAACGGCGACCGCACTACCCCCGATAACAACCCTGCGTGTGCGCGACGTCATCCCCGTTGCTGCGGCCACGAAGATTCCCATGCCCGCGAGGAGGGCCAACCACGATGCTCTGGTCAGAGTGAGGGCGACGTCGATCACCGCCAGGAACGCGACGGCAAGCCACACGACGCGAACGCGGCTCCGTGTCACAGCGGCGACCGCGCACACCATTGGCAAGATGAAAGCAAGATAGCCGCCGAAAACAAGGGGACCGCCGAGCGTCGATCCAACGCGCGGAATACCGAGTCTGCCGTACCACTCCCTCACGAAAGCCTCACCCTCGAACAGAGGGGGAGCGAAGACCTGAAGGATGCCGTATCCGATGGCGACGGTGGCCGCGATGCCCGCGGCCACGGCAAGCGATTGATACCTGCGTTGCGATCCAAGGAAATGGACGCCGATAAAGTACCACACCGCGTAGGCGCAGATGGTCAGTAGACCCTCATGGCGGCCTAGACCACCAAACAGGGATACAGACGGGTCCACCGAGGTCGCAGTCGACAGCAGCCCAGCAAGCAGGAAGGCCCACAGGGCCAACTCTGGCAACGTCCCCTGCCACTTCGGGTGCCGGGTGGTGACAAAGACGACCATCCATCCCAGAAGCCCGATCAAGGCAAGCGCGATCGTCAGCTCGGATTTGACGTAGCTGTACGCGGCCTCGCCCCACGGGGTCACGACTAACGGCACGGTGACGACGAGTGTGATGGCGACGGCGCGGACAAAGCCTGCGACGGCCGCCCCGACGGCCTCTGGCTGCAGGGAGTGAATCTTATGGATGTTTTGCATCAAGATTCCTCAACTGCCTCACTGCTGGCGGATAGTCCGGGTTGAGCAGCAAGACGCGGCTCCAGGATGCCTTGGCAGACGCATAATCGCCTACCCGAGCGTAGGCGTGCCCAAGCCAATAGAAGGCGACCCAATCCTCGGGATCGAGCGTGACGGCTTGGCGAAGATCTTGGACCGCGGCCTCTGGCCGGTCGCCGCGGAGCTCGAACAATCCGACTTGGCGGTGCAACTCCCCGATGTACGTAAAGGGATAGATGGCCATGAGTTGACGGTATGCTGCCACGGCGTCATCCGTGTGGCCTCGCCGGAATTCGACATCGCCCAAGGCGGTGTACGCTCCGGTCGCCCGCGGAGAGAACGCCAGGGCGTCGCGGAATGCCGCTGCTGCGGCCTCGTAGCGTCCGTCCATCTGCGCCTCGACGCCCCGCGCATACGCCGCTTTCGCAAGCCGATCCCGCCGCGTCTGAGCAATGACGCTAGTGCCCCGCCATGCAAGCAACGGGATGGTGGCCACGCAGGCCACAATCAGCACTTGTCGGATCTGCCACCAGGTCCCGCTCATGGGTCTCAGGTTAGTTCTTCCCGCGTCACGCTGAAAAGAGATGCGGCCAGGTGGTATTCCACGCTGGCCGCATCGTGAGAACGTTCGACTGATTTTGTGTTACGGCGTCGGGCTCAAACCACCGCCTGGCGAGTACTGCCAGTTGCTGGTGGCGACGTTGTAGCATGGTGCGCCCGATCCGCCCGCGGTCCAGTTAGATCGCAACACGTAGTCGGTGTACGGGGTGGTGCCTACACCGGCGTACGTGTAGCCGGGTGAGGCGCCGAAGGCAGCCCCCGTGCAGGGGTCGGTCGGCAGCGCGCGTGTGTAGTTCGCTGACAGGGAGCCTGCGGCCGCCGGATATTGCGAGAAGTCGACGAAGTAGCTCTCCATCGCTGTGGCGACGTTCTTCAGGTTACCCTTGGTGGCCGCCACCTGTGCCTGCGCCCTGGCCCGTAGGAAGTTCGGGATCAGGATCGCAGCCAGAATCGCGATGATCGCGACGACGATCAGCAGCTCGATCAGCGTAAAGCCACGCTCGCTGTGAAGCCTGCGTGTAAAGAAGTGAAGCATTATCGTGTTCCTCCTTCTTCGTATTCTCAAGGTGAAACCCAGGCAGGGTTTCTCTACAATCCTCTTCTTACCCGCACAGCCTGCCCGTTAGACCCCTTTCCTCGTCCCCCGGGAGGCCAAGGAAACCATCCCGGTGGTATTTAACATCTGGTGCGCATCCGTCGCGCCGGCGGGATAGTCCGGGTGGGGGGAATCCGCTGAGGTGGTCTCGCCTGAAACTGCCCCTTAACTCCTCTCGGTGCTGGCGTGAAAGGCACCCTGAAGGGGGAATTCGGTTCTTGGGATTTCTCGGCCGAAAAGATATGACTCAATTGCCGCGACCCGCCCGCAGCTTAAGGACTCTGGTAGGCCACTCGGACGGACACGGGCTGCCTAACTTGGTGCACCACATCCTTGACAACCGCCACATCACGAGTACGCGTGAGCAGGGTCCCTCAGAGTCGTGGCGATGGCCGGGCCTCAAAGAGGTAAACCCACGGATACACCCCAGGAGTCCTCTCGCCTCCATCCACCAGGACAAACGAGGTTTGTAAGGCTGACAGTGTTTGATCAATCAGCGCGGGATGATTCGCAGGTGGGGCAACAATAAGCCAGACTCGATTGAAGTGAGACCCAAGTCCCCGGATGGCCTCAAGGTCTGGGCCGGGAAGAAGCAGCCGAGTCCAGGCGCGTCCCTTGAAGTAGTAAGCAAAGGTAGCTTCATTTCCGCTGTCCCCGAAGAGCAAGAGATCAGCAGGCTCGACTTTACGCGATAACGTTGCCACGGCGGTACGCCACTGGTACGGGTGAAGCTGGGGATCAAAGTAGTAGCGCTCCAGCCCGGCGATATTGAAAAGCAGGGCCGCCGAAACGACGTACACGGCGATCCGGTCGGAGTGCGGACGGATGGCGCGGGATAGTGCGAAAGCCCCCCCCGCAAAGAGCATCGCATAAAACGGACACAAAAAAGAGAACCATCGAGCGAAAAAGGCAGGGAACCAAAGGCCGACCACTTGCATTACTCCCACTGGAAGGGCCAGTGAAAGCCCGAGTAAGGCCACCTGACGACGACCGTGCGACAGCGCAATACCAGACCCCACAACGACGAGAAACGGCAGTGGGAACAAGACCTGCTCCAGTCGCGTGAGCGATGTGTTGCTGAAGAAATAGCTCGGCATCCCAAACAGCGAACCACCAAACGCGAAGAGCCCGACCAGATCGCTTAGCTTCAAATACGGAGGCTTGTCGCCTAACACGGGGCCCAGGAACCAGGTGGGCCCGTGCATGACCTGATACCACAGCGACGGACCCCAGGGGGCGTAAAGGACGGCAACCGTGCCCATGGTGAGCAGCCAGCGGCCGAGATGCCGGCGCTCGTAGGAAATCACCCACAGTCCGTGTGCCGCGAGCACAAAGAACGCCAGATCATGCGTGTAGACCATGGCCGCGGCCAATACGGCATATACAGCCCAAAG